>JAFVYP010000151.1 GCA_017508555.1 Lentisphaeria bacterium
AGTCTCTTCATCAACGCAGGTGTTGAAAGAGATCACACTGCCGAAAGCGGCGCGGGGGTCTGCGTCGCGGGCTTTGATATAGACCTGCTTGAGCGTCTCATTGCCCACGGCCACAGCGGCGCCGGAGGGATTGACGTGTTTCATGACAGCACAGGCGCTTCTGTCGCAGAACTTGACGATGTTGAGCGCGCCGGAAATATCCTCCAAATTGGTCTGGGAAAGACCGCTCTTGCCGTTTTTGATGATCTCCATGCCGCCGATAACGCCGGGAACGCCCGCCGGACGGTAATAAGCCGCAGGCTGATGGGGATTGGTTCCGTAGCGCAGATCGTCTGCTTTTTCATAACGGACGCCGGCGATCTCGAATTCAGCCGGAAAATCTCCGACATTCTTTTCAAGGTAGCTTGAACGTGAAAGTACTTTACTCATGATACGTTTTACCCTTTTTTTTGGCGGGGACCCGAAGGTAAAAATCCCTTTTGGAGCCTCCCTGCCTGTTTTTTTGTAAAAAAGTGCTTATTAAAATATATCACGATTTGAACTTCAGAGCAAATGGAAGTATCTTTATAAATAAGAAAAAACAGGAAAATTATCATGGAAAACGAAAAAAAAGCCGTAAAACGGGGACTTTTCATCACTTTTGAAGGTCCGGAGGGGGCCGGGAAAAGCACTCAGGTCGCCCGTTTGCTGGCATATTTTGAAAAAAACGGCTGTCCTGCCCGGGCCACGAGAGAACCCGGCGGCACCGCTTTGGCGGAAAAGATCCGCGAAGTGGTCAAGGGGCATGACGGGGCTGAGAAAATGCATCCCAGAACGGAACTGCTTCTGATGGAGGCAGCCCGGGCCCAGCATGTCCGGGAGCTGATCCTGCCGGCGCTGGCAGAGGGGATAACTGTGATCTGCGACCGTTTTTCCGACTCCACTCTGGCTTATCAGGGGGGGGCAAGAGGGATTGGCTGCAAAGAGATCGCCATGCTCAATGATTTTGCTTCGGAAGAGCTGCATCCGGATCTGACATTTCTCCTTGATCTTTCTCCTGAAAGCGGATTTGCCCGGACCCGGAAGCGTTCAGAGACGGCGGGGCAGTTTGACCGTTTTGAAGCGGAAAAAATAGATTTTCACCGTGCTGTCCGCACCTTCTTTCTTCAGCAGGCGGCTGCGGAACCCGGAAGAATAAAAGTGATCGACGCGGATCAGGACCCTGATTCCGTCCACGAACAGATTGTCAGGATCGTCCATGAGTTTATACAGTGATTATGCAGGAAGATATCCTGAATTGCTCAAATGCCTCGGCAATGCCCGCAAGTTCGGCCGCTTTGCGCATGCCTTTCTTGTCTGCTCCCCCGATGCAGATATCCGGCGGGATTTTTCTCTGATCCTGGCTCAGATCGCCGGCTGCCCGGAGGCTCTCAAGAGCGGTGTGCCGGATACGGATTGTCCCTACTGCCGGAAAATCGCCGATCAGAGTTATTCTGAAATGCATACCCTTTCCCCCGTGGGAAAAATGTATCAGATCAAGGTCGGAGACCGGATCAATCCCGAACCCAATACCCTGCGTCATTTTATTTCCGCTTTTCACCTGACCAGCACCTCTGTTTTTTCGCGCAAGATCGGTCTGATCTTTGAGGCGGACAGAATGAACTCTGAGGCTCAGAATGCTCTTTTGAAAACCCTTGAAGAGCCGCCGCCGGAAACGACGTTGATCCTTTCCACAGGCAATCCGGCCTCTCTGCTGCCGACGACGATCTCCCGCTGTCAGCAGATACCTCTTCCCGGCAACAGCTGCAAGTACCGTTTTGACGGGGCCGGAGAGGTGTTCCGTGCGCTGGAAGATCTCTGTTTCGGGCAGGGGGGACTTGTTGCGGCCGAGGCTGCCGCTGCGGCCCTTGTCCGCGTCGCCAACGGCTTGGCCGCCGCTGCGGAAAAACAGGTGGCTCTGGAGTTTGCCGATCAGCTCCGGGCGGCAAGTACGGCCGAGGATCCTGCTTTTCTCAAACGGCTTGAGGCGCGTGTCGCGGATGCTTCCAGCGGCGCTTATATGCAGGAGCGGGGGATCTTCCTTTCGGCGGTACTTGCTTTTTGCCAGCAGGTTTTTCTGTTGTCCAGAGGAGTGGCGTTTTCTCTTCTGGCCAATCCGGAAGTTTTTCCCTCCGGAGAACCGGAAAGGGCTGTCTCTGAAGAATTTGGCAATGCGGTCCTCCGTGAGGCTGAAGAGTTGATGACCACTTTACGCTTCAATGTTCCCGAAGAGCTGGCCATCAGGACTTTTGCCGTCAATATCGGCACTGAGAGGAGAAGTTGATAAGAGAGCGTGCCGTTTTTCTGTATTGAAATATAACACTCAGCACATCGTGCTGCAATAAATTAAAGGAATTTTTATTATGGCAGATTTGACTTTGGTTATCCTGGCTGCCGGCATGGGCAGCCGTTACGGCGGATTGAAACAGCTTGATCCTATGGGACCCGGCGGCGAAACCATTATGGATTACTCCGTGTTTGATGCCGTCAGAGCCGGTTTCAACCGTGTTCTTTTTGTTATCCGCAAAGATTTTGAAGCTGAGTTCCGTGAAAAGATCGGGAAAAAGTATGAAAAGATCATTGCCGTTGATTACGCCTTCCAGCAGCTGGATGATCTTCCGGCAGGATTTTCTGTTCCTGAAGGACGGGAAAAGCCCTGGGGAACGGGACATGCCCTTTTTGCCACCCGTCATATTCTCAAAACGCCCTTTGCAGTCATCAATGCCGATGACTTTTACGGCGCAGACAGTTACCGTCAGCTGGCGGCTTATCTGGCCGATCCGCCCCAGAGCGGAAAAGTGCGCGGCGTGATCGCCACGTTCATTCTGGCCAACACCCTGAGTGAAAACGGTTCCGTCGCCCGGGGCATCTGCTCTGTGGATGAGGAGGGGGTTCTGCGGAAAGTCACAGAATTTACCAAAATCGAAAAAACAGCCGATGGTGCGGCAGACAGATCCGATCCGGAGCATCCTGCTGAGTTTACCGGCAGGGAATTTGTTTCCATGAATTCCTGGGGCTTCATGCCGGAGTTTCTGGATAAGCTGGAAAAACTCCTGATCGAGTTTCTTGAAAAGCACGGTACAGAACTTAAAAGCGAATTTTATCTTCCCGGAGCTGTGGATGAGTTGATCTCCCGCGGTGAAGCCGTTATTTCCGCCAGAAACAGCAAAGACAGCTGGTTCGGCGTGACCTACCGGGAGGACCGTCCGCTGGTCCAGGCCAATCTTGAAAAACTGGTTTCTTCCGGTGCTTATCCCACACCTCTTTTCGGAAAGAACTGAAACTTATGAGATACAGACAGTCTTTTTTGCGTGATTTGATTTATAAATTTTCCATTTACGGGGATTTTCTTGTGGGAACGCCCTTCGGTATGGGCAATGTCAATGACACCTATCAGCTGACATTTGACCAGGGCGGCGTGCGTCTGCACTATATTCTCCAGCGGATCAACAGCAATGTTTTCCGCGATCCCGCAGGCGTGATGGAAAATATTGATCGGGTCACAGATCATATCCTCACCAAAATCCGGGCCGCCCGCATCGAGACGAAAAAACGGACGCTCCGTCTTTTGCGCGAACCCGGCGGAAAACCCTATGTGACAGATGACCAGGGCAATTACTGGCGGGCTTATGTGTTTGTGGAAAATGCCCGGGCGTATGAGGTTCTGGAAACGCCGGAACAGGCTTTCCGTATTGCGGAGGCTTTCGGAGAGTTTCATGAACTTCTGGTGGATCTTCCCGGAAAACGTCTCAATGAAACGATTCCCGATTTTCACAACACGCCCAAACGTTTTGAACGTCTGGAAGAGGCTATCCGGAACGATGCTTTCGGCCGGGTCAAGGAAGTTCTTCCTGAAATCGAGTTTGCCCTTTCTCTCAAAGATGAGGCGGGGACGCTTTTGCGTCTCAACGAGTCCGGAGATATCCCGGAACGTATCACCCACAACGATACCAAAAGCAATAATATCCTGATAGATGACCTTTCCGGTGAGGGTGTTTGTGTGCTGGATCTGGATACGGTCATGCCGGGGTTGTCTCTGTACGACTTCGGCGACATGGTGCGCAGTGCCACCAATTCCGCCGGAGAGGACGAGATCGACTGCAGCAAAGTCTGGATGCGTTTTGATATGTATGAGGGGCTTTACCGGGGCTTTATCAAATCTGCCGGCGGTTTTATGACACCGGCGGAAAAGGAAAATCTGCCTCTGTCGGGAAAGATCATCACCACAGAGATCGGTATCCGTTTTCTCACCGACTATCTTGAAGGAGACTCTTACTTCAAGATCCGCCGTCCCAAGCACAATCTGGAACGGTGCCGCAATCAATTCAAACTGGTCCGTTCCATTACGGAACAGATGGCCGATATGCAGGCCCTTCTCAAGGAGTAGAATAGAGAGTGATCGATCTTGCCGCAGCAGTTTCCCGTATGGAACGGGCTCTTCCCGTGGGGATCATTTCTCCGGAAGAGGATGAGGATATGGTCAGAGAGCAGCTCGGAGAACTTTCCGAGCTGCTGATAAACCTTAATATTGTCTCTCTTGAGCCGGAGCTTGCCAAATTGCGCGGCGGGCGCGTCCGTTACCGCATCGGCGACGGACGTGCGGAAGAGATCGCTCAACTGGCCCAGGAGTGCGAGGCGGATATGATCGTTATCGACTCCGAACTGACTCCCAGTCAACAGAGAAACTGGGAACGTCTGGCTAAATGTCCGGTTATCAGCCGCGAAGAGGTCATTCTTGAGATCTTTGCCGCCCGAGCGCAGACCCGCGAGGCGGTCCTTCAAGTGGAGCTGGCCCGTGCCAATTATCAGCTGCCCCGTCTGACCGGGGCCTGGACACATCTTTCCCGTCAGCGGGGCGGCGGGGCCACCAACCGCGGACAGGGTGAGGCTCAGATCGAAACAGACCGGCGTTTGCTCAAACGCAAGATCCGGACCCTCAATGAGGAGTTGGAACTTGTCCGGAAACAGCGTTCCACCCGCCGGAAGGCCCGCGAAAGGCGTCCTGTGACCCAGGGGGCTATCGTGGGATATACCAACGTGGGCAAATCCAGTCTGCTCAATGCCCTTTCCGGAGCGGATGTTCTGGTCAAAGACCAGCTTTTTGCGACCCTTGATCCCGTGGCGCGGCGCATTGAACTGCCGGGAAATATGGAGATCGTTCTGACTGATACGGTGGGGTTTGTCCGGAAACTTCCCCACACGCTTGTGGAGGCCTTCAAATCCACGCTGGAAGAGGCCGTATTGGCTGATTTTCTGCTTCTGGTGCTGGATGTTTCCAGTTCCCGTCTTGATGCCGAGTGGGAGACGACCCTCGGCGTCCTCAAAGAGCTGGGCGCTGATGAAAAAAAGATCCAGATCATTTTCAATAAAATGGATAAGATCGATCCTGCCGCAGATGCTGTCCTTCTGGCCCGTCTGCACGGATTGTTTCCGGATGCCCTTTATATTTCCACGAAAACGGGGGAGGGGATGGCGCAGCTCCGCAGCAAACTGCCTGAACTGGCCGCCGGAGACAGAAGGATCATGCATTTGTGCATCCCACCCTCCCGTTCTGATCTTGCAGCCCTTGCCCACGCCATCGCAGAGGTTTACGAAGAGGAATATGCGCCGGACGGCGTGCTGGATATCGTTATTGCCGTTGAAGAAAAACATTATCACAGATTTGCGGATTGTCTGAAATGAGAAAATTGCTCCTGATTTTGGCGGCGGCTTTTTTGACTGCCGGTGTACTGTTTGCCGATGTTTCTCCGTGGGACGCCTGGCGCCTGGGATATACCTGTTTTGAACAGGGCGAAGGATGCCGTGACCGGGGTGAATATACCAAAGCTCTCAAAGCCTTTCAGGAGGCTCTTGACCATTATAACAGCGTGAGAAGGGCTCGTCCCGACTGGAACCAGAAGGTCATTGCCCGCAGGATCGCCGACTGCGAAAGAGAATGTGAACGCATGAAACGGCTTTTGGGAGATGCTGAACCTGCTCCTGAAAAGATGGCCGAAACAGGGGCCGCTGCTTTACGTCCTGCCTCAGAAGAGGTTGCCAGAGAGATGGATGATATCCGCAAACAGCTTTCTGAAGCCCGGGCAGAACTGGCCTCTTTGCGGGAAAAAACGGGCGCTCAGCGCAATTATGAGCAGGAGATTACCCAGCTTTTGCGGGATCAGCGCATTGCCAGAGAGCGTTATATGCTTCTGGAACGCCGTTATCGTGATCTTGACCGCGCTTCCCGTCAGCCCAGCCGTCAGGCTCAGGAGCTGAAGGAGCAGCTTCTGGAAGAAAAAATGTTGACAGAGCAGCTTAAAAAGCAGATCACCGCATTGGAGCGCCGCAGAAAAATGGAAGAGGGACGCTTCAGAGCTTCCGAGACCCGCCGCCGTTCCGTTGAGCGGCAGCTTGGGGAAAAGATCGCCGAGATCACCCGCATAACGAATGAAAGCGCCGGCTTGAGAAACTTCCGCCAGGAGGCCCTGGAAAAACGCAAAGTTCTGGAAGAGCAGCTTTCTGCATTGAAAAAACAAATGGAGCAGTTTCAGCGGGAACAGCAGGCTGAAAATGAAGAGCTTATCAGTGTGAAACAGCAGCTTGCCATTGCCTCCGAACAGGCCGGACGTGTCGGTAAAATGCAGGATAATGAACGGAAACTTGTCCGTCATGTCAATCAGCTTATTTCAGAAAAAAATGCTTTGCAGACTCAGTTGGATAAAAATGCCGCAGAGATCGAAAATCTGAAAGTCAAACTCATCCGGGCTGAAGTGGCGGAGTCCGCCCGTCAGGAACTTGAGCGTCACATGGCCTCCCGCAACAAAAATCTCAAAGAGCTGACCGTTGAGCTGGAGCAGGTCAAAAAGAAAGCTGCCGCTCTTTCTGCACAGCTTGCTGACCGCACTGCCGCCGCTGAAAAAGCCGCTATGTTTTCCCGGCTTGAGATCGAAAACAGGGAAAAACAGATCAAGCAGCTCTCTTCTGATTTGGAAAAAATAAAGAAAGGTGACAAAATATCTGAATCCTCCCGGGTTGCGTCTCTTGAAAAACAGCTTGCCGTACTGCGGAAAACGGAACAGGCGGCTGTGGAAAAGTCCCTCCTCCTTCAAGCGGATCTCAAAAGGGCGGAAACTTTCCGTACGGCTCTTGAAAAAGAGTTGAAAGAACTCCGCCAAAGACCTTCCGGCTCAAGAGATGTTTCCGGTTTGCGTGAAAAACTTGCCGCCGCAGAAAAAAATGCCGCTGAAGCCAGGACAATGCTTGAACGCAATCTGGCGGAGCAGGTCCGTCTGAACAAGCAGTCCTCCGCTGTGATCGCCGCGCGAAATGAGGAGATCAAAAAATTACAGGCTCAGCTTGCTCAAAAACAGAATGAGAGCGGCACCAGCGGTTCCCATGATGTTTTCGCTGAAGAAAACCGCAAACTGCATGCGCAGATCGAGCAGTTCAAGGTCGCGCTCCGGGGAAAGGATGGAGAAATATCCCGTGTGGTCATCGACCGTGACACGGTCAAAAAACAGAATGAAGAGCTTGTCGCCGCCATCGGAAAACTGCGGGACGAATCGGCCAGATTTGCCGGAGATCTCAATACCGTCCGCGGAGAATTGGAACGGGAACGCAGTGCTGCCGGTTCCGCTGCAAGCGAACTTCAGCGTTTGCGGGAGTTGAAAACCGAGATGGAACAGGATCTGAAACGGGCCGTTGACCGCGCCGCTCATCTTGAAAAACGCCTCGGCAACCGGGACAGCGAAGACTTCAAGCGCCTGACTGCTGCTCAGGAGGAACGCAAAGCTTTGACTGAAAAAGCAGATCAGCTCAACAATGATCTTGTCCGTTTCCGCGCAGAGGCTGAGTCTCTGAAACAGGGCCGGGAAACTCTGAAAAAAGAGATTTCTCAGCTGAACAGTTCTCTGACCGCCGTGACCGCCGAGCGTGACAGGCTTCAGGAGGATCGCAAAAAACAGTTGACGGCTATTGGCAAACTTGCCGGTATCAGTCAGAAATATGAGCAGCTCAAAAAGAATTTTGCTGCCCTTCAGATCGAAAATAAAGAAAACAAACATCTGGCAGAGGCGGCCAAACCCCGCGAAGCGGAATTGGCGCAGATCAAACTGCGTCTGGCTGAGCTGGATCAGCTCAAAGCCCAGCTGACCCGTGAACAGCGTCTCAATGAAGAGCTGAAAGTGGCCAACCGTAAATTGGAGTCCGAGCGCGGCAATGCCATTATTCTGCGCAGCAAACTCAACAATGCCAATAAACGGATCGGAGAGCTGGAACCTCTTAAAAATGAAGTGGCCGCTCTGAAAAAACTCAACCAGGAGTTGGCCGTGGCCAAAAATCTTGAAGCGGAGCTGGCTCAGGCCAAATCGAAACTCAACTCCTATGAATCAATTAAATTGGAGCTGGATCACAGCCGGCAGCGTATCCGCAAACTTGAACTTGAAAAGATCGAAAGCGAACGCAAAGCAGCCCGCGCCGGAAATCTTGCCGCCGGAACTCAGCTGCTTACGGCCGAACTGGAAAGCGCCCGGCGGACTGCTGATGAATTGGCAAAAGACAAGGCTTTGAGAGAGATGGAGCTGGCACGCATACGTACAAAGCTCAACGATGTCATCCGTCTGGAAAACGAACTCTCTCTTTTGAAAAAGCAGAAAAGTTCTGCCGATCCGGCCTTGTTTGCCGAGTTTGAAAAGTTGAAGAGGATCTCTGATAAAGCCGGGATCATGTCCGATACGATCCAAGTTCAGAATCGTGAGATCGACCGGTTGAAAAAGCAGCTTTCAGTTGTCCGTCAGGAGCTTTCCAGTCTGCGTGTCCGTGCGGCGGAAAGTTCTCATCTGGCGGAAACGGTCAAAAAGCTCAATGCTGTCAATCAGTCTCTTGTGAAGGATATGCCTGCTGACAAACAGGGGATCGCCCGGCTTCAAACCCGTTTGGCTCAGCTTGAGACGGCTGCCGGAAGTTTGAAAAAATTACAGGCAAGAGAAAAAGAACTGCTCCTTGAAAACAGCCGGAAAGAACAGGAATTGTCTCTTCTCCGGGAAAAGGGTGGACGTTTTGATGTGCTTGCTGCCGAAAACATCCTGCTCAAAAAACAGAATCAGGATCTTGACAAAATGGATGAGATGAAAGCCGAACTTTTCAGGAACAGATCTCTTGCCGAGACTTTGAAAAACAAGACGGCAGAAATGACAAAGATCCGTCAGCAGCTGGTGAGAGCGGAAACGCGTGCTGCTGAAAAACAGGCGGAACTTGACCGCAGTCAGCGCCAGCTGGCTGTTTCCGAACAGTTGAGAAAAGATCTGACCGCCCAGCGTCAGGCGCATACGGCTCTTCAGCTTGAGCTGACCCGGGCGCGCAATGAAGTGGAGCAGATGAAAATGCGTCTGGCCGGAACAGATGCGCTCCGCAGAGAACTTGAGCGTCAGAAACGTTTGACTGACGAATTGGCCGCCGCCAAGGGACTGGAGGGACAGCTGGCCCAGGCAAAACTCCGTCTGGCGGAGTTTGAACAGATCAAAAAAGAGTTGGCCCGTGTCATCAAATATAACAATGAGTTGACAGAGACCCGGCAGCGTCTTGAAAAAGAGCTTGCCGGCCGGGGAAGCTCTGCTGAAGATAAACTGCGCTATCAGCTGGAAATGGTCTCCACCCTTCCCAGTGGCAAACCCGGAGACTTCGTTGCTTCCGGAAAGATCGCAGAAGCTGACGGCAGTTTTGAGCTGGCCATTTGGAACTATGAACAGGCGCTCAAGCTCGACCGGGATCATTCAGAAGCCTCCGGACGTCTTGCCCGGATCATGCTTGACCGCAGAAATTATCAGCGGGCTGTGAATTTGTTTACAACGGCCCGGGCCGCAGATCCTGTGAACGTTTCTCTTGCCTGCGGCATGGCTGAGGCCTATATCGGACTCAAACGTTACGGGAATGCTCTGGCTGTATTGACGCCGCTTGCTGAACGCAACGGCGAAAACTATTTTGTTCAGATGCTTCTTGGCAAAGCTCTTGCAGGCGCGGGCAACACCAAAGCGGCCGAGGCCCGTTTGCGGATCGCTGTCCGTCAGGCGCCTGAGCGGATCTTTACGCCCCGTCTGGAGCTGGCTAAATTCCTTGTTGCCACAGATGTCCGCCGTTTGGAAGAGGCCGCCCGTATTTACGAAGCGGCCCGTGTGGCCGGAGCCGCGCCGGATATTGATCTTGAACCCAAACTGGGCGGCCGTTTGGATGAACGCCGTGAAGTATCCGGATTTTTGGCTGGCGCAGCCCGGGAAGCTGAAAGAAACGGCGATTGGAAAACTGCCGGATGGTACTACAAACAGCTTGTGGAACTGGGACGTGAAAAGACAAAATATCTGCCCCGTCTGGCTTTCGCGCAGTACCGCAGCGGCAATGTGCCGGGCGCTTTGGAAACGCTGACGTTCAACCGGAGCAGCGCTCAGAGCGCCTTGGTCCAGGCATTGATCCAGTTGTCCGGGAAAGAATATACCGCCATGTTGGGATCGGCACGCAAGGCCGTTGCGCTCAATGGCGGAAAAGCTGTTCTGCTGCCTGCTGACTGGAGTGAGTTTGCCATTGAGTTTGAGCGTATCAAGGGGCGGCATCCTGCTGAAATGTCAAATGCTTTAAGGAGAGCGTTCCGTATCCGTTGATTACCGCCAGGTGAAGTCGCAGGGAATTTCCTTTAAGAGAAATTTCTCAGTCTCTCCTGCGTATCGGATATAGACACTGAGTTTTCTGCACTTTGTCCGTGTATTGCTTTTGATTTGACAGAGGAATGTTCCTGAACCGGAAAGATAGCGCGAGGGAGTTAAAAAAGCGACATTCTCCCCCTGAATGAATATCTGTGCTTTTGTGGCCGTCGGCAGGACATATTTGATTTCCAAAACGATATTCTGCTTGGCCTCAGTCATGCCCCTCAGGACAGAAAAGAGAATTTTTTTATGTCCCCAGCCGGTACAAATAACCCTTGTCTGCCGGAGTTTCTTTCGGGAATGGGACGGAACTTTGGGGGCCAAAGAGACCGTTTGTTGATTTTTATCCGTTGCATCCGTCAGGTTTTCAACCTTAGGCGGGTTCTGCTGAGGCCGGCTTTTACCATCCAGGGCATCCTTGAGAAATTTCAGACAATCATCAATAGGCAGATATCCGGAATGCTGCGCGATGACTTTGTCAGTATTCCTGTCATATACGGCAAGAGTAGGCAGAAAAAGATTGATTTTGTATCGCTTGAGCTGGGCGATCCGCGCCATCTCTTCTTTGGGAGAAAATTTTTTCCTCAGAGGAAAATCAACATACATCAACGCGAAGGAACGTTTATTCGAATATTCTTTCAGAAGGAAATGTTTTCTTACAAAATGATAGAATTTTTCGTGTGAAAGAACGTTGTTCTGGAGTTTTGAACAATCTCCGCCTCTATCTGATCCGGTTAGCAGGATCAGATACTTTTGTTTTTTTTGAAGTGTGTTGAATGAGAAGAAGGCAGATGACCACATCTTTGTCGGTGTCTTATTCAGGACAGAAGAATAGGGGATGATATCCTTGAAAAATCTCATGCAGTCAGACAAGGGAATATAGCCTGACATGCGGGCGATGACTGTTCCCTGACCGTTGAGGATCACCATAGCTGGTGTCGTATCCGGAAATCCCAGGCGGGTTGCCGTGATATGGTTGTAGCGGGCTTGCTGGAAAGGCATTTTGCTGTTGATGGAAAAATCCAGGCAGACCGTTTCCATATTATCGCGCAAGTAACGGCGCATGACGCGTGAGGATAATACATCATAGAGCATACGGCGGCTGGCCGGGTCCTGTTCCAGTCCTGTTTTGAGGACAAGGACATATTTGCCTCTTGCCTTAGCTTTACTCACAGCCGTTTCGACCCGGGTATCCCAGCCGCTTTCAGCTGCTTTCCATTTTTTTTCAAAGCCGCAGCAGAGCATCAGCAGACAGAGAAAAGCCGTTCCGGTCAACGGAAATCGCATTTTCATAATAAACTGCACCTGGGGGAGTTATTTTTTGCCGGCAGAACGCACTTGTTCAAGGTAGCTGTCTGCTGAGACAAAGCCTGAGATCTTTTTAAGAAATCTGCCGTTGGAATCCAGAATGACCGCCGTCGGATAGCCGCCGGAGGCGCCGATCGCTGCGGCCGTTTTGTTGTTGTAGGAAGATTGTTCCTGCGGCATGGATTTTTGGGAGGGGAAATCCAGATAAAGCAGCACCAGATTTTGATTGGCAAAGGTAAGAGAAGCATTTTGGGAAAGAACATCTGTATAGAGTCTGCTGCACCAGGTACACCAGTCGGAACCGGTTTTGAGCGCATAGATCTTTTTATTGGTCCTGCGGGCCTCTTCGACTGCCGTTTCAAGTTTGATATGCCATTGGGGACCGGGGCCGGGCAGCCAGGCGGATTTCGGTGCCGGAGGAAGCTGATACTGTGCCGCCAGCTGCTGTGCCTGCTGCGGAGCCGGAGGAAGCTGATACTGTGCCGCCAGCTGCTGTGCCTGCTGCGGTGCCGGAGGAAGCTGGTACTGTGCCGCCAGCTGCTGAGCTGAAGCCCCCTGCGGCACAGCTCCGCCGCCGTAAGCATTGTTTTGGGGGTTGTAACGGACGGGGAGATTTCCGTAGGTGTTATTGACGGAGCTGCCGGAGCTTCCTGCGGCAGTTTTTTGAACTGCACTTTTGAGGAACTGCATATAGGCCTGACGTTTGGCATATCCGGATTTTTTGGCGATCACATTGCCTTGTGCATCCAGAACGACCGCCGCCGGATAACCGCCGCCGAATCTCAGTTTTCTGACAGTCTGCCTGTTATAGGCTTTTTGATCCTGCGGCATTTTTTTTCTGCGGGGGAAATCCAGATAAAGCAGTACCAGATTGTTTTTTGCAAAACGTTTGAATTCCGAAGAGGAGAGGACATCTTTGTACAGACGGACGCACCAGCCGCACCAGTCGGACCCTGTTTGCAGAACATAAACTTTTTTGTTTTCGGCCCGGGCTTTCTGAAGAGCCGGTTCCAATCGCACAAACCAATCCCGGTCAGGCCCTTTGAGCCAGCCGGCGCCGAAACAGTTGACCATGGAACATATAAACAGAACAGCCGCTGTTAAAAATCTTTTTTTCATAGGTTTGCGATCCTTATGTTGTTGAAAAACACTGAACACCAATCTAAAATAACTGTTTTGAGGAAAAATTACAAGCCGGAGATGAAATGATTTTTCTGATTTTTATCTCTTTTTATTGCAAAACCTTTACAGTTATGATATATTAGGAATATCCGTACCTAAAAAAGAAAGGTTTATTTTGTATGAAAAAAATTATTTTCCAACTTCTGTTTTTTGCAGGGATCGCCTTGTGTGCCGCAGAGTATGAGATCAAAATCGACAGCACCAGTAAGACTGGCAGAGTCAAAGCCGGAGAAAAAGTGCAGGTGAAGGCCGCTGTGTTCTGCGATGGCAAACCGATTTCAGCCGGATATATGCTGCGGGTCTATCAGTGGAAAGACGGTACAAAAAACCGTTTTTTGAATGTTCCTGCCGAAAAGGGACATACGGTAAAACTTTCTCTTGAAAAACCCGGCTGGTCCTATGTTTCGTTCCAGCTTTTTGATTCCAACAAGAAACCCCTGAGTCTCAAGAGAGGCAAAAGAAACGTGCGGGTCGTGGGAACCGGGATCATTCTTGATCCGGAAAAACTGACTCCCGTCCGTCCGGAACCTAAAGATTTCGATGCTTTCTGGAATGCCAACAAGGCAGAACTTGCCAAAACGCCTCTGAAAGTCATTATGAAAAAAGAGGTTCCTTCTCCGAAGAGCCATATTTTCTACGATGTCCGTCTCACCTGTGCCGGACCCAAGCCTGTTTCCGGTTATCTGACAGTTCCCCGCAACAGCAAGGGTCGTAAATATCCGGTCGTTCTGGTGGTCGATGGGGCAGGTGTCCGGAATTCCGGCAAGAGCCATTACGGCAACGCTGTCACCTTCAGCATCAATGCCCACGGTATTCCCAACGGACAGCCCAAAAAGTTCTATGATGACCTGGCTAAAGGTGCTTTGAGGGGCTACACTGCTTTCGGCCGCGAAAACAGAAACACGATTTATTTCAGATATATGTTTATCCGTGTGCTGCGTGCGCTGGAATATGTGAAAACCCTTCCTGAATGGAACGGCAAAGATATCATCGTCCGGGGCAGCAGTCAGGGCGGAGCCCAGACGCTTTTTGCGGCTGCCATGGATAAAGATGTTACCCTTGCTGTTCCTACAGTCCCTGCCATGTGCGATTTTGCCGGATGTCTTTCCAAACCCACCCGCATGAGCGGCTGGCCCAGACCCTACGATGCTTCGGCAAAAAATGCCAAGCGCAGAGCGGAATGGGATTACTATGACTGTGTCAATTTTGCCCGCAGGATCACCTGTCCTGTTTATGTCTCCACCGGTCTGATCGATGCGACGTGTTCTCCCACGAGTGTTTACACCATGTTTAATCAGCTGAAGGCTAAAGAGAAGAAAATCGAGTTCCACAAGAATATGGGACATGAGGGCCGGAATGATATCGGTCAGAAGGCCTTTATGGATTATCTTGCCCGAGTGTCCAAAAAGAAATAATTCTGTTTGCCAGCTCCCTTGTTCAGAGAGCCGGACATTCAAATCAAAACCACCAGCTGAGCTGGTGGTTTTGATTTTTATGGTGGAAATGAAGCCTGTCAAGGCTTTGCTTCATGCACCGCAAGGTGCGCTTCATACGGCGCAGCCGTGCTTCATATTTTGCGGCATTGCCGCAAAATGCTTCATAAATCCACCTCTTCGCAGGCTATGCCGCAAAGTTTACGGACTTTTACGGACCTTTACAGACAAGGGGATGAAAATTTGTCTGTATCTGGCAGTCGCAAAACACAATGGTTATTTTTCTGCTTATTTTGTCAAAATCCGGTTTTTTCAGGGTGAAGAACGCCGTTTATAAAACGGAAATTATAGCTTGCTGAAAACAACAATATCATTAATAAAACCAAAGTCAAACCAGATTTAAAAAATCAGTCCATGTTTAGTACACAACCAATTCTTTCTGTTTTTTTCATTTTGCAGGGTGACAAAGTGTGTTTATTATAGAAGGACAGACATTGTGTCCCGATACAACAAGCAAAACAAAGGAAAACACAATGGAACTCGACAAAATCATGCAAATGCTTATCATATTAATAAAGGTGAAACTGATAATGTGAAATATGTTCACAAAGGATTGGGATTTGAAATTATTTTTGATAAAAATGGCAAACGGGTTACCACTCCTGAGAATATTGGCACATTGAATTATGGTCCGGATCCCAAGTCATTGGGGCATGTTTTTTGGGATGTTTTACCATATTGGTTTTGGGGAAATTCTCCTCAAGATACGACCCCCCTGTGGCGTAGAATATACGGAACTGATAAATAAACTTGCAAAAAATATAAAAAATACTATATTAAGAGACAAATTGAGAGGTTTCAAACATGAATGTTGTGTACTTTCTGTCCGCTGTAATGAAACTGGTTGGCTTGTTTTCTTTTCTCATTGCGGCGCCAATTTGCTGGATCATTTCTTTTGTTTTGCTTCACTTGCAGAAGAATAATAAAATCTGCCGGATTGGGTCATGGCTTTTAATAGCAATTATACCGTATTTTGTATTTGTGATCTTATTATCCATGATATTGGAAAATTATATGAACTCTCTTGTGGTATTTTGCCTTGATGGTTTGCTTTGGAGCATTCCTCCATTGGCTCATTCGATCATTATAAAAGCGGGCAGAAAAGAAGGCTCACAGATCCTTGTTTGGGCTGGCTGGCTGGGATTAGTTTCTGCCGCTTGCATGGGATGGGGAACATTTTTTATAATCGGCGGACTATTCATTTCAATGCCTTAAAATTCTATTCATAACAAAAAATCTCCGGGAATAAATTTGTATTTTGCAAACTCAATACTAAATTAGAAACAGGGCTTGAAGCAGAACTTCCCCAAACTCCCAAGATGGAGAAAATTATAAAAAAGCTGCAAAGAAAAGAGGCTGTTGCGAAACATCAGGTTTTGATGTGACCCCAAAAATTTGGACGGGTTAAATTATGTGGAATGGGTTCGGTATTTTACCGGGCTCATTCCTTTTAATGTTAAAGATACTCTTTCGTTATTGAAATAGCAAATGTATTCTTCAAGTTTTTGCTTGAAAT
>JAFVYP010000152.1 GCA_017508555.1 Lentisphaeria bacterium
ACACTCTTTACCATAGCATCACTTCAGCTATCAGTCAAGCAGCAGCTCTTCACCTTTGGCTCCGACGAGTTAAAATACCCATTCTCGCCAAAGGGAGCTGCTGCTATTTGATAACCGGGAATAATATACAAGGAACAAAGCCTTTCAAAAATGCTCAAGCGTAAAGATCCTCTTCCGGAGAGAGAAGGGCGGCGCGGCGCTTGCTGCGCTTGATCGCCTGATCGATTTTTTTAAGCTCCTCAGGAATATTGATCTTCTGGGGACAAGCCTTGACGCATTTGCCGCAGGCCACGCAGGCAGAGGCTTGAGCATCCTCATCCATGGCGTTGTAGGCCCGGTTGAAATTGGCGCGGTTTCCAGTCAGCTTGAGCTGGTTGTAAAGACCGAAGATCTTGGGAATCTCGACGCCGGCAGGACAGGGCAGGCAGTAGCGGCAGTCCGTACAGGGGACTGCCAGACTTTTGCGGTAGGCCGTCAGAGCCGCGTTGAGGACCTTTTTATCCGTTTCCGTCAGAGGACGGAAGTTGGTGAACGTTTTGATATTATCTTCCAGATGTTCCATCTGCGTCATGCCCGAAAGGGTGATAAGCACATTGGGCAGGGAGCCGACATAGCGGAATGCCCAGGAGGCATTGGACTCTTTGGGGGACATATTCTTCAAAATTTTTGTGGCCGCAGGATTGAGTTTGGCCAGAGCGCCTCCCCGGAGCGGTTCCATCACGATCACAGGAATATTCTTTTTGGTCAGGATCTCGTACTGTTCTTTGGAACGGTACAAGGTCCAGTCCAGGTAGTTCACCTGGATCTGGGCAAAATCCCAGGGGTAAGCGGAAGCGATCTTTTCCAGAACCGCCGGGGTGTCGTGGAAAGAAAATCCCAGTTTGCGGATCTTGCCTTCCGCTTTTTTCTGCATCAGAAATTCATAAACCTTGAGGCGTTTGGCCTTTTCCCAGTTGCGTCCGTTGAGGGCGTGGAGCATGTAAAAATCAAAATAAGCTGTCTTGCATTTTTTGAGCTGCTCGTTGAAAATACGTTCGATATCAGCGGCTTTCCGGAGATGTCCGACGGGCATTTTGCTGGCCAGCATATAGGAGTCCCGGGGATATTTTGACAGCAGATCTCCGGCACATTTTTCGCTCAATCCAGCGTGATAAAAATAGGCCGTATCAAAATAATTGACTCCCGCTTTCATGGCTTTATCGAACATGGCGGCGGTTTTGACATAATCGATTTCAGGTTTGCCGGGAGTGACCCGGGGCAGACGCATCATGCCGAAGCCCAGCAGAGGAAGGGTCAGGTCTGTTTTCTGATATTTATTTCTGTCAACTTTTCCCGGAGCGGTCACTTTGGAGGCGGCGGGAGCGGCGGCGAGTTTGCTGACGGGCGCAAGCGCAGCAACAGTCAGGGCACCTTTGAGAAAATCACGTCGTTTCATTTTTTATTCTCCGTAACATCTGTTGTTGATTGTTGTTCGATAGCGGATATTTTCATGGCTTTGGGAGAAGCCGGACATACTTTCTGACAGGCGCCGCATCCGATACACAAGGCCTGTTTGACCGGACGGGGCGTTCCGTTTTTACGCAGGGTAATGGCTCCGGTCGGACAGGCTGCCGCACACTTGCCGCACTTTTCCCCGTTCTGAAACGCGATGCAGTTGACGGGATAAAAACAGGCTTCGGCGATCTTTGTCCGGCGTTTGAGCGCAAGGGGCAGCGGCGTCAGGGCGCCGGTGGGACAAATATTGCTGCACCGTGAACAATTATAGCTGCATGCTCCCCGGGTCAGATCCAGCTCCACGCCCAGGCCTCCCCGTGAGGGAACAATGATCTTTTGCGGACAGTTGGCCGCACACAGCATGCAGGCTGTGCATTTTTGGGAAAAACGCCTCTCATTACCTGCCCCCGGAGGAAGGATACGCAGTTTCCGTGCCGCCGCAAGCAAACCGGTTTTGGCCAGGACGACCCCCGCAGCGGCTCCGGAAACAAAGCCTGCGGCCGCGCGGAGAAAACGGCGGCGGGAACTGTCGGACGGCGCAGCAGCTTTCCCCCAGCGGATACTTTGGACAGGACAGAGAGAGTAGCAGTTCAGACAGCGGACACAGCGGCCGTTGTCGATGTGCCCGCTGCCGATGTCGATGCAGCCGGAAGGACAGTTTTTGACGCATTTGCCGCAGTGGATGCAGTTTTCTCCGATCACCAGCTGCCTTGCACCGTGTTTGGCAAAAACACCCAGCAGGGTCCCCACGGGACAAAGAGAGGTGCAGAAAAAACGTTTTTTCCAGACCGCCAGCAAAACGATGCCCAGAAGCGCTGCGATGCCGCCCGCCGTGAAGGGATAAAGGATACGGCCCGAAACAGAATAGGGGTCCAGCAGAAGAAATCCGTTATGAAAGCCGAAAACCAGCAGGCTGTAAACGGCTCCCGCAGCAAAGAGACGGAGCATATACAGATCTTTTTCTTTTTTGGATTTCCGCCGCGACAGATAGGCCGCCGCGTCCTGAAGCAGTCCCAGCGGACAGAAGCTGGCACAGTAAAACCGTCCTGCGGCAAAGGCCGAAAGAAGAAGAAACAACGTCATGGCCGCCGCGCCGAGAGAAAATCCGGAAAGCATCCGCATGAAAACCGGGGCGGCCTGAAGTTTCAGAACAACGGCCAGCCGGCTTGCAAGGCCGGAAAAAATCAGCAGAAAGACCGCTGCCGTCAGACAGCTGACGCAGATCCTGATTTGTGCTGCATATTTTCTGTACTTCATCGGTTCTTCCTTGATTTCAGTAAAAATCGCTGTTCCTTTCCTGAATAACGTTTTTGACATGCCTGAATATTGTGCAGGGAGAATTTTTTTCTGCAAAAGTCCACATTTTCTGTTCCGGCGGATCGAAGGGATAGAGGGTATTCCAGGTAAAAGTATTGTCTGTGATGACCGCCTCTTCCGCAGAAAGAATGGCGATTTGGGGCCTTTTCTGCGAGATGAAAGAGTTGTTTCTGACAATGATCCGGCCATGACAGAAGAAGTCCTCCTCCGTCCGGCGGATATCGGGAAAGACAGAGACCGTCTCACGGGTGGAGCTGAAACGGTTGTAACAGCAGTTTTCAAAAACATTATTTTCGATCACAGCCTGCTTCACCGGTCCCGTTTCAAACCAGGTGGAGCATCCGCCGGCAATAAAAACAGCGGCTCCGGTGGTGTGGAAATGGCACTCTCTGATCCGGACCTCTGCCAGACCGGAAGCCAGCACGCCCCGCCCCCGCAGGGTCGAAAAACGGCATCCGGAAACCTCCAGGACAGCCTGCCCCGGCGCCAGAACTCTTGTCCCGTCGCCGCTGGAACAGACTGCCGGGAGCGCCTCCTCAAAGGTCACGCGCGTCCTGTCAGGAGAAAGCTGCTCTGCCTCTTTCACCTTCAGGCAGGCATAAGGTCTGCTTGTATCGGCCTTGAGCAGCTCCAGCGTATCCCCCGGCGCAGCGGCGGGCAGACCGGTCTGCTGGGGATGGCCGGTTTCAAGAATGAGAGAAAAATCATCGGCTGTTCTTTCCACAGGACGGTAGATCCCATGGACATTGACCGCATCATCCAGAGTTCCCGATGAGGAGCAATCCTTTATCAGGAGTTTTCCCCGGCACTCCATCAGATGGATGGCGTCGTCCGAGGCGGAAACCACGCGGTCCGAGGGCTGGACGTGGACGCGCTCCAGAGTCACATCGCTGCAGAACTGGCACAGAAGCCCCATGCCTGCGGCGTGATGGATCGTCACATCTGTCAGCGTCACTCCGCAGCAGGAACTGATGACTATGCCGGGGGCAAGACGCTTGCCGTGTTTTATCAGTACACCGGAAGTCTTATAACGGCCGGGAACAGTCACAAGACCGTCTTTGATTTCCAGATCTTTGTTTTCCACCACGGTCACGTCGCCGTCGAAAGGGGTCTCGCCCGTTTGATACTCGTAGGGACGGATGTAAAGCTGATCGGAAAGATGTTCAAACTCATCTTTCACGAAAAGGATCTTGCCGTTTTCAAGAAAGTGCTTGCCGTTGAGACGGATACGTGCAGAATTTTCCATCTGTTCCACGATGACGGCATCTGAAAGAAAAGTCTCTTCAAAATCAATGGCCAGACCGGATATGTGCAGATCCCGGCATTTTTCAGCCAGCAGGGGAGAGAGACGTCCGTGAAAGAGCAGACGGGTGTTTTGACCTGAAATTTTAAGATCATCCATCCCTTCCAGATACAGCGCGATATTTTTGCTGCTGTGGTCATTGTTGGAAAAATAACAATATTTCCGGGTACATCCCTCCGGATAAAAGTCATAAGTTCCCGGCAGGAAAATGAGATGATGATCCCCTGTTTTCCGCGCCTCTTCCAATGCTTTGATCCACGCCGGAAGCGCATTTTTTCCGGCGGAGGGCTGTTCAACGATGACCGACATAAAAAACTCCTGATTTTGTTCAATGATATCCGGAAATGAATGTATATCCTTGAACGGTTTTTTTCAAGACGCATTTGTATTTTTCTGCCGGAAACATGTGAGGTTTTCCGGCAGACAGGATTGATTTTTCAGCAGAAACATATTAAGCTGTTTTGTTGAGGAGGTTCAAATATGACAAAATTCTGGGAAAATCATCAGGATCAGCTTATTCTTTTCGGAAAAAATCTGATATTGTCCATTATCATTCTCGTACTTGCCTGGATTGTTTGCAAAATTCTCCGGAAGGTGATTTGCCGGACCATGGAGAAAATTTCCGCCGCAGACAGATCTCTGGAGCATGTGTTGTATGTCATGGCCAGAACTTTCATCCTGCTTTTTGCTGTTCTCATCATTCTGGATCTTTTCAGGATCAATACAGCCAGCATCCTGACCGTCCTCGGCGCCGCCGGTCTGGCCGTCGGCCTGGCCATGAAGGATTCTTTGAGCAATATCGCTTCCGGTCTCATGCTGCTGATCCTCCGTCCGTACAAGTCCGGAGACTGTGTGGAGTGCGGCGGTATCAGCGGAACGGTCAGAGAAACAGGCCTTTTTACAACGATCCTTGAAACCGCTGACGGTATTTTCATTGCCGCTCCCAACAGTGCTGTTTTCGGCAATCCTGTGAAAAATTATTCCCGCAACGCAACCCGCCGCGGAGATATCACTGTCAGTATCGCTTACGGCGACTCCCTGCCGCTTGCTATGGAGACGTTCCTGACCTTTCTCAATGCACATGAACTTATTTTGAAAAATCCTGCTCCTGAAGTGCTTGTGACCGACCTTACGGCAAGTTCAATGAATTTGACGCTCCGTTTCTGGACGGCCGGCGAAAATTACTGGACGGTTTACTGGCAGATCAAGACCAGGCTCAAACAAGTTGTTGAGGATGCCGGTCTCAATATGCCGCGCGCCGTTGCTCCTCTTCCCCCGATACAGACAACGGTTTCAAAGTAACCGTCTGTTTGCCGGAAAATGGGGAAACGCTCTGTTTGTTTTTCTTGCAGGATACTTGAAAAATAAATATCTCCGGTGTATATTAAGCAGATTATATTGTAACTGTGTGATTTTGATTGAAATATAACATATTTTCCGGAGGATTTTCAATGCACAAGGATGATCGCATTTTCGTCGATGGACTGGCCACGGTCAAAATGACCAACGGCGTTGTTTTGATGGAGTTTTACAACAATCGTCCCAACGGCAGCAAGGACAGCTGCGGCGAGATCGTTATGAGCCAGCAGGCTTTTCTTCAGGCTTACAGCGCCATGGATGATCTGGTGAAAAAAATGATCGATGCGGGCCTTGTCCGGCGCAACGAAAATGCTGAAAACGGAGACAATGCTCCTGTTGCTGAAAGCGCCTCTCCGAACTTTGCCTAACTCAAATAAGGGATAAATGATGACAAAAGAAAAAGATCCGTCTCAGCAGACATTGCTCCGCTGTTTCGAGGAACTGGCGCGGACCATGCCCCGGGCTCCCCGGATCGAAGCGGTCATGCCGGAAAATTTTACCGGTACAAGCAATGAACTCTGTGTTTATCTGGCGGAAAAGTTCAATTTGCGTCCCGATCTTCGCGAAGATGCGACGCTGGATGAGCTTTCCAGTCACTTCGGTTCCCCTGTTCTGCTGCGTCTGAAAAATGACAACTGGGTGTTTTTCCTGGGAGTTCGCCGCATGCAGAAGGGCGCGGAATCCATTGAACGCTTTGCCGTTTGGGATCCCCTCGGCAAGGGCAAAAATCAGATGCTCATGCTTCAACGGGAACAGCTTGAAAAAGCCTGGAGCGGCAACGCCGTCTTTATCCATCAGGAGCTGGGAGACTGCTCCATCGACGGCCGTCACACGGCGCTTTTTGCTCTGGGCGCCATCGTTCGTCAGAACCGCTGCCAGTTTGAGATCGGCCGCATCCTCCATGATTACGCCATCAGCGAAGACGAGCCTTCCCGCAGACTTCTCGGGAAGATCGCCGATGAACTTGAATTCCGCAACAAAACCTTGACCCTCACCTGGGAAAAACTGGCGAAAATGGGTTCGACCTATCCCTTTTTGCTTTTTACGAAAGAGGGCAAAACCGTTGTTGCCTGCGGTATCAAGGCTGTTGAGAAGAAACAACCGCAGCAGCAGGAGTTTGCCGCAGCCGATGGGATCGAGGGCGCAGACGGCAAAGAGGCCGCAGCTGAAGCCGTTCCCGAAAAGAAAGAGCCTGAATTCACCCTGGGCATCTGGGATCCGGTGACAGTTGACGGCAAGCGTCAGCCCATGACCTTCATCACCCGTGAAGAGTTCATGGAGCGTTTTTCCGGTGAGGCGATGCTGCTCAAGCGCAGATATTCCATCATCGACGAAAATCAGCCCTTCGGTCTGCGCTGGTTCATTCCTGAATTTTACCGTCAGCGCACACTGCTCTTTCAGGTGGCTGTGGCGATTCTGGCCATCAGTCTGCTGGGACTGGTGATCCCCCTGTTCTTCCAGCTGGTCGTGGATAAAGTCCTTGTCCACGAAAGCCGGAATACGCTTCAGGTGCTGGGCATCGCCGTTCTGGGAATGCTGGTGTTCAATATGGTTCTGGAATATACCCGCAGTTACTTCCTGCTTTTTGCCACGAACCGTATCGACATCCGTCTGGCGACCAAGACCTTTGCGAAACTTTTGAGTCTGCCGGTGGACTTTTACGAAAGGATCTCCTCCGGTGTGCTTATCAAACACATGCAGCAGACGGAAAAGATCCGTTCGTTCCTTTCCGGAAGTCTCTTCTTTTCCATGCTGGAACTGCTCTCTCTCTTCGTGTTCCTGCCGGTGCTGCTGCTTTACAGCGTGAAACTGACCATCGTTGTTCTGGTCTTTACGCTGGCTATGGCCGCCGTGATCGCCGCATTGATCAAGCCCTTCCAGACCCGTCTGGAGGAGCTGTATATGGCTGAAGGAAAACGTCAGGGGATGCTGGTTGAGACCATCCACGGTATCCGTACGGTGAAAAGTCTCGCCCTGGAGCCGACCCAGCAGAGAAAATGGAACGATACAGCGGCTTACGCCATTACGCGCTACTTCCGCGTGGCTCAGATATCCATTACAGCCAAGACCCTTTCCGGCTTTCTGGAAAAGGCCATGTTCGTGGCCATCGTTTGGATCGGTGCGCTGTCTGTTTTTGACAACACCCTTTCCGTGGGTGCGCTGATCGCTTTCCAGATGCTTTCCGGCCGCGTGACAGGACCTCTTGTCCACATCATCGGTCTGATCCATGAGTACCAGCAGACGCTGCTTTCCGTGCGCATGCTGGGCGTTGTGATGAACTGCCCCGGCGAAAGCGTCGGCGGAACGCTCAGTCACAAACTCCGCGGTGAACTGTCTGTGGAAAACGTGACCTTCCAGTACACGCCTGATACGCCTCAGGTCATCAAGGGGGTCAATCTGCACCTGACACCGGGTATGACTGTGGGTCTGGTGGGCCGTTCCGGTTCCGGCAAGACCACGCTGACCAAACTGATCCAGGGACTTTATCCTCTTCAGGGCGGTATCATCAAGTACGACGGTATCGACATCCGCGAGATCGACCGCGCCTCGCTGCGCAGCAACATCGGTATCGTTCTTCAGGATAACTACTTCTTCCACGGAACGGTCCGTGAGAACCTGGCTCTGACCAAACCCCAGGCGACGATGGAAGAGATCATCTACTCCGCCCGCATGGCCGGTGCGGATGAATTTATCCAGAAAATGCCCAAAGGTTATGAGACGGTCCTTGAGGAAAACGCCTCCAACCTTTCCGGCGGACAGCGGCAGCGT
The DNA here is from genome assembly GCA_017508555.1 of Lentisphaeria bacterium. Taxonomy (GTDB): domain Bacteria; phylum Verrucomicrobiota; class Lentisphaeria; order Victivallales; family Victivallaceae; genus UBA1784. The sequence continues at coordinate 8,243 of JAFVYP010000152.1, forward strand.
CTGGCTATTGCCCGTGCGCTTCTGCCCAATCCCCGTTTCCTGATTTTCGACGAGGCCACCAGTGCTCTCGACCCCGAGAGTGAGACCTTGATCCGCAAGAATTTGAAGCTCATCGCAAGAGACCGTACCATGTTCATCATCAGTCACAGACTTTCGATCCTCTGCCGCGCAGACAAGATCGTTGTGATGGACAGCGGCTCCTTTGCGGAAGAGGGCACACACCACGAATTGCTCCAGAAGGGCGGTATTTACGCCGATTTCTGGCAGCAGCAGATGGGAGTTGATGACAATGATTGATTTTATCAAAGCGTTATTCGGCGGCAAGTCCGATAAAGTTCCCTATGAGGCTCAGGAGTATCAGCCTGATGCCATTGAGCTGGAAAACCACGAGCCTCCTGTGTCGATGCACTTTTCCTGGTTCATCGTCATTGCGGCGATCCTGTTTCTTCTGATCTGGGCCAGTCTGGCCCATGTGGATAAGATCGTCACTGCCGACGGCAAGATCACCACGATCAGACCTCCCATTACCATGAAACCGCTGGATAGAACGACGATCCGCAAGGTCAATGTCCGTGTGGGACAGCGGGTCAAAAAGGATGAGATCCTGTTTCTGTTCGATCAGACAGTCAATCAGCAGGAACTCAAGCGTCTCCGTGAACAGCTGCGTTCTCTCAATGCGGAAAAAGCCCGTCTTGAGTCTGAGCGCGACGGTTATAAAAACGATCCCAAATTCCCTGTCCAGATGAATGTGGATGAGGTGCGGCAGAAGAATCTGTATATCAGCCGCAAGGCCTATTTTGAACAGAAAATGCGGGCTTATGACGAAACTCTGGTCAGATATAAACGGACCCTCAAATCTCTTGAAGATACCCTTTCCCGCTACGAAGAGCGGCAGAAAGCGCTTGAAAAAATCGAAAAAATGTACGAGGGACTGTATCAGCGCAACGCCGTCAGTCTGAAAGAACTTCTGGCAACCCAGGTGGACGTGATCGGAACAGCCATCCAGCTGGATAATCAGCGTGTGGCCATCATCGAAAACCGCCAGCAGCTTCTGACAGCTCAGGCGGAGCGGGACGCTTTTCTCTCTGACTGGCAGCGGCAGATCGCGGAATCCATCGTAACGGTCGAGCGCAATCTCACCTCTTATCTGCGCGAGATCCCCAAGTATGAGATGTATGTGGATGCCACAGAACTGCGGGCGCCCTGCGACAGTGTTGTCCACGAGATGGCCCCCTTCCAGGAGGGATCCGCTGTCCGCGAGGCCGAGTCTCTGATAACGCTCATTCCGACAGATTCCGATAACTTTGTTGCCGAGATCGACATTCCGGCACGGGATATCAGCTGGATCCGTCTGGGAGACAAGTGCCGTTTGAAACTGGATTCTTTCCCCTTCCAGCAGTGCGGAACTCTTGACGGTGAAGTGATCTATATTTCCCAGGATGCCTTCAAGCGTGATATGGCTTCCATGCAGGAGCGTGTGCGGAACGATGACGGCGGTATCCAGAGTGAAGCCAGCCGCGGTGTCAGTTATCAGGCCAGATTGAAGATCTCCGGCAAACTCAAGGGCAATGCCGGAAAAGTGGATCTGCTGCCGGGTATGCGTCTGCGGGCCGAGATCAAAGTGGGCAAGAGAAGAGTTATCAATTACATCTTCAACCCCTTCATGAAGGCTCTTGACGAAGCTATCCGCGAACCCTGATGACTTGTTTCCGGCTTTTCCGTTCTGCCGACTGAAAGCAGCGGAACGGATGATCCTTTTTTGCCGATGGCTCTTACCGCAGACCATCGGCAAATTTTTTGTACGCCTCAAAGGACAATAAAACCGCCGGTGTTGCCGGTGTTTCTACCTTCAAGGAACGGGACATAAAAACTTTTTATCAGGTTCTCTCCTGGATGGGATCAAGTGAGATTTGCTTTTTTACTTTGAGATGATATATTAACAGCGAGAGTGAAAAAATACGGGAGACTTATGAAAATATCCAATTCTCCGGCGATCCGCCGGATGCCGACCTATCTGCATCGCCTTTTCCGTCTGCGGATGTCCGGCCAGGAGTGGGTTTCGTGTGCTGAGCTTGCGCAATATATGAATATACCTCATATCGTTGTCCGCAAGGATATTGCCATGACCGCTCTGCCCGGCAACAAGCGCCACGGTTTCAGGGTGAATGAGCTTATTGATGCCATTCTGCGGCTGATCGGCTGGGACAAAGCCTCTTCGGCCACGCTGGTCGGCGCCGGTTCTCTGGGGGCGGCTTTGCTGGGATTTGATGATTTTCAGTCTTATAACTTCAGGATCGAGTCAGTTTTTGACTCCTCTCCGGATAAGATCGGCAGATCCATTCACGGACATGAAATTTATGATCTGGCTGATATCCGCAAGCGTCTGAAGTTTGCTCCTCCGAAAGTGGGTATTATCTGTGTGCCTGCTGTCGGGGCTCAGCTGGTTGCGGATATTCTGATTTCTCTCGGTATCAAATATCTCTGGAATTTTTCCAATGTCTGTCTTGATGTTCCGTCCGGTGTGATCGTCCAGCGGGAGGTGATCGCAGGCGGCCTGGCAATCCTTTTTGCCAAGATCAACAAAGCCGAAAACGGCGAAAATATCTCCGGCGAAGAATAAAAAACGTTTTCCTTCAAACACCTCAAGAGGTTTTTATTCATACAGTATTATGATTTTCAAATAAATAATATTTTCAGTATTACGAAAAATAAAAAAGTAATAAACAAATATTTTGAACTCATCAGAAAGGATCTATACAAATGATTACGGAAGAGTACGGAATCGTACGGAGCAATACCCGGCCGCCAACAGCCGGTATCACCCACAACAAAAATACCCCGCTTTTCTTTGAAAGTGAAAGGGGGTTTGGGGGAAAGCGAAAACCTTCTTTTCTCGTGAAAAGAAAGTTTTCGCTGTCCCCCAATCTCTCCCCCTTTACTCTCATAGAACTGCTGGTGGTGATTGCCA
>JAFVYP010000153.1 GCA_017508555.1 Lentisphaeria bacterium
AGCCCGTGAAGAGTTGAAAAAAGCCGGTCAGGAAAAGGACCGGCAGAAAAAGCAGCAGCATCTGGACGAGGCTTACAAAGCACTTGGCGGCGACAGTGACCAAAAGGAAAATTCCCGTAAAGATGACAAATCCGGTCAGAAAGACCGGCAGGATCAGAAAAATCAGAAAGATGACAAAAACGGAAATCAGCAGCTGCCGCAGCAGCCCCGTTCTGCTCAGGCGCAGAAGGAGGAAAAGCCGGACGGCAAGACCGCTGAACAGCTTTTGCGCATGCTCAATGATGAAGAAAAACAAAAACGTGAAGAGTTGATGAAAATGCGCCGTATGCGCCGGGCTCCTGTCAGGAAAGATTGGTGATGATGATGAAAAAGTTTCTGCTTGCAATATTCCTTCTGCCGGTGATCCTTCTGGCAGAAAAACTGACCGTCGAAACGATTTTCCGTCCGGCCGTTGTGACGGCAGGAGAGCCGGTGGAGATCACCGTCATATCCAATAAACGCGGCGAGCTTGTTCTGGATCTGCCCCAAGTGGAGGGCGCCCGCTGGTTGAGAAATTATGTTTCCAGCAGTACACAGACAAGTATCGTCAACGGTGTCGTTTCAGTTTCCGTCCGCAGGACGATCCCTCTGCTGACGGAAAAGCCCGGTGTTTTGACGATTCCCTCTTTCACCGTCAAATGCGGGAAAGAAACGGCTTCCACCCGTGAGCTGGTCATCAAAGTCACTGCTGCCGGAGACGGTTCCCCGGCGGCCGCTGCTGTTGCGCCGCCCTGGGGAGAGATCCGGCTTCCCTCCAAAGGGAAGAATTTTTATACAGGCGAAGAGATCCCCCTTCTCCTTTCCCTGTTTATTCCTGTCGGAACGGAGGTGCGTGAACTGTCTTATCCGGAACTGGCCGGACTGGGCAGTGCTGTGCTGACAGATTACTCCAAAGTCAATCCCCGCAACCGTTTCTTTGCGCCTCCTGTGGAGCGCAGGCGGGTGATCGGCAATCAGGAGGTGATCGAAATGGTTTTTCAAACCTCTTTCCGGGCGTTGAAGCCGGAGACCGTCACGCCGCAGGCATCCGCTCAGGCGGGGATCGTTTACCGGACTCAGAAACGGACTCCCCGCAGTATGTTCGATGATGACTTTTTTGACGGATTTTTCTCTTCCTCTTCTGCCCGCGTTATCCCCCGCCGGATCGACTTCAAATTTATGGGGAATCCCATCCGCATCCAGGCGCTTCCGCCTTTGACAGCAGCCAGTCATTTTCTCAATCTGACCGGCTCCTGGCAGCTCTCCGTCCGTCTGGGCAGCACCACGGCCCGCGTCGGAGAACCTGTGGAACTGGTTGTGACGCTTTTGGGCGAGGGAAGCGGAGAAGCCCTGACGGCTCCCGCACTTCAGATCCCGGGCTTCAGAGTGTATCCGCCGGAAGTCAAAAAATATCCCGGCAGGATCGAGATCAAATACGCCCTGATCCCGCTGGAAACAGGAGAAAGAAAGTTTGCTCCCTCTTTTGCCGTTTTTGATCCGGTTGCGGGAAAATACGTGATCTCCAACAAAGAGCTTGTTCTTCCCGTCTCTCCCGGCAGTGCGCCTGCACCGGCGGCTGTCGCGGCGTCTCCCCTGCCGGAAAAGAAGAAAGCTCTTCCCCTTGAGGAAGAGAAAAACAAGCCTGCCCCTGTGCGCAGTGAGCTGTTTTACCAGAAAAGTTCTCCGGGCAGGGCCGTTGAATTGCCTCTGATGCGCAACGCCGGTTTTGCTCTTCCGGTCATTTTGATCCCGGGCGTGATTGCCGCGCTGGGTCTTTATCTGCGGCGCCGGAACAGGGAAAGAGCGCAAAACGATGCTTTTTTCCGCAGAAAACAGGAGCTGCATCACCAGCTGAAAGAGGTGATGAACCAGTTGAAAGAAAGCGGTTATTCCGCAGATAAGATCCGTGAGACTGCCGTTCCCTTTCTGGCGGAGTCCCTGGGGCTTGCCCCCGGAACGACGCCGGAAGAGCTGGCTGAGCATATCAGCGATCAAACGCTGCGTGACTGGCTGAATACCCTCAATGATGCCGGTTTCATGCCCCGGGGTGTTCCGGCGGATAATTCAGCAACGCCCGAACGGGTCCGCAGTTTGCTCAAGGCGCTCAAGCGGTACGGGATCATTCTTCTGCTGCTGGGAACAACGGCCTCTTTCGGCAGTTTCAATACCGCTTTTGACAAAAGAGATTACGCGGCGGCGGAAAAAGAATATAAGAAATTTATCACCCGTGAGAGCTGGGCTCCCGGAGCGCTTTACAACCTGGCAGGCGTATATTATATGAAAAATGATCTTCCCCGTGCGCGTTTGTATTTTCTCCGTGCGCTGCTTGTTGCGCCCCGGGATGTGGAGACCCTTGAAAATCTCAATCTGGTCAACCGCAAGCTGATGCAAAGCGAAACAGGCGGAGCCTCAACGCCGGGAGAACTGGTGATCTGGTGCCGGGACAGACTGCGTCCAGATCAGCATCTGACCTGTGCGGCTGTCTGCCTTGTTCTGCTTCTGCTTCTGGCAGCCTGGCGTCTGCGCAGCTCCGCCGGCGTCTGGTGCGGTGCAGGTCTTGCTGTGCTTGCCGCCGTTTTTATTCTCTGTGCCGCCTTTCAGGCCGCAGGTCCTTACAATGCCCGGAATGTCATTGTAACGGCCCCATCGGTGAAACTGCACAGTCTGCCTGTTGAAAGCAGCAAGGTGGATGCCACACTGCCCGGCGGCGGCAGCGGGATTGTTGTTGAAAACCGCGGTCCCTGGTGCCGCATCAAGATCAACGGTCAGGATGGCTGGGTCAGAACATCTGATATAGAAACGATCTTTCCCGGGGGTATCTGGTGACACCGGAAGAGATCCGTTCGATCCGCCTGTTTTGGAGTTTGAGGAGACGGCGCTACTGGAATATGTGCCGTCTCAAATATTTCCTTCATTATTACGCCGCCGTTCTCGGCAGAAGGGAATTTCCTGATCCTCTCTATGCCGAGGCCCGTGAACTTGACCGCTGTATTTCAAGTCTTTCTCTGACCCGTATCATGATCTGCAATGCGCTGCATGATCTGTTTGAGCGGGGCAGCTGCCGCAGTGTGGCTCAGGAGGCGGAAGAGTGTTTCCGCAAGGCCGTCTGGCGAATGCAGAAATATCCTGATTCCGTGCGGTATATCGTTCCGGAGATCCTGCGCGGAGACGGCGGCACAGTCGAGCGTCTTGCCGACGGGATCCGCCGGGCCGGAGAGAAGGTGGATGAAACTTTCTGGCACAGCATCCAGAAGATCCCATCAGCCAGCCGCCGCCGGGTGGAGCGTCCTCAAATCGTCCATTTTCTTGAGCTGGCCTGTTATTTTGTTCCCGTGCTGACCTTCAGCCACAGCGGGGAAATATGGATATTGGAAAGCAGTGCCGTCAATGAGGATGGCGATCTGCTTTCCTGTCTCCACCGGATGTGGGTCGCCAATGCTCTGGGACGTGATCCCACGCGGGTGCGTTCTCTGTATCTGGATGAAAACTATGATTTGAAACAGCTGGCAGATCTGCCCTCGGCCAGCGCCGCTCTCGCCGGGATCAAAAAGGATCTGGATGCCATGCTTGAGGCGGAAATGCTGGGGTGTGTGACCGTGCGCGATTTTCCGCCTTCTCCGGGAAAGGGATGTCAAAGCTGTCAATTCCGCTCCTACTGCCTCAAAAACGGACATATCGGCTCTTGATTTTATCTGCGGATGATGATATATTTTCCCGTCACAGATCTGTTACTTGTCAGGAAAAGAAAAAATGAAATATATCGGAGCCCATGTCAGTGCCCAGGGAGGCGTTGAAAACGCCCCTGAGAATGCCCGCCGGATCGGCGCAACTGCCTTTGCCTTGTTTGTCAAAAATCAGCGTCAGTGGAAAGCGGCGCCTCTATCCCGGTCATCTGTTGATAAGTTCAAAGAAAATTGTCAGCGCTATGGCTATACGCCGGATATGATCCTGCCCCATGACGGCTATCTCATCAATCTGGGACAGCCTGATCCGGAGAAACGCCGTCAGAGCATTGAGGCTTTCTGCGATGAATTGGAGCGCTGTGCGGCTCTGGGACTTGACCGTTTGAATTTTCATCCGGGCAGTCATTTGCGTCTGGTGAGCATTGAAGAGGATATCGCTTTGGTCGCGTCAAGTGTGCGTGAAGCCCTTGAACGTGTTCCCGGCGTGACGGCCGTTTTTGAAAATACAGCAGGGCAGGGGAGCAACATGGGGTACAGTTTTGAACAGCTGGCCGCCATGATGGAACAGGTGGGGCTGCCGGAGCGGGTCGGTGTCTGTATCGACACCTGCCATGCTTTTGCCGCAGGTTATGATCTATCCACACCGGCAGCTTTTGAAAAGGTCTGGCAGGACTTTGACCGCATCATCGGCTTCAAATACTTGAAGGGCATGCACCTCAACGACGCCAAGGCCGGATTGGGCAGTCATCTGGACA
>JAFVYP010000154.1 GCA_017508555.1 Lentisphaeria bacterium
AAAACACTCTTTACCATAGCATCACTTCAGCTATCAGTCAAGCAGCAGCTCTTCACCTTTGGCTCCGACGAGTTAAAATACCCATTCTCGCCAAAGGGAGCTGCTGCTATTTGATAACCGGGAATAATATACAGGGAACAGCGCGTTTCCGATACCATTGATTTTTTATCGGGAAACAGGGCAAGAATTGACGCTGGCGCGTTCGATCAGTTTTCCGGGGAGTACGGCTGAGGAAACCTGTTTTTTGCCGCTGTCGATGGCCTGCACAAGGGTACGCAGCGCCAGCGCACCTGTTTCAAACGCCGGCTGCTCTATGGTGGTCAAACCGGCTTTTTCTGCACCGGACCAGGAAATATTATCGTAACCGATCACAGAAATATCTTCCGGTATCCGGAGTCCGGCGGCACGGCAAGTTTCAAACAGATATTTGGCCCAGCGGTCACGGCCGCAGAAAAAAGCAGTCTGCTTTCCGGAACGCTTTTTAAGCAGTCCGGATATTTTTGAAATGATCTCCTCCTCCCTGACACGGGAGGGGAACTGTAATGCCAATTCCGGAAAAACAGGCAGGGCATGTTCTGCAAGCATCTCTTCCATTCCGGCCCGCATATCGTTATAAAGCAGGTGGTCTGCGCCGATAAAGCCCAGTTCCCGATGGCCCTTTTCAATGAGGCAGCCTGCCGCCAGACGACCGATGGAACGGTAATCCGGACGGACAAACGGAGGCGCGCCTTCCTCCTCATAATTGGCGGCAATAAAGGGTAAATTCAGCTGTTCCAGTGCCGCAAGGACCGGGGAGGGGATCTCTTCCGCAAAAATGACGCCGTCACAGGTGCGTTTTTCAAATTTTTCGCCGGCTTCTGCGGCCGTAATGCCGTAGAAGTCAAAGGAGATCACCAGATCTGCGGCAAGCGTATCGGCTTCTGTCACCATCCCCCGCAGGATCTCCACGAACTCCCGGGTGTACATGCGGTCGGAGGCGGGCATGACAACAAGTATTTTAAGAGAACTTCCCCGTTTGACTTTGGGATAAGAAATGAGCATTCCCCTGCCGGCAACGGCCGTCAGATATTTTTCAGAAACCAGCTGTGCCGTTATGGCCCGCAAAGCGCCGCGTCCGACAGACAGCTGGCTGCACAACTGCCTTTCCGAAGGCAGAACACGGGAGGAACCGAACTTTTTTGTTTCGATCCACGTTTTCAGAACAGCCAGAGCTTCTGCGGTCTTTTTGTGCATTGAGGGATCTTATTTACTGCTCCCGGGGAGAGCTTGCGGTTTGTTGATAAGCTGATCCAGCTGCTTTTCCCGATCGGAAACGATTTTTTCAAATTGAGCTTTGTTTTTGTAAAACAGGGCTCTTACAATGATCCGGACACGGGCGCGGTGTTCCGCAGGAAGGCCTACGGGATTTCCCGCAAGATCGACTTTGATCTCTGCGCCGTCGGGGGTCAGGCTGTAAGGATTCACCTTGCTGTCACTGGGAGCGTCATTGGCGCTCTCATCATCATACAGCGCCGTCCATTTGGTGCGTTTGGAAACCACGGCAACGGCATCGGCGCCTCTGCGGGCAGCCTCTGCCAGAAGCATATCCTGAATATCTTCCCAGTGATCGGAACCGGAAGCCGTCAGCTCTGCCCGTCCCATGATGACATAAACACCTGCGGGAACTGTTTTGACAGAGTTGTAAAATTTGGGATAACTTCCTGCCGGAAGAGCTGCAAACTCTCTTCCGGTATATTCAAACTGCATGCATCCCCCTGCCAGCAGCAGAAGAAAGATGAAAATAATGGAAATAAAACGGAACAATTTCATTTGAGTTCAATCCTGTTTTGCGCGTTTGAGATTCAACTCCCAAACCTGATTGCGCCGGACCTTCCGGACATACAATTCAGCATTTTTATGACGGATCATGTCACCGGAACGGGGTTGTCTGTCCAGTTGGGCATCCAACTCCCGGGCCAGCCAGAACCCTACGGGTTCGGCCCGGCGGGGCAGATCCAGATGGGTATCGCGGACAAGCTGCGTCATAGGAACACCTCCGCCCACGACCCAGAGAGATTCACTGGGGGAATAAAAGGTCCGGGGAAGAGCATCGAACTCGTCATCCAGATCCCCCAGAAGCTCTTCGATGATATCCTCCAGCGTCACGAGGCCCAGGGTCTGGCCCGTGGCAGGATCGCGGACGATCATTATGTGGCTGTGCTGGCTTGCGAAACTGTCCATCAGCTCCGCCGCCGTATCATCCGGATTGGCAAAGTCGATGGGACGCATGACTTCAGTGATTTTCATCATTCCGGGATGATTGAGATCGGTGACGACCAGTTCCTTGAAATTGACGTAACCGATGACCCTGTTGATATCGTTGTCCTCGCAGACGGGGTAACGGGTATGATAATCTTTTCCGGAAGAGTTGATGGCCTCCTGGACTGTGGTATCTGCATCAAAAAAGGAGATGCTTTCCGTCTCGACCATGACTTTGAGCGCTGTTCTCTCAGAGAGACGGGGAACCATACGGATGATCCGTTCCTGACGGCTGGAAATGACCTGACTGCTGCGGGCAACAGCGGCCAGAGCCGAGATCTCCTCTGCCGTACTGGTGTGCTTGACCGTCTTGGGTTCAAAGGGACGGTTGATGAAATGCGTGAGCTTTATCAGCGGATTGAGCAGGATCGTCAGAATATGCAGCGGTACGGCCGCTGTATTCATAATGCTGATATTGAAGCGGCAGCCCAGGGTCTTGGGCAGGATCTCCGTGTATTGGACCATGACCAGCGTGAAGATGATGGAAAAGACGCCCATGAATCTTCCGTGGAACATCTCGTTCAGACTGCCGCCGGCGATGGTGGCGCCGACGGTGTGCGCCGCCGTATTCAGGATCAGAATGACCGCAATAGGCTTGTCGATCTCCCTTTTGAGGGCCGCCGCGATACGCCCTGTCCGGGCGTTGCGCTGCCGGAGCATGGCCAGCTGGCTGGGAGAGAGACTCAAAATAGCCGCTTCAAGCAGAGAACAGACGTGAGAGGTGACGATCGCAATGGTAATGCTTGTGATAAATACAACCCATTGTGTAAACAATTTATTTAACTCGCTTTCGTTGGCCTGAAAGACTGTCATCAATAGCGGACTCTGCCTGCTCAGCAGCTATCTTTGCCTTGAGGATCTCCACTACCGCAGGCGGAAATACCCGGATGCAATTTTCCAGGACTGTTTTTTTCATTTCGTTGAAGGGAGGCAGTTTGGTCCGGTCACTGTCGCCCATGTCAGACATGTAACTCTTGTAGATGTAACGGGCAATGCGTTCATTGGCCACGGCGGCATCATGGTCATTATAGACCAGATAATTGATACTGCGGAAAATCAGACCGCTGATGATCTCGCTGGCCTTCTTCACGCCGGCATCACGGACATCTTCAGCCCACTGGGCCATGATGAATTTTTCCAGACTGCCCTCTTTCTGCTTGCCGTCCTCTTCCTCAAGTTTCTTGTAGTATTCGGCGGCCTTGCTGAATTTGCCGTAGTTGTAAAGGATGGTCACAGCCTCCTTCATAAAGTTGATACGGGCACTGCGGAACGTGGAGTAGAAATTCTTTTCTCCGTCGTGATATTTCTGCACCTCAACGAAGGTGTTGAAAACAGAGTCGATCAATGCCAGGTTGGGAACGACGATGATGCTTTCAAAATTCTTTTCATCAATCATCATCAACCGTCCGGCCCTGAATGATTCATAGAGGGACTGGGTCACGATACGGTCACAGGAAAGATCATGTCCGCCCGGGGCCTTTTCCGCCCCCAGCGTCGCCCAGTAGATCGCCTGGGACTCCGGCACACGCCAATCCATCATACCGTATTTTTTATTGAGTTTGACGATCCGGCCCGCATCCAGCTTGAGCTTTTTACGCAAAAGTTCTGCGCGGAAATAGCAGGTCAGCTCCTCTTTGAGTTTGGCATCACTGCCCAGCTGGGCCGTCAATTCCTTCGGCAGCTCAGGTGCGCTCGCCTCAAAGGCCTTGAAAAGCATGTCGTAATTGGCGAAACCGGCCGCCTGAGCAGCCTTCCAGAGAACGTGGTCCTCTTTGTACTTTTTCAGGAACGCCCGCTCGCTTTCGGGAGCGGCTGCCAGTTTTTCCCAGTCGGGATTGCCCGCCTCTCCCACAATGGAGGCCATTTGAAGAGCCAGACGGTTCTTGTAATACAAGTTGGCATCATCCAGGATATTGCCCAGTTTGTGCGAGAAGATCCAGGCAAGTTCCTTGTAGATGACAGGATCTTCCGGATTGTAGTAGAGCGCCTGATCGCGGATAAGGCGGATACCTTCGTTGACCCAGCGCCAGCGGTCGGCAAAACTGGAACAGGTCACAGAAATATTGTAGGCCATGTTCCAGGCAAGGTATGCCGTCGCTCCTGAAAAGGTGGGCTGAAGATCCGTGATCCAGCGGGCCAGCTGGACCATTTCAAAATAATTGCCTTTTTCCTGAAGGGCTCCGGCGCGGAGCCAGAGCAAGTCAGCCACAAGTCCGCGGAAACTGCCCAGGGCCACGGTGGTGAAAATCACCATGGGCGGGGCATTGCGGATCTCTCCGGTAAAGCGGAGCCTGTACTCCGCCACCTGGGCATCGAGGCGTTTTTCAAAGCGGTGAACGCCGACAAGCAGCACACAGGTAACTGCTGCCAGCACCGTAAACATGACGATAGTGCGGAACTTACTCATTTGCGGATAATCAACCCCAATTCACGTTTGCGATAGATCCAGATACACAGCAGAAACAGCGGCAGCGCCCTGCACAGCAAATAATACCAGACAAGTCTCCAGATGAAGGACCACTCCAGCAGTTCTCCATTGGCAACAGATCCTGTCACATCAAAAGCCTGCAGGGGAATGACCACCACCAGCAGGAGCTTGGCGATAAAGACACCGAAACGGTCCGCCGCGCCGGAACGGTAGGTCAAACCTGTCATATAGACGGAAAAACTGCCGAAAAGCAGATAACCGATCTCAACAAACACCGCAACCGGCATGGACATACATCCGCCGAAGGAACAGGCAAATCCGGAAAGAATAAGCAGTTCCAGCGCGATCACAAGGATCGCCCGCATATAATTTTCAAAAAATCCGGCCGCTTTTATCAGCAGTTTCGGTCCGTCTGCGGGCTGGAAGAACAGCGTTCCTCTGCCGGGATCCACGTTTTCAATGCTGATAACGACGCGGTTGTCAGGCGTGACGACCTTCCATTCGGGACGGAGCATTTTTTCGTGAAACTCTCCGGACATGACCTGCTCCGGTTTCTCTGCCAGAGCGATCATAAAAATATCATAATTGGCCCGCGGATCGCCGGAAAAAACACTTGAGTTCTGTTTCTGTTCTTTCTGACGGGGGACGCCCGCATAGATCATCAGACGGGTCATGCGCTGATCTTCGCTGGCAACTTTACCGACATAGGGCCGGTAACGCAGATAGATCGGTTCATTCAGTCCGGCGGGCAGATCGGGGAATGCCCACACCTTCCGCTGGCCGGCCTTGAGTTCGGAATCTCCGGAAACGACCTCACGGAGAACATCTTTGAGCATCTTTTCCTGAGAGGCCGGACTCAGATCGACATTGGCTCCCTGGGCCTGAAGGCGCAGGATCCTGCGCTTGAGCGCCTCGCGGGAAAGCAGTCCGTAGTCAGGACGCATGGCCGGATACACCCGGCGGCCCACCATGACCTCGTTCCGGATCTTTTCACGCTCATCGGCAGGAAAATCTCCGTTGTTGAAGCGGTAGAGGATGATGCTGTAAATCAAGAGTCCCGATCCCAGAAGCAGGATCAGATTGATGAGGTTCACACCTGTCCACTTGCCCAGCCAGATGACCACGCGGGAAACGGGCTTGGCAACGATCATGTGGAGCTGGTAGCTGTCGATATCCGTTGTCATGACAAAGCATCCCAACCAGATGGAGGAAAGGGCAAGGATGATACTCACTGCCCAGAGGCTGTAAAGCAGCGATACTTTGATGAAATCGCTGGCTGTGCCCGCACCGACGGTGCCGGGGATGAACAAGACCGCAAACAGCAGCACGCCCAGCAGCAGCTGAAAGATGTGCGAGCGCAGCGCGTGGCGGAATGTCAGTTTAACGATGGAAATGAAGGGCCTCATTTATTGATTTTCCCCAGTAAATCATCCAGTTTTGCATTGGCTTGGGCGAGATCTTCCGCAGGTTTCTTTTCCGCAGCGGGTTCAGGCTCCGTCCGGGGAAGCTCCACCGTCAGCTGGGAAAGTTTGCCGGAAACATCCTCTTTTTTCTCTTCAGCGGGAACAGGTTCTGCCGCTTTGACCTCTGCCTGAGGTTCGGAAATAAGACTGGCCAGAACAGCACTCTGCTCATCGCCTTTTTCAAGATAATCGGCGATCTTGCCGCCGCCGACCACACCGGCGGTTTCCACACTGTCGCGTTTGGCGGCAGAGATGACATTGAGGAAAAAGTCCTCAAGAGTACGTCTGGGATGATCCACGGTAAAGTCAGCCCCCCGGAGATTTCTCCGCAGGATGGCCTCGATCTCGGCCATGGCTTCCGGAGGCAGCGCCGGTGTGGTGATCCGGCTGGAATCGGAGACCGTCAAGAGATCGGACAGTTCCCCCGCCGCACGGATCTTGCCGCCGTAAAGAATAATGACTCTGTCGCAGATATCCTCCACATCACTGAGCAGATGACTTGTCACCAGAACAGTTTTTCCCCGTTTTTTGAGTGCCAGGATCAGATCTTTGACCTCACGGCATCCCAGAGGATCCAAGCCGCTTGTCGGCTCGTCAAGGATCAGGAAAGAGGGATCGTTGATCATTGCCTGCGCCAGACCGATCCGGCGGGCCATGCCTTTGGAAAATTCGCCCACCCGTCTGCGGCGTGCGTGAGCCATTCCCACCATTTCCAGCAACTGATCGATCCGCTTTTTTCTGTCCGCAGCGGAAAGGTTGAAAAGAGAGCCGAAAAAGTCCAGCGTCTCTTCAGCAGTCAGGTACTTGTAAAGATAGGATTCTTCAGGGAGATAACCGATCTCCCGTTTGGTTTCCACCGCCCGGGGACTGCGTCCGAAAACGGAAAGTTTTCCACCGGTGGGGTAAAGCAGGCCCAGAAGCATCTTGACAGTGGTGGATTTTCCGGAACCGTTGGGTCCCAGAAGTCCCACCACCTCGCCGGGGCGGATCTCAAAATCAATATCGTTGACCGCCCGCGCTTTGGGACGGCCCCAAAAATCTCTGAAAACCTTGGTAAGTCCTACTGCACGGACAACTGGTTCGATCTCTGCCATGATTATACGTCAGCTCCTTGAATAGAGGGGTTGTATCAGTTGTTGTTTTCCTGCGGGGCTGCTGCGGCGCTCTCTTCGAGGGTCAATTCCTCTCCGGTACGCACCAGACGGGCGCTGTTGAAAACGATAATAAGTGTACTGCCGGCATGGAGGACCGCTGCCCAGATCGGCGTCATCACGCCCACCATGGAAAGGATCATACCGCCGAAAACGAACAGCATGCCGAAGAGCAGGTTCTGATTGATGATCATTTGGGATTTCCTCGACAGGAAAACCAGAAGCGCAATACGGCGCAGATCATTGGTCATCAATGCGATACTGGCACTGTTGATGGCGATGTCGCTGCCGATGGCTCCCATGGCGATACCCAGATCGCCCGCGGCCAGAGCAGGCGCGTCGTTCACGCCGTCTCCCACCACAGCCACCCGGCTGTTGCGTTTGACATTTTCAACAAACTGCACTTTCCCGTCAGGCAGACACTCGCTTTTGAATTCATCAATGGCAAGCTGCTTGGCCACAGCTTCGGCCACAGACTGACGGTCACCGGTCACCATGGCGCAGAAACGCACTCCCTGGCGGCGCAGCTCAGAAAGCATTTCAGGAGCCTCTTTACGGATCTTGTCTTTGAAACCGATCCAGCCCAGAACTTTTCCGGCGCGGGCAACGTAAACAACACTCATGCCGTCAGCAGAAGCCGTATCGGCATCGGCCACAGGGATCTGCTGCTCAGCCATCCAGTTGGCCCGGCCCACCAGGACCTTTTCGCCATTGACGGAAGCAGAGACGCCCCGGCCGTGGGTTTCGGAAAATTCAGCGGCTTCATCCAGTTCCAGCCCGGCTTCCGCCGCCAGTTTCTGGATGGCAACTGCCGTGGGATGGTTGCTGTAACGCTCCACCGCTCCCGCCGTCTTGAGCAGTTCTGCCGGAGTGATCCCCTCCGCAGGTTCCAGTTTGACCACAGAAAGCAGACCGTCTGTCAGCGTTCCCGTTTTATCAAACACAAAACTTGTGATCTTGCCCGCCAGCTCCAGGTGGCTGACGTTTTTAATGAAAATACCCAGACGGGCGGCGGCGGCCACAGCCGCAACAACTGCCGTCGGCGTCGCCAGAACCACGGCACAGGGACAGGCGATCACCAGAAAAGCGATCACAGAATTCATATCTTCGGTAAACCACCAGGTGATCCAGGCCAGCATGAGGACCGTAGGCGTGTAGTATCCGGCATAGCGGTCAATGATGCGCACAACGGGCGTGCGGCTGGATTCGGCCTGAAGGATCATGTCTTTGACTTTTCCCAGAGTGGTATCTTCTCCGACTTTGGTCACTTCAAGATCCACCAGACCGGTCAGGTTCTGCGTACCGGCAAAGACATCGCTGCCGATGCTCTTTTCAACGGGAATGGATTCACCGGTGATGGAGGCCTGATTGACGGTACTTTCACCGGCGATGATCCGGGCGTCCACAGGGAAGTTTTCTCCGGGACGGACACGGATGCGGTCTCCCACCTTGAGGGTGGTTGCCTGAACTTCGCTCTCTTTGCCGTCTGTGAGCAGACGGGCCGTATTGGGCGTCAGTTTGATCAGTTCCTCAATGGAGCGCTGGGCGCCGCTGGCGGTACGGGTCTCGATGATGATGGTCACCAGCAGGAAGAAGGCGATGATGCCCGCCGTCTGGAAATCTGCACTGGCAAGCGCGGCAAGAATGGCCAGAGCCACCAGCTCGTTCATATAGACCTTGCCGTTGATAAGATCTTTAACTGCCGTGATGATGATGGGCAGCGCCAGAATAAAAGCACCCAGCAGAGCGCTCAACTCGGAGGCAAACTCAAGATCTGGCATGGTCCAGTCGAGGATGAAGGAGTTCAGCGTCAGGATGCCGCCGAACAGAACAAAAAAGATCTTGCCCATGGCGCGGTCATGTCCCACACCGCCTTCAGCCTTGTGATTATGTCCGCAGATGCAGGTGCCATCCATGTGATCATGGTCGTGACCGCAGGAACACTTGCCGTGGTCGTGGTCATGGTCGTGACCGCAGGAACACTTGCCGTGGTCGTGGTCATGGTCGTGACCGCAGGAACAGGCGTCAGAATGTTTTTTATTATCCATATCGCTCATTATTTTTTCTCCTCAGCTTTGGGGGCCTTCACCTTGTTCTCGCGGTTGAGCTGGAACCAGATCTTTCTCGTTCCCTTGCCGGCAGAGCCAAGAATAAATTTGTCATCAACAGAAGCCTGAAGAGCTTCGGTCAGGGCTGATGTATAGAGGGCCATCAACACAGTCTTGGGATTGGACGCGTATTCGGCATTGATACTTTGAAAATAAATGGTCTCCGCCTTCATAACGGCGATGATCTGCTTGCGGTAGGTCTCGGCGGCGGCCAGGATCTCAGCCCGCTGGGCGATCGTCTCGTTTTCAGTGGTGACACGGTAGGTCTCCGCTTCGTTGCGCAGTGTGGACTGCGTCGTACTGGCAGCCGTCACCTGTTCAAAAGCAGACTTGGTATAGGCCGGAGGATAGACCCGGTTCAGGGTCACTGTATCGACCGCAATACCGCAATCGGCATCCGTCAGAAGCTGGGTGAAGTTGCGCTGGACAAGTTCAGAATACCGTCCCTGGCCGGAGGAAAGCAGATCATCCACTTTGAACTCGGCGGTGGCCCGGATGACAGCCTGTTTGAACGCATTGCGCAGGAAAGTCACAGGACCGCGCGTTCCCATAAAACCGTCTGCATCTTTCGTCTCGGGATCGGCTGTGATCCTGCCGTTGAGCACAGGCTCCACCGGCGTGGAAAGAACACGGTAGTATTTGGCCGGATTGCTCACCCGGTAACTGACCGTCCAGGAGGTGTGGACGATATTGGCATCTGCCGTCAGCAGATAATCATCCTTCCCCGGCGTCAGCGCATTGGGAACATCGTTTTCAGAGAGCGTCGGCGCAACAAAATCAACGTTCAACAGCTGCTGATTGGTCTGGATACGGATGAATTTGTTGACGGGATAAGGCAGGAACCAGTGACCGCCTGTGGTGACGGTATCGGTGATTTTTCCGAAACGCAGCACAAGCACCGCCTGCTGGGGTTCAACGCTGAAATAGCCGCCCCAGCTGACAAAGTAGATCAGCGTTCCGATGATGCCCACCAGCAGCAGGGCAAAGGCCCAGCGCAGACATTTGACCAGCGAACGGAGTCCGGCTTCGTAGCGGCCGGAACGGTCGAACGCGGACTCGATTATTTCCCTGTTGGAATCCATACTCGTCTGCCTCCGTATTACTTCGCTGCGGGCTTGAGTGTTTCAGCCCCCTGCTTGAAGAGATCGAAAGGAGCTGTGTTGGTATCAACGACGATGGTCGTGCGTCCCTTTACGACGGAACGCAGGGATTCAAGTTTGCGCAGAAACTCTGCCAGTTCGGGGTTCTGCTTGAAAACAGCGTAGTATTTGGCCGCTTCGGCATCGCCTTTGGCACGGATCTCTTTGGCCTGAGCTTCGGCATCAGCCAGTTTGATCACTTTGGCGCTGTCGGCGCTGATGCGGATCTTGCGGGCTTCGCTTTCACCTTCGGCGATGTATTTGTCTGCAACGCGTTTGCGTTCGGCGATCATGCGGGCAAAGACCTTTTCACTGACCGTCTTGGGAACGTTGATGGTGTTGATGCCGACGGCAAGGATCTCAATACCGTAATCAGCGGTCTGACGGATCAGATCCTTTTTGATCTTGTTCTGGATCTCGTTCAAACGCATCTCTTTGGGATTGGTGTTGACGATCTGATTGAAGCGGTAGAGACCGAAAGCCGTGTTTTTTGCGCCGCGCATCAGGGAGTTGAGCTGATCTTCCGCGCGGGTCACATCCTCAAAGGTTACGAAAAATTTGACCACGTCTTTGATCTTGAAGTTGACGTAAATGCCGACCAGAATATTGTGACCGTCTCCGGTCATGGTCTCTTCCAGTTTGCCGGAGCTGCCTTCATAGCAGCGCACACGGTGATCGAAACGGTAGATTTTCTGGAAGGGGAAGGGCCAGCGGAAATGCAGTCCGGG
>JAFVYP010000015.1 GCA_017508555.1 Lentisphaeria bacterium
CGCCCAACAACAAAATATCCCGCTTTTCTTTGAAAGTGAAAGGGGGTTTGGGGGAAAGCGAAAACCTTCTTTTCTCGTGAAAAGAAAGTTTTCGCTGTCCCCCAATCTCTCCCCCTTTACTCTCATAGAACTGCTGGTGGTGATTGCGATCATTGCCATATTGGCGGCGATGCTGATGCCGGCGCTGGGACAGGCGCGGGAGCGGGCCAAGAGCATCAACTGTGTCTCGCAGCTCAAGCAGGTATCCCAGGCCGTGTCGATGTATGCCAACGAGTATGACGGCTATATCTGTTCAACGGACAGTACAGTGGAGGGAAGCGGCGTCTGGATGGCTGTTCTGACCGGTCAGCTCAAATATGCCCGCAAGGCTTATATTCCGCCTTCAGTCCTGCTCTGTCCCTCTGTGGAAAAAATTTCTCCGTCATCGCAAAAAGGCTGGTCATTCGGAGATCCCTGCAACCGGAACACTTACGGCATGTGGGCATTCTGCAAAACCGCCGAACGTTCGACCTATTATGTTCCTGAACGCATCGCCAACATCGGCAAGATCACCGGAAGAATTGAAAGCAACAGCGCTCTGATCGGTTATCTCAAACCCTCGGGCATCAAAAATCCCTCAGCGCTGATGCTTCTGGCAGATTCCGGCTTCGAGTGTACCAACGCCAACTTCGGGCAGACTTTTTATCTGGTGGCCATGGGCAAGCAGACTTCTTACTCCGGTTTTGTCTGGCGTCTGCATAACGACCGTGCGTCCGTGGCCTTCCTGGACGGCCATGTGGGACAGTTTGACGGCGGAGAACTGGCCTCTGCCCCCATGCGTGCAGATGTCTCTCTGAACAAGGCCGGCATCAAAGAGATCCGCTGAAAACAGCGTTTTTTACTTGAAAAATCCCGGAATACGGTGTAGTGTATAGAATTGTTTTTTATGGCAATAAAAACTTTTGTAAGGAAATAGAGCAATGATATCGCTGAACGGATTCTGGGATTTCGGTTTTGTCGGAGAACTGGAAGAATACAAGGGAATAGAACAGGTCACCTTCACCACCTCCCTGCCTGTCCCCGGGTGCTTTGATCTTGAACCGGGGCTGAAACTGCGCAGGGGCGTCGGCGTTTACAAAACAAGCGTGGTCATCGGCGGAAAAGTCACTCTGAAACTGGGCGGTCTCGGTCCTGCTGCGGAAATTTTCTGGGACGGCAGAAAAGTGGGAGATTGTGTCCTGCCCTTCTCCGAAGAGGAGTTCCGCTTTGACGCCGGTGAAGAAAAAGCCCACACCCTCATTATCGCTGTGGATAACCGCGCAGATGATACGAACGAGTCTCTTTTTCCGGGATTTTATGACTTCTACCGTCACGGCGGTATCTACCGGGATGTCTTTATCGAACGGACGCCCGACAGAGAGATCTCTTACTTGAAAGTCATTCCCAAAGACATCGTCAAAGGAGTGGCGGAAGTCACAGTGGAGTTGACGGGGAATTTTCCGGCAGAGACCGATGTGACCTTTTCCTTTGACGGCAAAGAAGGCGAGGTCTGCTGCGTCAAAAACGGCAAAGGAACCTTTCTGCTGTCTGTTCCGGACTTCAAGGTCTGGAGCTGCGAAACGCCCCATCTGCATCACTTGACCGCCTCTGCCGGACAGGTTGAACGCACCGTCACCTTCGGTATGCGTATCATTGAAACGAAAGAGGGAAAAATCCTCCTCAACGGCAACGCGGTGAAACTTCTGGGATACAACCGCCACGACTGCCATCCCGACTTCGGCTTTGCTATGCCGGAGATGATGGTCAAACGCGATCTTGAGATCATCAAGGCCCAGGGATGCAATTTCATCCGCGGCTGTCATTATCCGCAAAGCAGCATTGTCCTCGACTGGTGCGACCGCCTGGGGCTGCTCTTCTGGGAGGAGTCTCTGGGCTGGGGCAACAAGGAAGAGCAACTGGTCAATGAAACATTCCGCGCAAGGCAGAAGGAACAGACCCGCCGGATGGCGCGCAAGAGCATCAACCATCCCTGCGTGATCCTTCAGGGCTTCATGAACGAATTGCGCAGTGATCTTGAGCCGGGCTTGACATTGATCCGGGAACTGGCGGCGATCCTGCACGCGGAGGATGGTTCCCGTCCTGTGACCTACGCCTGCAATATCCCCTTTCAGGATATTGCGCTTCAGGAGGTGGATGTGGTCTCTTTCAACATCTATCCCGGCTGGTACATCAATGCCCAGATGAGCGATGTCCAGCAGTTCGACGGCGAAGGATTGGAAAAGGCCCTGCAAAAGTACGAAACGATCCTCGAACGTCCTGAATTGAAGGATAAACCCTTTATCATCAGCGAAATCGGCGGTGCTGCGCTTCCCGGCTGGCACGGAGACGTGCGCTGGACAGAGGAGTATCAGGCAGATCTGGCGACTGCCGTTTTCACCCACGTCCTTGAAACGCCCAGATGTTCAGGCGTTGCCATCTGGATGTTCTGCGATACCCGCAGTTTCAACGATTACCGGATTCCCTCCCGTCCCCGCGGCTTCAACAACAAGGGATTGATGGATGAATACCGCCGTCCCAAAATGGCCTGGAACGCGGTGGCAAAACTGCTGAAAAAACGCTGAAAACAACTGGGTGATACCAATATGCTGACAGACGGCAAAACAGATTCCAAACGGACGCCGCAGAACACAGTCTGTTTCGCCCAACTCCGGAATATCCTGTCGTAAACAGCCGGTATCACCCAACAAAAAACACCCCGCCGTAAACGACCTCTTTCGCCCACACCCAAATCCCCCGCTTTTCTTTGAAAGTAAGGGGGACGCGGGGGGAATATACCGGAACCGACGTTCAGCCCCTCCCCCCAAACGCCAGCCCTTTCCGGAAAAATTTTCAGTTTTTTATCATTTATCTGCCCGTATCGGCATACAGGCTTTCAAAAAACTGGTACGGTGCAGTTTTCCCTTGACAAACCAAAACCGGCGTGCTATATTTAATTAACAAAACTGGTACGGTGCAGTTTTGCGTGAAAGGGAAAAAGCATGGTATCCAAAAACAGCGAAGAGACATTGATCCGTCAGCTTTACCAGGAGCTTTACAGTCGGATCAAGCAGGGGATCTATCCAGACGGCAGCAAACTGCCGGGGAGCAATAAACTTGCCCGGGAATTTGAAGTCAGCCGCAGTACAGTGGATTCTGCGATCGACCTGCTTGTCCGCAAACGTTATCTGGAGCGGCGTTCCCGGAGCGGGACCTATGTGCTTGACCGCAAACTGCGTATCCTCTACATCTGGCATCATGCCCAGAAAGAATTTGATCCGGGCGATTTCAATGAGGATATGGCCATCAACCAGCTGCTTCTCCACGGGCTGTATGTGGAGTCTCCGGCCTTCGGCATGGAGATCACCAGTGAATATATCCTGCGGCAGATCACGGGAACGGAAACAGATGAACAGTTTTTCCGCCGGACAGCAGAAACATTTGACGGTGCCGTGATCCGGGGATTTGACCCTAATGTAGAAAAACTGCTGGTCAAACATCAGATCCCCTACGCCAAATGGAGCGGAAGATGCGAACGCGCCAGAGGCGGATGCACCATAACAGATGATCGCAGGCAGGCATTCCGGGGGATCATTTCCCGCTTGAAAGAAAAAGACTACCGTAAAATCTTCATCATCACTGCTGGACATGCAGATCCGTCCTGTTCCACGCACAAGAACCTTGAAGAAAAAACAGCAGAATTTGCCCGGATGGCCGCAGAAGAAGGGCTGACAGAAACGGTCCGGAAACACATTGCAGCAGAAGCCGACTGGGAATTGTTCAAAACCCTCACGCCGCAGGATGCTGTTTTCTGTACGCATACAAATATGGTTTCAAAAATATACATCTTCTGCCAGAAAAACGGAATGACTGTGGGAAAAAACTTCGGTCTTTTCGGTTATGCGTCGGGAATGACCTTTGCGCATCTTTATCCGGAAACAAGTTACGGACAGATTGATTTCCGGAGCATTTGCCGCCAGCTGTGCTGCTCACTCCAAAACATGATCCTTGCTGGAGAATATGCCGATGTTCAGATCCCCAGCACCTTCGTTGAAGGCGCCAGTCTGTAAACCAGGAAACATCATTGGATTTTTAACATTTTATTACCCCAAAATGAAGGAAAATAAAAAGATGAAAAAGTTGCCAGCAGCTTCCGGAAAAGCCAATGGACATGAATGGATAAACACGGACACAGCACTTCAAAACACCCCGCTTTCCCCCAAGCTCTCCCCCTTTACTCTCATAGAACTGCTGGTGGTGATTGCACAATATTGCCGCAATCATGTAAAAGTTCTGTATGACCGTATCGGTATGCAGGCCGCAGGGGGCGGCGCGTTGGCTGGGAATACTGTGAATGCTATGAATACTATGAATATGAGTGCGCCGCAGAAACCGGCGATGTGGCAAAAAAACAATAAATATTGCACATCCTTACGCCCGACAGGGCGCACTTCACGCTTGACGCAGTCAAGCTCTTCACATCTTCACACGCCGAAGGCGTTCTTCACTCAATCAGCGTTCACGCTGATTGAACTATTGGTGGTGATTGCGATTATTGCTATTTTGGCGGCGATGCTGATGCCGGCGCTGCAGCAGGCGCGTGAGGCGGCCAAAAAGGCTGACTGCGTCAGCCGGATGAAAACCCTGGGGACAAAATTCCAGATGTATGCGGATTCTCAGGGGGATTGGTTTCCCTATGCCGACAGCGGCACGCCCAAATGGTTTTCCTGGCCGATGGCCCTTGAGACCTCTTCCGGAAGATTTGCCAATCTGCAAAGGGCTAAAGAACACGCGCCTTCAGGAAGTTCTCTGGAGTGGTTTTACAAACAAAAATATAAAAACGTTTGGAAAGACTATCATTGTCCCCAGCAAAATCTGATGATTTTTGAATCCATCAACAATTTGAATTTGGGCAGTTACGTGACCTCTTACGTCGTCAACGGCGCCGTGCTGGGCGGTCCTGACTCCGGCCATGAGGATAACGGCCTGCCGTTGAAGATCGGCAAGATCATCAAACCGGGCACCGTCGGATTATTGTGGGATTCGATCATCGTTCAGCCGAACTCCTCTTCGAATATCTCGACCGCCGTGTTCCGTTCAATAGGTCTTGACTCCGAAGCGGCCAAGCCGGGATTCGGCCTGATCCACGCCGACACCTGCAACATTCTCTATACCGACGGACATGTGGGCAATACGCCCCGGGCCAAACGCCTGCCGATCGCCATGACAGAAAGTTCTCCTTATCTCGTGCATCCGACCCGGGGCAGAGGGCCGACCAACTGGCTGCTGCCGAGAAACTGATCTTCGTCAAAAAAAGGAGTGTCATATGAAACTTAAAATTTTTCTTTTTCTTTCAGTCTTTTTCCTTTTCTGCACCTGCCGTGCCGATGCAGAAAAGAAAAGTTTTGAGCGGCACAAACGGATATTTCCCCGAACGGTCGTGGTGGTCCAGACGCCCCGGCACAGTCCGCTCTGCGACCATGAGGACTATCTGGGACGCTGGAACGATTATCCGCTGCTCTGGGATACCAAATGGAACAAAGACGATACCTCCACAGCCCGGGTCCCGTTGGGGGATTACATCCAGCAGCAGAAACAGGCTGAATCCTATTTACTGGACGGATTTGCCTTTTTTCCGGGCCTCTGGCACTGTCTGGGCTTTTTGAAATTATCCCGTCAGAGCCCCTCAAATCTGCTTGAGATCCCCATTATCAATCTGTGGCACCGGGATACCAAAGATATGGAGGCCATCCGGCAGGCTCTGGATAAACATCCGCACCAGTACCGGTATAAGGGCAAGATCCTGCTGCTCTCTTACTGGACACAGAAATTTTTCACTCCGGAACAGCTGAAAAAGAAACTGACCGCCATGCGAGCCCGTTTCGGCGACCGTTTTTACTTTCTTCCCGACATGCCCCGTCTGGGCAATCTGGGCTACGAGTGGCGCAAAAACAAAGGCCGCCTGACAGATAAAATGCAGAAAGAGCAGGAGGAACTCCTGCGGCAGTATCTGCGCGTGGCTGACGGGATCTACTTCGGCGAGAGCCACATGCTCCACACTATCGAAAATTCCGAACGGGTCTTTTACACGGAGTTTTACCGTAAATTCATCATTTCCACCATTTTGAAAATTTTCAACGAGCCTGAGTTCAAAGGCAGAAAACTGCTGGCGCTGTCGGCGCTCAACGGACATGAAAACAATTACGGTGTGGGATATCAGTGTTCCCACAACGGGACCCGGACGCTCCGTGACTCCCTTCAGACGGCCTGCGAAGCCAATCCCGATGTCATCATGTTGCCGGAGTGGGATGAATCCAATGAAAACACCAGTCTCCGGCCGACGCTCTACAACGGCTTTGTCACCAAACGCGTCGTGCGCTATTTTCTTTCCAAACTCAAGGGGCTGCCTCTGTCGCCGCTGCCGGGAGATGATGTGCGTATCCCCAATCTGACGGTCAGTTTCCGCAAAACTCTTGCCATCGGCGAACCGCTGACCGTCGAGGTCCTCAATATTCCCGACGGCGGGAAGGGGGAAAATATCAGCTGTCATATAGAGATCTGCTCTCAGGAAGGAAAAGTTCTGAAACGTTTCGCTCCCCGCGGTCTCCGCACGGACAAACTGGAAGAGCAGCGTTTTCTGACAGGGACGGAAGAATTGGCTTCCGAGCGCGCCCTGCAAATTTTTGTTTACGTCAGAAAAAACGGTAGCACCCTCTGTTACAGCGGTTTTACTCCCGTTGAACTGCGCGTCGGAACCACCTATGATTACCGGTGGGCCAAACATGGATTGCGGGATCTGCTGCCGGTGAAAAATGTGGAGATCACCCATAAAGGCAATTTCTTTTCCGTGGATTTCGACTGCGGAGAAAACATGCGGATCGCCGCATTGAATCTCAACGGCGATATCATCTATTCCCATGAAAATTCCGGAGAGATCAACCGTTTCCGTGAAAGTGCCGATTTTGCGGCGTTTTCCATCAACGCCAGTATCAAAGATGGCAAATCCATCATTCTTTCCGACGGCTGGCTCAGTATTCCCGGCGTGGAGGAGTGTGAATGGCAGACGACCTACAACCGGATCACCCGCGGTTCACGCTACCGGCTGCGCTGGATCTCACAGTCTGCCCGGAAACACTATCTGCGGCTGCCGCTTTCCAAAATCGGCCAGGCCAAACTTCATCTGGATCTGCCCGGCGTTTACACCGGTTCCATCGACCTGGCGACTGTACGGAAAGAGGGCATCTATGCCGTTTGCGGAGACAATGGTCTGCAAATCAGCGTATCCCGTTTTCAGCGGCAGCCCCGCATGACCCCTGCTCTGGATGCCAACTGCTGCCGTTTCACGGTGGAAGTGCCGGATGATATCGTCAACCGGACAGTCTTTTTCCATGCCGTCAGCATGAGCGGCAAAACATGGCGCTCCCGGCCGTTCGTGCTGGAAAAAAAGGAAAATCCTGTGGCGATACGGGTGTTTTCCTCTTTGCAGGGGCGCTTTGTCAAAACCGCTGTTCCCGGCAACAGACTGCTGAAAATAGCGTATGATTTCTCACCGAAAGCGGGACAAATGGTCAAACCCACCAACGGAGACCGTTCCTTTTTCGGAGCGCTGGGAACGCCTGTATCCCCCCTTGTGCTGCGCAACCGCGGTCAGGGGACCAACGGAGATCCCTACAAAGGCACGCCCTATCTTGCCAAAACGCTGAATACGATCCCCAAACAGATCCGTCAATCCGACGGCTCCTGGGCTCTTGACTTCAAGAATACCTATGCGGCTTTTCCGCAGGATCTGATGCCCACCCAGAGCGGCTATACGGTCAAAATGGAGATCTTCCCAAGAGATATCAAACGCTGTCAGCTGATCCTGGGAACACGTTACAGAAATACAGCAGGCTCTCTTGCCGGGATCTTTATCCAGCCCGGCGGCAATATTTCAGCGGAATTTGCTGGCCTCAACTACAACACAAGCAAAATCAATACCCGTCTGCAAGTCCGGCCGGGCCGGTGGAACACTATCGAATTGCGCAACACCGGAGATACGGCTGAACTGATCGTCAACGGCAAATCCTCCGGACGCAAAAAGATCTGTTATCCCGGACGTTACCGGACTCTGGCTGTCCTCGGCGGAGCGCCCGGCATGTTTTTCGACGGCCTCGTCCGGCACTTTTCCGTTGACCAAACTCCCGCCAGATAACGGCAGTCTGTCATGGCCCGCACCGGGCCATGACAGTATTTGTATGACAAAAAAAGAAAAATTATCGGAATACTACTAAAAATTTACTTTTTCTTACTATCATTTCCACTTTTTTCGGCTATACTTTTACTCAGAAGAAATCGCTTTTTCTTACAGTAAAAGAAGGAAACGGAATGATGATCCAGGCCCCGAACCACAGAGACGTGTATAACCCATGGAATACCGTAAACGCGGCATCTCAATTACACAATATATCGCAGCGCGGAGCTGTTGTACAAAAAAGTACGCTGCCGCAAACGCCCCGTTCTGCCCAACTCAAAAACACCCCGCTTTTTCTTGAAAGCAAGGGGGGGCGCGGGGGTTTTGTACGGATGGGTACGGATAAGTACGGAAGAGTACGGAGCCAGACCATGCCGCAAACGGCCAGTCTCGCCCAATACCAAAATACCCCGCTTTTTTTGAAAGAAAAGGGGAGCGCGAGGGGAAAAGAAAACTTTTTTTCTCGTGAAAAAAAGTTGTCTTTTCCCCTCGCATCAAGCCCCTTTACTCTCATAGAACTGCTGGTGGTGATTGCGATCATAGCGATTCTGGCGGCGATGCTGATGCCGGCGTTGAGTCAGGCGCGGGAGCGGGCAAAGAGCATCAACTGCACCTCCAATTTGAAACAGCAGATGTTTCTGTTCCAGCGTTATGCGGATGAAAATGCGGGCTGGTGTCTGCCCACCTGGCGTTCATTCACCACAGCGCAGGCGACGAAGGCCCAGCGGGGATTGTGGATGGGCTACATCATCGGTGCCTCCGGCGGCAACACCAAGCTCCTGCATTGTCCGGGGGCGGCGGAATACAAGCCCTCCAAAGAGGGCGGCGAGGACAACCACGACAAGCAGAATTACGGCATCAATCTTTCCACTTTCGGCACGAAGAACAAAAACTTTGCCAAGCACTCTTTTATCGCCTCCCAGAGAAGAAACAGTACGCTTATCGTGCTGGCAGATACGGAACCGAAAGCGGGGAAAGACTCTTACCGTTTCGGTTTTTACGGCAAACCTGTCCCGTACGGAGACGGGAAAGACTCCATTTACTTCAGACATAACGGCACAGCCAACGCGGGTATTTTTGACGGACATGTCAGAACGCTCCAGATGGGAGAGATCATCAGTTCCAATGTCCTTTTCCGCCCCTTCTGGTATGCGGATGAAGGGCGCTGGGTCCTGTAAAAAAAAGCAATAGGAAAACTGATGATGAAATATACAACTTTCTTACTGCCGCTTCTGATGCTCGGAGCGTTCTGCTGCGGAGCTGAAAAGGAAAATCTTTTGAAAAACCCGGCGATCCTCTCTTCCGAACCGGGAGCGTATCCCCACTGGAAAAAGATCAGCGGCAGCTGTACTGCTGCGGACGGGGTGACGACTTTCATCCCGGATGCCAAAAAGAACAACTTTATCTTTCTGCAGATCCTGATGCCTGCGCCGGAGACAGATTACCTGCTCTGCTGTGAAGTGCGCAGTGCCTCAGCTGCCAATCAGCTGCGGGTCTATGGGGAGCTGACGCGCAAAGATGAAAACGGCAAATTGCGCTATACGACGTTCACGCTTCCCAGAAAAACAGCGCCTTCCCAGTGGCTCAAAACAGCGATCCCCATCAGACTGGAGCCCGGATGGAAAGATTTTTATGTCGCGGTCAAAGGGACAGGCAAAGGCAATGCCATCCGCAATCTGCGTCTGATCCAGGTTCCCTCCGGCATTCCGGGCAATCTGCTGAAAAATGCCGACATGGCCGCCGGAGATCAATTTTCAGTTCTCAACTGGCATCATGTTTCCGGAACCGTCGAAAGTGCTGACGGGACTGCCGTTCTGACGCCTGTCAAAGGGAAAGCCCTTCTTTTCCAGAAACTTGCGGTCAAGCAGAACACAGACTATCTGCTTTCCTGTGAGATCAGCTACTCCGGAACGGGACGGGCGCGGATCTACGCGGAAGGCACCTTCAAAGGCCCGAATGGAAAAATCGCATACAAAACCTTTACCGCCCCCGGCATCAAAGCGCCTTTCACCTGGAAAAAGATATCCATTCCCGTCCGTCTGACAACGCCTCCGAAGGATTTTTATGTGGCGGCGGCCGTCAACGGCGGCGGCGTTATGAAGATCCGGGCTCTCTCTTTTGTTCCCATCCAGAAATAATCAGGAAAACACACCATGTCACTGCGTCTTTTTTTTGCAGTCGCTCTGTTTGGCGGCTATGTCCTTTGCGCCCAAAATCTGATTTCAAACCCCTTGATGAAAGCGGGAAAAAACGGCAGGATCACCTCCTGGACCGTTGCCTCCGGCAAAGTTCAGTCTTTTGAAAAACATGCGGCCGTTTTCCCCGTTCCCGGAAAAGGTTTCGTGATTTTCCAGAAGATCAAAGCCCTGCCGGATACGGATTATGTTCTGGAATACGAATACCGTTCCAAAAACGGTGACGGCTGCCGGATCTACTGCGAAGAGATCCGTAAAAATGCGGAGGGCCGCTCTGTTTACCGTTCCTTTTCCAGCGGCCGTCCCGCCGCGCCGGAAAACTGGACAAAAATAATCATCCCGGTCCGTCTTTCACCCGGCTGGACCTCCTTTTATGTTGCCGTGAGAGGCAGAAAAAACGGCACGCTTCTTTTCCGCAACCTTGTATTCAAAAAGGCACCGGATCAACCGAAAGTCATGGGCGGCCACTGGCAGGTTTCCGCGCCTCACCAGCTCAATAAAGCCGGTACTGCGGTCACGGTCAAAGGCAAGAAAAAGCCTGAAGTCGGGATCAATGCCATACCTGTCCGTCCCGGCAGGGAATACCGGATCGAATACACGGCCAAGGGCAAAACAGCCTCCGGCAACACCAGTTCCTCCATGCATGTTTTCGGTCTGAAGATCTCCCCGGAAGTCCCCGGAAGCATCCTTTTTCAGGATCTTTATCCCTTCGGAACACAGAAAAAACACCACACCTTCCGTATCCCTGAAAAAAGTCCTGTGCGGCAGGTCAATCTGACCGTCACATTCAGCACCCCCGGAACCGTTGAGTTCAGTGATTTCAGGATCACGGAAAAAATGATCGACAAAACGGCCGACTGGCGAATCGAGCTTGATCCCCCCGCCGTTGCCGGCGTTTATCCCGGTGCGGAAGCGCAGAAGATCACTGGAAAAATCGCCGCTGATCCCGCTGCTGTCAAAGCAGAACTGCTTCTGAACGGCCGGAAAACGCAGCTTGATTTCCAAAAGGGAACAGCCCGTTTTTCCCTGCCGGCGCCGGTCAAATACGGCAAATACGAACTGACTGCAAAAATTTTCCGCAGCAAGGGGGCCCCCGTTGTCAGAAAACAGATGATCCGCCGCGTTCCGGCCTCGGCCCATGCGGTGACCTCTGACGGCAAATTCCTGTATATCGGCGGTCAGAGATTTTTCCCCAACGGCCTCTGGTTCGGCGGAGAAAAGCCGCTGGATGAAAAACAGCTGGCTTATTTCGCCGCCAACGGCATCAACAGTCTCTGGTGTTCTCTCTGGCTGCACCGCCGCAACAGCGCTGTGCTGGAAAAAATGCTGGATACGGCATGGAAATACAAAATACGCCTGCTGGTGGGATGCGGTCATCCTGACAACATGGCACAAACAGCGGCTTTCAAGAAAATGGTGGATAAGATCTATTCCCCCAAAGTCCTGAACCATCCGGCCTTTCTGGGGATCTTCCTTGCGGATGAGCCGCTGTGGCAGGGATACCCCTCGGCTCCCCTTCAGGCTGCCTATCAGATCTTCAAGGATAAAATGCCCAATCATGCCGTCTTTACCAATTCCGCCCCCCGGTATGAGGTGGAGGATCTGCGGCCGTACAGTGAGGCCTCCGATATTTACGGCGTGGATATCTATCCCATCCCCTATCCCAATCAGCACTCCGGGCTGACGGATAAAATGCCCAGCTGTCTGGGAAAATACGCCCGCCGTATGCGCGAGGTCGTCAGACACCGCAAACCGGTCATCATCACACTTCAGGGCGGCTCATGGCACGAGTGGGGCAGCAAAGGCAAACCCTGTTATCCCACTGCGGCTGAGCTGCGCTACATGGCGCTGGACGCCATCACCAACGGAGCCACAGGATGCAAAGTCTGGGGATTCAGAAATATTTCCCAGCTGCATTATACGGAAACGCTGATGGTGATGTTCCGTGAAATGCACCGTCTGGCCCCGCTTTTCAATCAGAGTGTGCAGCAGCCGGATCTTTCCTGCAAAGCATTGCGGATCGTTCCTTTCAAACTGGGTAAAGGCACCTTCTACGTTGCCCTCAACCCCGTCAATGAAGCACGGAAAACGGATATTGTTCTGCCGGGCTCTCCCCGGGAGATCAAATTCTATCTTGATGGCAGAACGCAGAAAACCGTCAACGGCAAACTTTCCCTGAGCCTTGCCCCCTACCGGGCAACGGTCTTCGGCGCAGATGATCTGCCTGCCGCCGCCCCCCTGCCGCCGCAGCCTGCGAAAAACCCCTTTGCGGAGGACTGTCTTGCCAGATACAAGCATCTTCACAAAGAGCCCTACACCGGTCAGGCCAACTGGATCTGGGATCCTCAAAAGCTCACTGTCAACGGCAAATGCCGTCTGGGGATAACTTTTGAAGTGAAAGATCCCACGCGTCCTGTGACCCTTTACTGCGCTGCGGATGATGCGGCAATAGTGTATGTCAACGGATTCGAGGTCGCCCGTTTCCAAAATTGGCAGAGCATGGTGACGCTCAATCTGCGCAAATATCTGCGCCGCGGAGAAAACTTTCTGGTCATTGAAGGAGAAGATATCGGCGCACTCCCCTGCGGTATCCTGGCTGAACTTGTCAATGACGGCCGGAAGGTCCTCTCCGACAGCTCCTGGAAAACGCTGCCGGCAACGGGAAAAGTTCCGGCAAAACGGCCGGCGGACTTTGCCGGGCGTCCCTCCGCTAAAGTGATCGCGCCTTACGGTGCAGCCCCCTGGGGCAGACAGGTGAAACGGGAGCCGGAAGCCCGGTAAACGGTTCCGGCAAAAAATCAGAAAAATGAAGTAAGATGCTGTAAGATCTCCCCGGAAGTCAGCGTTTCGCCGGGGAATCTCAGCAGCCTCACCCAGTCTTTTTCCAGAGAGACCGTGACCATGGCCGCCTGCCGGATCAGGCTCCGGAAAAATGTCCCGTCACGGGGACTGAGAGCTTTCGCGGTCAAAATATAATCGCAGTCGATATCCAGAATAAACTCTCCGTAACGGGATAAATCCCCGAACTGCCGGAAAAGATACGCCGTTTCCAGAACTGAATCCGCCAGACTCCGGTACAGTTCCGGCGTGCGGAAAAGCTCATTTTCCTCTGGCCAGAGGGGATCGCACAAAACGTGCAGACGCTCATCAGCGGGAACTGTGGCGCAGGTATGGGAAACGATAAAGGCCTCACGGATGATACCGGCCCGGAGCGCCCAGTCAAAATGTTCATCATGCCGGAGTTCTCTGACCGCCGCCGTCACCTGACGGCTGTCCTGCCACGCCTCTGCCGGCACATGCCGTTGTTCATCCCTGAAAGCACGGACGACATCCGTATGGTGGTCAAGGGTCAGAACCGTGAGCGCCTTTTGCTTTTCCCGGCGGCAGGCGCTCCAGAACGGCAGGACTTCGTGGTGATTTTCCGCAGTAAAAAGTCTGTTCATCGCCTGTTACACCAGCAGGCCGTCAACCAGCGTCACCGTCTTATCCGCCCGGGACGCAAGTTCGCGGTTGTGGGAGATCATCAGGATCGTCAGCTTCGGATCCGCTTCCCGCAGTTTCTCAAAAAGTGAAATGACCTCTTCTCCGGTTTTGGAGTCAAGATTTCCGGTGGGTTCATCCGCCAGCAGAAGATCCGGATCATTCACCAGCGCCCGGGCGATCGCCGCACGCTGCTGCTCCCCTCCGGAAAGCTCCGTCGGACGGTGTTTCAAACGTTCAGCAAGCCCCATGGCGCTCAACAGTCCGGCGGCTTTTTCACGGGCTTCTCCGGAAGAGACGCCGGCAAGACGCGCCGCAAGCGTCACATTTTCCAGTATGGAAAGCTCCGGCAGAAGCTGGTAGTTCTGGAAAACAAATCCGATACGTTTGGCGCGGAACCGGGCCGCTGCACGCCGTCCGATGGTACTGATATCCTTTCCGCCGATGCGGATCGTTCCTTCGTCCGGACGCTCCAAAGCCCCCACAAGATTGAGCAGCGTCGTTTTGCCGCTGCCGGAGGCTCCGAAAACACAGCACCACTCTCCGGTTTTCAGCGTAAGATCTATCCCCCGCAGCACTTCAAGCCTGCCGCTGCCTGTTTTATAGGCCCGCTTGACGCCGGAGATCTCCAGCATGTTTTCAGCTCCATTTTCCATTTTACTCATACCTCAATGCTTTGGCTGGATCAAGATAGGCCGCCCGCAACGCAGGAAGAAGCGCTCCCAGCGTACACAGCACAATACTTGAGATCACAATAAAAAGAACATCTCCCGGAACGATATGCGCCGGAAGCTCGTTGAAATAATAAAACTCCTTGGGAAAAAGTTCCATATGCGTCCACTTGGACACCAGACGCAGGATATCATTGCGGAAAAAAATCACCAGCCACCCCAGAAGCGTTCCCGTCAGACTCCCCAGAACACCGATGAGAAATCCCTGGAACACAAAGACACGCGTCACGGTTCCGTCTGTGGCTCCCAGCGCTTTGAGCAGACCGATCTCGCGGGTTTTCTGATAAACAGAGGTTATCAGCGTATTGGCGATACTGAAAGCCGCCACAAGAACAATGAAAATCAGCAGAAAAAACATCATCCTTTTTTCCACAGCAAGAACGCCCAGAAGCCGCTGATTGCTCTCCTCCCACGTCGTGATATGATACCCGTACGGCAGTTTCCGTTTGATTTTTTCCACCAGCGTTTTCTGCTTGAAAGGATCGGGGCCCCAGCCGAAAATGCTTGTGGCGGCTCCCCAGGGAAGCTCCACCAGTTCCGCAGCATCGTCCAAGCCCGTGAAAAGGATCATCCGGTCAAAATCATATTTCCCCATGGAATAGATGCCCGATACGGTAAATTCTGTCGGCAGATACGCGGAACCCTTCTGGTTGATGGCCACGCCGCCCTCCGGTTTGAACTCCACAAGATCTGTCAGTTTCTGGGCAGAATGAAAGAGCAGCTTGCTCCCCACTTCCACATTCCAGCGCCGGGCCATGTCGCTGCTGATGATGACATGCCGCCGGTCAAGGCGGATCTTGCCGGAAAGAAGTTTTTTCTTGAGATCCAGATTCTCTTCCAGATCTTTTTCATTGGCTCCGAACATCACCACTCGGGTATCCAGACGGTTTTTTCCGTACTGCACAAGGATCGAGGACTGGATCACCGGCGCCGCACGTCCCCCCGCATGCTTGACTGCATCAAGGATCCATTGAGGCTCGTTGACAGCATAACGTTCATGCCTGATCTGAAAATGCGCCTGCGTTTCGACCAGTTTGGCCTTCATCAGATCCGTAAAACCGGTCATCACTGCCAGCACAACCATCAGGACGGTCACGCCCAGCGTCACCCCAAGAATACTTGTCACCGTTATCAGCGACACCGCACTCCGGCGCGGTATCAGATAACGTCCCGCAAGAAACAACTCTGTCATCATAAATATTCTACTTCCGCGATTTGGTTGGAATTTTTTTGCCGTTGTGTAAATATACTGCTCTTTTCTCATTTCTCAAATTGAAAAATACTATTTTTCCCTGTACATTAAAAGATAAAGCTTTTTTTACCAATAAGGATGTCGGAAAATGAACGGTTTTTACAGAATTGCAGCGGCTGTCCCACAGCTGCTGGTCGCTGATCCCTTTTTCAATGCGGAAAAGATCCTGGCTCTTTACAAACAGGCCGCCGAAAAAAACGCTTCGCTCTGCCTCTTCCCTGAACTGGCCCTTACCGGATGCTCTTGCGGTGACCTTTTTGAACAGAAAAAACTGCTCGATGACGCCCTCTCTGCCCTCGAAACTCTCGCTCAGGAAACCGCTTCATACCGCACCATCCTTGCCGTGGGCCTGCCCATCCTCTGCGGCAGACGCCTTTTCAATGCCGTCGCCGTCTGCTCTGCCGGAAAAGTTTCGGGATTTGCCGTCAAAAATTTTATCCCTTCCTTCAGAGAACACGGGGAAACACGGTACTTTTCTTCAGCTTCCGCTCTGCCGGAAAATTTTATCCTGCCCTTCGGCAGAGAACTTCTCCCCTTTGACTCTGACATCGTTTTTGAGACGCCTGATTTTTCTTTTTCCATCGTTTTCGGCAGCGATATCGCTTCTGTCACCTCTCCGGCCGCTGCCTGCGCGGCTGCCGGCGCTCAACTGATCCTCGTTCCGGCATCTGAAACTGAAACGGTATTCGCCTCCGATGAACGCCGCACACTGCTCAAAAGCGAAAGTTCACGCCTGACTGCAGCCATCGCCCTGGCCAATGCCGGTGTCCATGAATCATCCGGAGAAGCCCTTTATGCCGGAGAAGCGCTGATCGCTGTCAACGGCAAAATCACCGCCGCCAATACCCCCTTTGACCGCTGCGGTAATGTGATCTTTTCTGATTTCAAACCCGCATGGATCGATCTCCACCGCAGAGCCAAAACCAATTTCAACGATGCTCCCGTCCCCCAATTCCGGCAGGTCGCTCTGGAGAAAACTTACTCTTCCCCGGATCTTGAGTTTTCTGCCATCGAACAAAACCCCTTTATCCCCGCCGACCCCGGCGAGGCCGACCGCGCCTGCTCTCGGATCTTCGATATACAAGCCGCCGCACTGGCTAAACGCTTTCTCTCATGCGGCGCTCAGCGCATGGTCCTGGGACTTTCCGGCGGTCTCGATTCCACCCTGGCTCTCCTCGTTGCCGTCAGATGCTGCGACCTCCTTCAGCTGCCGCGCAAAACCGTCTGCTCTGTCACCATGCCCGGATTCGGCACTTCCGGACGCACCCGGAACAACGCCGCTCTGATCGCGGAAGCCGCCGGCACAGAACTCAGAACCATCCCGATCAATGATGCCGTTATGCAGCACTTCAAGGATATAGGTCACGATCCGGAAAACCACAACGTCGTTTACGAAAACAGCCAGGCCCGCGAACGGACTCAGATCCTCATGGATGTCGCAAATGCCCTCAACGGTATCGTGATCGGCACCGGAGACCTGTCTGAAATTGCCCTCGGATGGAGCACTTTCAACGGTGACCACATGTCCATGTACTGCGTCAACTGCGATGTCCCGAAAACGCTCATGCGATCCATGGTCCTCTCCGCCGCCGCTCAGGAACACGATACGGCCCTCGCCAACGCTCTCCGCGATATTTGCAATACACCCGTTTCTCCTGAACTCCTCCCAGGCGCTCAGCACACCGAAAATATTATCGGCAGTTATCAGCTCCACGATTTCTTCCTCTGGTATTTTATCCATTACGGCGAAGATCAGGATGGCCTCATTGCCCTCGCTTCTGCCGCCTTCAAAGATACCTTCCCCCAGGAAGAAATCTCCAGAACATGCAGCATCTTTTTCCGGCGGTTCATGACCCAGCAATTCAAACGCAACGCCGCCCCTGAAGGCCCACGCATTTCCCCCGTCTCCCTCAACGCCTCCTCCTCCTGGCGCATGCCCTCCGACTCCGCTTTTTTTTCGCGAAAAAAAAGCTTGGCAAAAAAAAGCGTGTAGCGGGGGTGATGCCTGCGGCATCGACCAACCCGCTCAAGGGGGCGCCGCCCCCTTGAGAATCCCCCATTATTTGGAGTCCGCGGGTTGAATAGGGGGGATTTGTGTTGTGCCGCGCGGACTGGGTTTGAGACAAATGAGGGTTCCCGGCTTTGTCGGACATGTCGGAC
>JAFVYP010000155.1 GCA_017508555.1 Lentisphaeria bacterium
AAAAACAAAAAAGATACAATGAAACTGAAAAGGGCTTTTCAGCTTCTTTGTATCTTCTTTGATTTTCTGTCTGCACCATATACGTTTCTCATAGCCGCAGCCCTCCGGCACGGCCCGCAAGAACCGGATGAGGCATCCGCCTGTCACGCACACGCCGGAAAAATGTCCGGCAAGTCCGCCTGATCCGGCTGGATACCGTTTTTACAAGACCGCTTACAACTGTAAAAAATTGCGCAGCCCTGCTTTTGATGATACAATACAGTGGATCAGCATTCTCCTTAACAGAGAACTCTTCTCCGGGTTCAACAGCCATTCCCGGCAGGGCGATGCAAAGACCCGCCGCAGGCGTTTCCCCGTGCAAAGACACAGCAAAGCTTCCGGTCCTCTCAGCGTCCTGAAGGATCGGAAGTAACATTTCCTCTTTTCCGGCGATCAGTCCGGAAACAGAGTAAACTTCTTTACTGTCACTGTTTTGCATCTTTTTCAAGCCTTTTTCAGAGACTTTCTACAGGATAAGATACACCTTTTTCCCGCTTTTGTCAAGTTTTTCTCAGGAATTTTTTCATCGGATGCTCATCCACCTCCCGGAACAGCATACTGACCAATAAGCTCCGGCAAAACGCAGACAAAAACCTTGAAAAAAATAAAAAAAGTGGTATTGTATAAGGATCACAAAAATCTCTGTAAAACAACCGACTGAAAAAAAACACTCAAAAAAATGTATTCCAAAACAGTTACCCTGCAAATGCTCCGGAGAAAGAAAATGCTCATTCTTTTCTGCGGCGTGGCGATCTTCTTTCTGACCAGTATGGCCAAAGTCATTATTCCCTCGACCATTTTTCAGGATCTTCTCAAAATGGGGATGCCGGTGGACCGGATCGCCAGTCTCGGAGCAGCTTTTCTCTATTCCTATGCGGCCAGTCAGCTCTTCATGGGGTGTTTTTCCGACCGCTGCGGAGGTGTCAGGATCCTCCTGATCGGAGGTACGCTTTTTTCTGCCGGAACGGTCATCTTTCCCCTGATGGACAATTATTATCTGATGATCCTGCTGCGCATTATTTCCGGTTTCGGCGCGGGAACCATCTTTCTCGGTGTCGCAAAACTCCTCAATGATCTTTTTCCGGGAAAATTCGGAACAGCGCTGGGGATCGTCCTTCTCTTCAGTTATCTCGGCCCCACAACAGGCACTGTCCCCATGGTGAAACTTGTGGCGGCCATCGGATGGAAAGCCGCGATGATCGCGCCCGGTATTGCCGCCGCCTGTCCGCTTCTGGTGATATTTGCTCTCCGGCAGGGAACCATCAAACCCATGAAAAAAGGACAGACCCTTGAACCGCTTTTCATTACAGTCAAAAATAAAAATATCTGGCTCATCAGCTTTGCATGCGCCGCTGTTTACGGAACCTATTATGCCATTGTCGGACAGCTGGGACAAAAAATCATTACCGATATCTACAAACTTACCCCCACACAAGGCT
Source organism: Lentisphaeria bacterium (assembly GCA_017508555.1). Taxonomy (GTDB): domain Bacteria; phylum Verrucomicrobiota; class Lentisphaeria; order Victivallales; family Victivallaceae; genus UBA1784. Next base: position 1,479 of record JAFVYP010000155.1, read on the forward strand.
CCCTCTGCATCATGCTTCTGACACTCATCGTCGCCAGCAACAATATGGGCGGGACCCTTTTCCTCAAACTGGTCAAAAACAGACGCAAAACCGTTATCCTCACAGGTGTGATCTTCACCACCTGCGGTATTCTTCTGGGACGCTGGGCGCTGCTTTCTTCGGCCCCCTTTCCCCTTTTTCTTGTGACCATTGCGCTTTCAGCTTATCCGGCAGGACTTTTCCCTGTTTTCAGCATCGTTGCCAAAGAGGTCAATCCGCCGGAGATCGTCGGCATGTCTGTCGCATTTCTCAACTTCATGGCCTTCGTGTTCATTTCACTCTACCAGAATGTGGCAGGCGTGATCCTCAAGGCTTATCCGCCGCTGCCGGGATCGCTTTCCTTTCCGACGGAGGCCTACGGCGCTGTTTACCTCTTCTTTGTCATCGGCGCCGCAGTCAGTCTGACCGCCGCAAGTATCGTTCCTGAAACACGCCCAAAGGCATGACGCTCTCTTCCCGATAAGGTCAGATGGGGTGCGGAAAAAATTTTCTCCGCACCCCATCCTTTTTTCAGGAACTGTTTTTGCTCCCGTTATTCGATACAGCTTATTTCAAACGGCCCGTATAGGCGTCTCCTTCGGCCGTATTGACCTTTTGAGCAAAGAATTTGTCATTGGCATATCCCCACTTTCTGCTCCAGGGATAAGGATATTTGCCGTTGTACTGAACGACCCAGAGACGGAGCTGTCTCTTCTGCCAGTTGACAGAACAGCTGGTTCCCCAGGCGCCGCCGTGACCGATCCATCCGTTGGCAGGCGTCGTCAGTCCCAGAGAGTAATTGCCCAGCCCCGCCGGACGGGTGCTTTTCATCAAAAGATTTTTGACTGTTTCCGCTTTCAAAATGCGTTTGCCATTGACGCCCACCCCCAGATTCATCAGCATTTTATAAAATTTCAGCTGATCGGCGGCAGTCGTCCACAATCCGGCACCGGCGGAGGGGAAAACAGTCGGTCCGTTGTGAGGCAGAGGCATCCAGCGGTTGAAGGCTTTGTACTTCGCTTTGGTCCCGCCTTTGACATCGTACATCTGAATGGAACGGGCCAGCTGCTCTTCTGTGGGCTGGAAGGTGGTATCCTTCATTTCCAGCGGATCCAGCACACGCTCTTTGAGGAAAACATCCCAGGGCTTGCCGGTGATGACCTCCGTCACAGCCGCACCGATGTCGATCCCCGTATTGGAGTACTGGGCGCGGGTCCCCGGTTCAAAACGCAGCGGAAGTGAGGCTGCCTCTCTGACCGTATCCTTGAGGGAGACTTTGGCCCAACCTTTTTTGACCTTTGAAGGGATCTCAAAGGGAAAGCCGCCGGTGTGGTTCATCACCATGCGCACTGTCAGCACGTTCTTCGCTTTACGGACGATGCGTTTGCCGTTTTTATCCTTGTCAATGACTTTGAGATTTTTGAATTCCGGCAGATATTTCGCCACCGGATCATCCAGAGAGAGCTTGCCCTCTTCAACCAAAATGGCAATGGTCACGCCGCAGAATCCTTTGGTCTGGGAACACTGCATGAACATCTTATCCATGGTCATAGGGATCTTTTTATCCACATCGGCCCAGCCGAGACAGGCTGTTTCCTGCACGCCGTCCTTGTAAAAGACGGAGATCACCCCGGGCAATTCCCCGGAATCAATAAACTCCTGCAAAGCCTCCCGGGCGAAAGAGGTTTTGCTGTCGATGACCTTTTCTGTGCGGCCGCAGCAGCAGCCGGCGGCAAAAACAGCCGCTGCCAAAATCAAAAGACGGATCAGTTTCATTTCAACTCCTTTTTTTGCCGGCTCTGTTCCCGCTGACCGCAAAATTGTTTTGCACGGTCAACTGATACCGGGGACACAGCCTTTTTTAATATGTCACATGATGCTTTGGGCATCCACATCCACATACATTTCCACTCCCTTTGGAGGCGTTCTGTGCAGAGCCAGTATCCGCAAGGCCTGCCGGAGAACTTTCAAACGCGTTCCCTTGATGGTACAGACATATCTGTACTTGCCTTTGATGCGTTCAATGGGCGCCGGAAGAGGCGCAGAAATACTGGTCCCCTCCAGAACATACGGCTGAAGCTCTTTGACGATCTCTTCGCCGTAACGTCTGACAGACGCCTCGTCTTCCCCCCTGAAGTGGACAGCGATCAGGCGGGAAAATGGCGGAAATCCCAGAAGTTCACGAAATTCAAGATCGTATTCGCTGAAGCCTTCAAAATCAAAATTGACGGCAGAGATGATGGCATCGTTATCCGGCTGCCATGTCTGAAGGATCACCTCACCGGGATAATCTCCCCGTCCGGCCCGGCCCGCCACCTGGGTTATCAGCTGGAAGGTCCGTTCCGGCGCGCGGAAATCCGGCATGGACAGTCCCTGATCCGCATTGATGATCCCCACCAGCGTCACATTGGGAAAGTGCAGCCCCTTGGCGATCATCTGGGTCCCGATCAGGATGTCGATCTCTCCGCGGCGGAAACGCTCTAATACATCTTCATAGTCCTCGTTGGACTTCATATTGTCAGAATCCATCCGGGCAATGCGGGCGAAAGAAAACACGCCCCGGGCCATAGCCTCCAGCTTTTCCGTTCCCGTTCCGGAATAGCGGATCTCCGGCGATCCGCAGTCGGGACACTTTTCGTAAGCCGGAATGACTGTTCCGCACAAATGACAGCTCAACGTGCATCTGCTGCGGCTGTATGTATAGTGGATCGGATGATTGGAACGGGAACACGCCGGACAGCAGGCATCAAAACCGCACTGGTCACAGTGCATCACCCGGGCGTAGCCTCTTCTGTTGAGAAACAAAATACACTGTTCTCCGCAATCCACCCGCTGACGCACCGCCTCCAGCAGCGCCGGAGAAAAAATATTGCTTTTTCCCGGTTCAGGAGCCGGCAAAAGACGCATATCCACCACCTCCATCCGCGGCGCCGGACGGTTAGCCACCTGACTGGACATGGTACACAAGATGAATTTGCCGTTCCGTGCATTATACATGGACTCCGCTGACGGCGTGGCACTGCCCAGGATCACCCCCGCTTTTTCAAGCTGTCCGCGCATGACCGCCACGTCACGGGCCATGTAACGGGGCGCCTCCGACTGCTTGTAGGTGGACTCATGTTCCTCGTCCACAATGATAAGTCCCAGATTTTGAAGAGGCGCAAAAAGGGCGCTCCGGGCACCGACGACGATCCCCACCTCTCCGGCATTGATCCGGTTCCACTCATCGAAACGTTCCCCGTCGGAAAGACGGCTGTGGAGAACACTCAGCTGATCTCCGAAACGGGCGCGGAAACGGCGGACCGTCTGGGGCGTCAGGGAGATTTCAGGCACAAGCACGATGGCGCTCCTGCCCCGGGCGATCACTTTGGCAATGGCCTGAAGATAGACCTCCGTCTTGCCGCTGTTGGTCACGCCGTGCAGAAGGATCACCCGTTTTTCACTGTCGGGCCGGATGATCTCATCCACCATAAGCAGGGCCTTTTTCTGATCTTCCGTAGGTTCAAGGGGGGCGCTGGGCAGGACCTCCCCCTCCCCCCAGGGCTCCCTGCGGACGATCTCCTCTTTCACCGCCACAAGCTCATTGCGCATCAGTGTAGATAAGCTTGAACGGCTGAAATCAGGCGTCAGACGCAGCTCCTCAAGCGCCAGAGGACCGGCTTGAAGAGCCTTCAAAACGGCCGCTCTCTGAACCGCAGAAGCAACGGTTTCATTCTTTTCGATAAAGGCCCGGGCCTTTTCCTGATCGCAGATATAATAAATACGGCGGCTTTTCGCACGCACTTTACCGCTGCGCACGGCCGCAGGCAGAAGAGTCCGGATGGCCTGTTCCTGACTGCAGCAGTAGTATTCAGCCATCCATTTTCCCAGGGTAATGAGGTTTTCCGGTATATGGGCCCGGTCGGTGCAGATGCTGTCAAGAGCTTTGAGTTTTTCCGCAGGATAACTGCTGCTCTCTGCCAGAGCCAGCACATATCCGGTCCGCCGGGAATTGCCGAAACGGAAGACCACAGCCATCCCCACCCGAATCACGTTTTCCAGTTCCGGGGGAACAAGATAATCAAAGTCCCGGTCAAGAGAGACATCTATGATGACTTTGGCGATCATTTCAAATAGGCTTTCAGATAACGTCCTGTTTCAGATTTTTTGATGCGGCTGATCTCTTCAGGCGTTCCCGCGCCGATGAGTCTGCCGCCGCCGTCGCCGCCGTCAGGTCCCAGGTCGATCAGATGATCGGCCATTTTGATCACATCCAGATTGTGTTCGATCACAATGACGGTATTGCCCATGTCGCGGAGTTTGAAAAGCACTTTGAGCAGCTGTTCGATATCCGCAAGATGCAGTCCGGTGGTGGGTTCGTCAAGGATATACACCGTGTGTCCCCGGGGGATGCGGGCCAGCTCTGCGGCCAGTTTCACCCGCTGGGCTTCACCGCCGGAAAGGGTCGTCGCAGGCTGTCCCAGGGTAATATATCCCAGACCGACTTCCTGAAGGGTCCGGAATTTGCGGGCAAGTCCCGTCATGGGGGCAAACAGCTCAACGGCCTGATCCACGGTCATATCCAGCACATCAGCGATATTGTGTTTTTTGTAGTGGACAGTCAGAGTCTCGGCGTTGAAACGCCGTCCGCCGCAGGCTGTGCATTTGACATAAACATCAGAGAGGAACTGCATCTCGATCTTTTTGATACCGTCTCCCTTGCACTCCTCACAGCGTCCCCCCTTGACATTGAAACTGAACCGGCCCGGACCGTACCCCCGCACTTTGGATTCAGGCAGCTCTGAAAAAAGTTTGCGCACAGCGCCGAAAGCATCCGTATAGGTGGCCGGATTGGAACGGGGCGTCCGTCCGATGGGACTCTGGTCGATGACGATGGCTTTATCCACAAATTCCAGCCCCTCGATGCTGTCGCAGGGACCGGGAGGAAGATCGGCGACTTTGTTGCACTCCCGGTTGAGGGCCCGCACAAGCGTTCCGTTTATCAGCGAACTCTTGCCGGAACCGGAGACACCGGTCACGCAGCAGAAGGTCCCCAGAGGAATATCCACATCCAGCTTTTTCAGATTGTTGAGACGGGCGCCGCGGATACGGATGAACTTCCCATTGCCCGGATGACGTTTTTCCGGAAGGCTGATGGCTCTGCGTCCTGCCAGAAAATCTCCGGTCAGGGAACGGGGGAAGGAGGGCAGCTGCTCCGGCGTTCCCTCTCCCACCAGTTCGCCGCCGTGTTTCCCCGCAAAGGGACCGATATCCAGAACATGATCGGCCCGACGGATGGTATCCAGATCGTGTTCGACCACCAGAACCGTATTGCCCACATCACGGAGTTTTTCCAATGCGTCCAGCAGCTTGTCATTATCCCGCTGATGGAGACCGATGGAGGGTTCGTCCAGAATATAAAGCACGCCCACCAGCCCACATCCCAGCTGTGTTGCCAGACGGATGCGCTGGGCCTCGCCGCCGGAAAGCGTGGAGCTGACCCGGTCCAGCGTCAGATAATGCAGCCCCACATCCCGGAGAAAGGTCAGACGGCTGGCGATCTCTTTGCGGATCTCAGAGGCAATGGCACTCTGCTCCTCCGTCAACTGCAGGCCGTCTATGAACTTCAAGGCCTTTTCCACAGAAAGCGCATTGAACTTGTCGATGCCCAGCCCCCCCACGGTCACAGCCAGACTGACGGGATTGAGACGCGCCCCTTTGCAGGCCGGACACTCACGGGGACTCAAACAGCTGCTCAACCGCTCACGCACAGCATCGGACTCCGTTTCAGAGACCCGGCGGCGGAGATTTTCCAGAACGCCCTCAAAGGGTTTGCTCCAACGGTATTTGCGGCCGTGCATATAATAATCGAACTCCATGGGCTTGTCGCCCGTGCCGTACAGAATGATCTCGCGGGTTTCCGGAGAAAGTTTTTCAAAAGGCGTTGTCAGCATATCCGGTTCATCCAGATATTCCGCCAGTTTCCGCAGCAGCAGATTGTAATAAATAATCAGATGCCGCGGTCCCCGCCGCCAGTTGGGAATGGCCCCTTTTTTGATGGAAAGACTTTTGTCAGGGATCACCTTATCCGGATCCATGACCTGCTCCACCCCCAGACCGTTGCAGACCGGACAGGCGCCGTAGGGGGAGTTGAAGGAAAAGTTCCGGGGCAGCAGTTTGCCGAAAGAGCCCCCGCAATCCAGACAGGCCAGATGCTCGCAGAAGGTCAGCTCTTTTGCGCCCTCCGGTCCCTCCAGAAGCGCCGTCAGAACGCCGTCGCTCTTTTTAAGGGAGGTCTCAACAGAATCTGTCAGACGGGTGCGGTCCGCCCGCCCCGTTATCAGGCGGTCAACAACAGCCTCGATGGTGTGGCGCTTTGTCTTTTCAGGCAGGGGAAAATCATCCTCAAGCATGACCATCTTTCCGTCAATGCGGGCCCGGACAAAACCATCGTTTTTCAAATCTTCCAGAACCTCTTTGTGTTCCCCTTTTTTGCCGGAAATCACCGGAGAAAGCAAAGTCAGTTTCAAACCTTTCTCAAGGCCTTCCAGCTGTTTCACAATAGATTCCGCCGTCTGGGAAACCAGTTCTTTATGACAGTGAGGACAGTGGGGCGTTCCCACATGCGCATAGAGCAGACGCAGATAATCATAAATTTCCGTCACAGTGGCCACTGTGGAACGGGGTGTTCCTCCGGCACTGCGCTGCTCAATAGCAATAGCAGGCGACAATCCCTCGATATGCTCCACTTTGGGTTTCTGCAAACGGTCAAGAAACTGCCGGGCGTAAGCCGAAAGACTTTCCACATAACGCCGCTGCCCCTCGGCATAGAGCGTATCAAAGGCAAGAGAGCTTTTTCCGGATCCGGAAAGCCCCGTGATGACAACCATTTTATTCCGGGGGATGGTGACATTCAAATCCTTCAAATTGTGCTGGGATGCCCCCCGGATCACGATATTTTCCAACATAAAAAACAACTCCTCAACAGATATCCTCCTGCCCGGAGGACACCGATCCATGCCGGGAAAAAGGGCTGAAAAAAGCGCGTTCACTCAATGTGTACGCGCCTGATCGAAACAGAATCAATTTCTGAAATCCCCGAAGGGACGCATTTCCCACGAAGCGGGAGAATTTTGCGGGATGGCACTGTATCCGGCCCGTTCCCGCTCAGTACATCCACAGACCACACCGGCAACAGCCGCCGCTGCCGCGAACAGCAGAATGAACTTTCTCATTTGGAGGGGAAGAAACGCTGCTGAAGCGTATTGAAGAGATTGTACTCCTGCATTTCCATCGCCTGAAAGTAAACAGCTGCTCCCAGAGCGAGGAAGGTCAGAACGACAACTGCTGTAAAAAACTTTGAATTGAACATCGTAACCTGCTCCGTTCAAATTATTTGCCGCTGCTCCAGTAAACGAAGTCACCGACTTTAATGGTCTGGGAACCGGGAGAGACATTGGCGGTGGAGCAGAACTCGCCCACTTCATCAATGACCACACGGGCAACGAAGTTGGATTTATCATGGAGAGCCCCGCGGGCAACGATGAAATCATGCCCCTTCTTCACACCGGCATTGACCTCCAGCTTACGGTTACCGATTTCCTGGATGACGGTGGAACCCTTGCCGATATCAAGAGCGATGTAGCCGTATTTGTCATGGACTTCGATCACTTTGCCGACCAGACGGCTGCGGGCCTCATTGGAACCATCTTTCCACGGAACGACGGCAGCATCATCAGCGGGACGGCCCAGAGCGCGTTTATAACTGCTGATCTGACGGTTCTTTTCGGCGATGGTATTTTTGAAAGCCGCGATCTCTCTCATGCGGCGGGCGATGGTGTTTTCGTGATCTTTGATCTTGCGGTTGGCCGCCTGGAGATTACGCTGGGCCGCAGCACAGCGGTTCTGCAGATTGCGGACGCCCTGGGCAACGGCGCCGGCGGAACGGACATAGCCCCGGTCGGAGGCATCAAAACTTCTGACTTCGACCATGCGGCCGATGTTGCGCAGCGTGTTTTCATAAGTTCCTTTGCGGCTGTTGGCCGCACGGATACCGCCCTCAAGATCATTCAGAGCAGTTCTGTCAGCATTCAGCATCTTGGTACGGGAGACAGGCTTGCGGAAGTAACGGCGGGAAAGCTGATCCACATAACCGTACATACGGTCGCGCTTGGCAACAGTGTCACGAACGGCATTGACCACGCCGTTTTTGCCGGTTTCATGGGTATCCACACCGCGGAGGGATTTTTCAGAGGCGAGATTGGGCGCATTGACCGCCGTTCCGATACGGCGGAGGGCATCGGCCAGATTGTTGCGGACGTTGACGATCTGACGGCTGCGTTCAGCCAGTTTGGGCAGCTTCTGATCCAGTGTCGCAAACTGTTCGTGAGAAAGAGTGGCAGCTGACAGCTCATCAGCAAGAGGTTTCAAACCGCTGTCTTTGTCAAGTTCAACAGCCGCACTGTTGATCGCCTGGGCCATCTTGCCCCAGCCGGAAACAAACTGACTCCTTTTCTCAAAAAGGAAATAGGAAAATACCGCACTGGCTGCCGCAAGCAGCAAAATAAGAATACTCAGGAGAATATTCGTAATCTTCATCATCAACTCCGAAAAAAAGGTTAAATACAGGGCCTCAGCCCCCGAACACACATATATCACTCATAAATTATAGCACTGATATATGATTTTGCAAATCAAAACAGCATTTTTTTTGAAAAATATCCGTTTTTTCTTTACAAAATCATCTTAACACCGTCGATCGCCCCGGCAGAACGGCAGAAAGAATCCAGATGTTCGCGGCTGCGGGCGGTGATGGTCAGACGCAGAGCCGTATATTTGCCTCCGGCAGAGCTGTTGCCCTCGGACAAAGCGGGGACTTGTCCGTCGGCCACAAGCAATTTCATCAATTCATCGCGGACGACAGCCGTCTTATCTCCGGCAGCGATAATACGCAGCTCCCAGGGACAGGGGAATTGGATCTCGCCTTTTTTATTTTCCATCATTTATTTTCCTCCCAGAAAGGTGAAATGCTGCGCAGACGGGCGATGATGGGCGGCAGCACCTCCGCCACCTTGTCGATTTCCTCAGCCGTATTATAGCAGGAAAGGCTGAAACGCACAGTCCCGTGAGCGGAGGTGTAGGGGATCCCCATGGCCCGCATCACATGAGAGGGTTCCAGACTGCCGGTGGTACAGGCCGAACCGCTGGAGGCGCAGATGCCGTACATATTCAGCATCATCAAAATCGACTCGCCTTCGATCCCGTCAAAGCTGATGGACGAGGTATTGGGCAAGCGGTTTTCCAGATCTCCGTTGACATGGGTGCCGGGGATGGCAGAGGTGATCTTTTCCTCCAGTCTTCCCCGCAGTTCCGCCAAACGGGCGGCATCTTTTTCCAGAGAGGCCAGAGCCATTTCACAGGCCTTCCCCAGACCGATGACGGAGGTGACGTTTTCCGTTCCGCCCCGGCGGCCCTTTTCCTGATGTCCGCCGAAGAGCAGACGGGAGAAACGGACTCCACGGCGCACGTAGAGCGCACCGACCCCTTTGGGCGCATGGAGCTTGTGACCGGAAATACTCAAAAAGTCGATCTCAAGAGCTTCCACGTCAACGGGGACCTTCCCCGCCGCCTGAACAGCGTCCGTATGAAAGAGAGCCCCGGCAGCGTGAGCGATCTTTGCGATCTCACCCACAGGAAAAACCGTTCCGGTCTCATTATTGGCCCACATGGCGGAAACGACAGCCGTGTTTTCATCCACAGCAGCCTTGAGAAAATCCATATCCAGACGGCCCCGGCCGTCCACGGGGACGAGGACAACTTCGCGCCCCAGACGCTCCAATTCTTTGGCATAGGCCAGCACGGCCGGATGCTCCACAGCGGTCGTCACCAGTTTGTTGCGTCCCGGACGGGCGTTGAAGGCGGCATTGATGGCGGCATTATCCCCCTCCGTTCCGCAGCTGGTGAAAATGATCTCGGAAGCGATGCCGTCCCGGTCGCGGAAGGAGGCGCCCAGCAGATCGGCCACGCGGCAGCGGGCCTGTTCGATATCATCGGCAACACTGCCGCCGAAGGTATGGATACTTGACGGGTTGCCGTAGCGTTCACAGAAATAAGGCAGCATGGCCTCAAGCACTTCAGGGGCCACGCGGGTGGTCGCATTGTTATCCAGATAAATAACCGGCTGTTCCATAAAAATAAACTCCAAAAAAATAAAGCCACTCCGGAAACGCTTCCGTCCCGGAAATTTTTGTTCATTCTATTAATAAAACATCTTTTTGCTCAAAAGTCAAACAAATATATTTGATTATCCGTAATACTTCTGCTACATTTAATAAAAGGCTGTGTTCCCGATACGGGTAGATACAATGATATAAAACTAAAAATACTTCGCTTTTCTCGAAAAGGGGTGGGGTGCGGGGAGGGGAAAAACCTCTTTTCCCGCGAAAAGAGGTTTTTCCCCTCCCCGCGATACCATCGACCCTTGTCGGGAACAGAGCGAATAAAATAAGGATGATCTGATATATGGTCTATCTTGACAACGCAGCCGCCGCGCGTCCGACGCCGGAAACAGCGGCATTCTTTGCCGCCTCTCTTCTGGAGGACTTCTGCAATCAGGAGGCCGCCCACGGCGCCGCAGGCGTACTCCGGAAAAAGCTCAAAGAGGCAGAGGAAAAATTCTCTTATCTGCTCACCGGCTCCAGTGACTGGCAGGTGGTGTGGTGTCCGGGGGGAACGGACGCCTTCGCCCTGCTGGCGGAGGGAATTGCCGGCAGAAATATGCCGATCCTGACAAGCGCTCTGGAACACCCCTCGCTTCTGGCTGCGCTCAAGCGGCTTTCCGGCGATATCCGCTACCTGTCCCCTGACAGAAAAACGGGACGTCTCCAAGTCCGGCAGGAGACATGCGCTCTTGCGGCCTTCCACCTTGTCCAGAGCGAAACCGGCACGATCCAGGACGCGGAAAGTCTCTTTGCCGCACTCCCCGGCGCCATCCATATCCTCGATGCGGTCCAGGCGGCGGGCAAGATGCCGCTGCCTCTTGCAGGAACAGATATCCTGACCGTTTCCGGCAACAAATTCGGTTCTCCCGGGTGCGCCGCGCTGCTGCTTTCCCCCCGTTGGAAAGAGAGGAAAATTTTTCTCCGCCGCTGTCTGAAAGCCCGCTCCGAAAAGTATCTTGCCGGACGTATGCAGCCGGCCGCCGTGTTCACCTGCGTCAAAGCGTTGGAAAAACGCCTTGAAACGCAGCAGGAGGATCTGGAAAAAGTAAGAGCCCTCAATCAGAACGCCCGGGAGGGGCTTGCCCGTCTGGGACTTGAGGCAACGGTCCCTGCCGCAGACGCCTCTCCCTACATCCTTCACCTGACCGTTCCCGGACATCAGGGCGGTGTCCTTGTCCGCATGCTGTCTGAGGAGGGGGTCATGGTCTCAAGCGGCAGCGCCTGCGCCTCCGAAACAGATACCCCCTCCCCCGCGCTGACGGCACTGGGGTTCAGAAAAAAAGAGGCCTTTTCCGGACTGCGCATCTCCTTTGACAACTCATCCCGTCCGGAAGAGGTGAAATTTTTGCTTTCTTCTTTGGAATCGGTATTGAAAAAATACTGAAAAATGATACATTTTATATATGCATATTATTTTTTGGTAATTTTATATTCATCCGGAGGATCCACAATATGTTCAAATTGTTTGTCTTATTTATTTTTGCATCCGCAGTCCTGCTGCCGCAGACCCTGTGCGGCGCGCCTGTTCAGGTCATTAAAAAGGTCCGCAACAACCCCACGCTCCACATGGGCAGTCCGGCAGGGGAAAGCGCTTTCCACAGTGCGCTCCGCTCCTTTCTGCGGGCCAGCGGCTGGTTTGATCTCACGGATGACCCCAAAGCGGATTACACGCTCAAGACCCGGGCCGCAGACGGCAAACTCCATCTGACGGTGGAAATGGGCGGCGTCCCTGTGGGAAGCTGGAACATCACTCTTTCCCGCTCCCCCCGTGATCTGGCGGCAAGAACAGCTGACGCCATCATCGAAAAATGCTTCAGCGCCCTTAAAGTCAGAGGCTTCTGCCGTTCCAAGATCGTTTTCTGTGCCAATACAGCTCCCGGCGTGCGCAATCTTTACATGTGCGACATCGACGGCAAAAATCAGGAACAGCTGACCCATTACAAGACCCTCTGCGTGGAACCGGCTTGGTCCTCCTCCGGCAAATCAGTGATCTTTTCACGGTACAACCGCTCCGGGATACAGGTCATCGAAACCACGGTCGGCACGCCCCGCCGCAGCCGTGTTTTAAGCTCTTTCAGAGGCATCAATACCGGCGCGGCCCCCTCCCCTGACGGCAAACGCCTTGCCGTGATCTTAAGTCCCGATCACAGGGTGGATCTGTATGTCCTCACCTTCGGCAGTCCCCATCCCCGCCGCCTGACGCGGGGCATTGCCGTGGAGGCCTCCCCCGCCTGGAGCCCCAACGGACACAAACTGGTCTATGTCAGCGACGTTTCCGGACGTCCCCATCTGTATATCTGCAATTACAACGGCTCCGGCAAAATGAAGCTGCCCTCCATCGGGAGCGATGCCGTCACGCCCGACTGGTCAACGGATGACAAGATCGTTTACGCCACACGCATCAACGGTACCTACACGCTGGCTGTCCTCGATCTGAAAACCGGCAAAAACACGCGAGTCACGGAGGTTCCCGGCAGTTATGAGTCCCCCACATGGGCCGCCGACAACCGCCAGATCGTCTGCAAAAGAGATGCCGGAGGACGTTCTGAACTCTGCGTGGTCGATACATGGACAGGTAAAGTCCGCCGTCTCCTCAGCACCTCTTATCCCCTTTCCATGCCGGTCTGGTCCCCCTGTCCTGTCCGCTGAACACGGGGGAATAAAAAATGAGTACAGCCTCTTTTGACGGCGACAGTTATATCGCCTCGTTGAACATGTTCGGTATCCGTCTGGGACTGGAGAATGTCAAAAAACTCTTTGCCGCCGCCGGAAATCCGCAAAAATCCCTGCGTTTCATCCATCTGGCCGGAACCAACGGCAAAGGCTCCACGGGAGCCATGCTGGAGTGCGCCCTGCACAGCGCAGGATTCAAAACGGGCTTTTACACCTCTCCCCACCTGATCGACGTCCGGGAAAGATTCCGCGTCAACGGCCGGACTGTCTCCAAAGAGCTGTTTGATGCCCAAGCACAGAAACTTGCCGCGCTTTCAAAAGATATTTCTGCCACCTATTTTGAATTTGTCACCGTCCTGGCGGCCATGATCTTCAAAAGAGAAAACTGCGATTTTGTCATCTGGGAAACGGGTATGGGCGGACGTCTCGACGCCACCAACGCCGTGGATACAACGGTTTCCGTCATCACCAATATCGCCCTCGACCATCAGCAGCACCTGGGGGATACGCATGCGGCGATCGCCGGAGAAAAGGCAGGTATCCTCAAACAGGGCGTGCCGCTCTTTTACGGAGAACTTGTTCCCGAAGCGCGTGCCGTCATCCTTGCCCGGGCAGAAGAGCTGGGCATCACAGCTCAGGGACCTCTTGAAAGTACGCCGGATACCTTTGAAGCTCAGGAACTTGAAACGGGATTCATCCAGCGCTTCCCCTATCAGGGAAAAACCATCACGCTGGGACTTCCCGGACGGATGCAGAGAGAGAATTTCCGCATCGTTTACAACGTGCTGGCCTACCTTGCCCGGGAATTTGATTTTGATCCCGACAAGGCCCTTGCCGGTCTTGCCGCCTGCCGCTGGCCCGCCCGTCTGGATAAGATCGAAGAACGCCTCATCGTTGACGGCGGACACAATCCCGACGGCATCCGCGCCCTGACGGCCTCTCTCAAGGAACTCCTGCCCGGTGAAAAATTCACTGTCGTTTTCGGCGCTTTCAAGGATAAAGACGTCTCTCAAAGTCTCCCTCTCTACAAGGAGATCGCTTCTGAATTCATTATGATCCCCAATTTTGAAGAGGGCAGAAAATGCCATACGCCGGAGGAACTGATCGCTCTGGCCAACAGCCTCGGTTTTCCGGCTTCGGCCGCCCTTTCCGGCGCAGAGGCGGTGGAAAAAGCGCTTCAGAAGGATAAGAGAGTGCTGGTTTCCGGCTCACTCTTCCTTGCCGGAGAGGTCCTCGCCGCCAGAAACAAGCTGGAACACGCGCTCCATCTGCGGTAAAAATGCTCTTGCTGCAACCCAGGGCAGCAGCAGAAACATCCCCCCTGCCAGCAGTTCCGGCGGCCCGTAAAAGAACAGGGCGCAAAGAAACAGGAACAAGGCCGCAGGATAATGCTTTCTGCGGATAAGTCCAAAGATCACGACAAAGAGAAAGATCGGAACAGCGGCACTGACAAACCGCAGAAAAAGTTTATCTCCCAGCAGAAAAGGCAATCCCTTCCAGTGGGCTCTGAAGGGCAGTCCCAGAAGAAAAAGCAGGATAACGCCTGTCAGGCTCTTGACCACATCGCTTTTGGAGAGTTTTTTCCAGATATCCAGAACAGGTGCCGCCATGAGAAAAGCGGCAAAGGCCGGAAATACAAAACGTCTGGCATCACAGAACGTGTGACTGTATCCGCAGAAAAACAAAACGATCGGCACACTCAGCAAGACCAGTACCGTCTGTTTGAAACGGTCACGCATCACCCACAGCGCCGCTGTTCCCAGAGCAAATACCGGCAGATTGATTTTGAAAAGATAACGCAGATGGGTCAGTTTGGAAAAGGTATGCCAGGTGAACCCCGCCGCCGGACGGTCAAGTACCGCATTCTGCGTGTAATGCAGAATGTATCCGAAAGTAAGCGGCGAACCGAATTGAATGGTATTACAGACAAGTTGTATCCCGAACACAGCAAGGAACGCACCCATGCTGCTCAACGCCGCCGCACAAAGCTGCCGGTAGTCAAATTTGCTCCACAGCACATACGCAAAAAGCGGCGCAAGCAGAATATAATTGATCCTGACCAGACAGGCAAAGCCGTACAATGCACCGAACAAAGCCGCATAACGATATTTTGACGGCATAACAAGAACAAGATAAAGACACGCCATAACCAGAAATAAGCCCGGCATGTCGCTCATGGCATTGAAACCTGAATTAATACAGAATGAATAATAAAAATGTCCGTTAAATCTGCTGAACCACTGCGGATAATGAAAAAACTGCTGAAAGTTCAGAGTATTCCAATCTTCAAGGTGCAGGGAAACAAAGGGATAAATGCTCCACACCAGCATTGCAGCACATGCCGTTTTTGCGGAAACGTTGAATTTCCGCAGAATGAGAAAGCCCAAAGCAAGAGAACCGCCGCCGAAAACAAAGGCGGAAAAATAATTGAACGCAGGAACGATGTCATAAAACTCTTTTGCGCCGGAAAACAGCATGAAAGGCAGATACAGAAACCCCGTCCCCACAGTGAAAGACCAGGGGGAATCCCAGACACCGTTGAGCATATCCAGCATGGTTTTGAAATAACCGGCCTCGTCACGGACGGCAGGAAGAAGAAAATCCCGCCGGGCGGCAGTTGCCGCAACAAGCAGAATACGCAGCAGAATCGGCAGCAGGCAGAAACCGGTATCAGATAAATGTTTCCATCTGAAGAGCAAGGCTCCGCAAAGAACGGCGGCGATCAGGCAGAAAACAATGCTTTTCACCGGAACTTCCGGCAGAAGCTGAACACTTTTTCCGTCAGCTTTCACAACAAAATCCGGATTGAAATATCCGGCAGGACCCTTGTCGATCTGCATACGTTTGTATCCGCGGATCAAAACAAGATTGTTGTAGATGGAAAAATGCCGTTCCCGCTCCCCTGTATCAGAAACATGCCGGCGGTCAACGATGAGAAAACGGGACTTGTGATCCGGCTTCTCAAAAAGAACGATTTTTTCTCCGTAAAGAGAGAGAAGGGAAAGGAGAAAAAGTATCAAAAAGCAACACTTTTTCATGTTATCGTTCCTCAATCCAAAGCGCCGATAAAGGGCAAATTGCGGTATTCTTCGTTGGAGTCAAGACCATACCCCACCAGGTAGCGGTCAGGACAGCGGAAACCTGTCCAATCCGCCTCGGCCACAGTCCGGGAACGGTCAACCTCTTTGGTGACGATGACGGCGCTTTTCACGCTCAACGCCCCCTGCTCCAGCAGCATTTTTCTGACTTCAAACAGGGTTTTCCCCGTATCAAGGACCTCATCCACCAGCAAAACATGCCTGCCGGAGCAATCCAGCTTCAGTTGAGAACGGCATTTGATCTGCCCGCTGCTCTTATCATTGATATAACTGGCCACGCCCAGGCAATCCACCCATATCGGCAGGTCGATGGCACGCATGATATCCGCACCGAAAAAAATGCCGCCGGAGGCAAGGACGATAACCGTCAGAGGTTTATCCTTATAAAAACGGGTAATCTCAGCCCCCATCTCACGGACACGGACTGAGATTTCTTCTGCTGTAAAGAGGACATCCATTTTATCCTCAGAAACTTCTGAAGTCGTCATCCGGCACATGGCGCAATCCCTGACCGTTGTAGATCTGGCGGGGACGGACAAGTTTCGTGCTGTCACCGATCATTTCACGCCAGTGCGCGACCCATCCAGGCAGACGGGCCAGGGCGAACATCACCGTAAACATATTTTCCGGAATACCGATGGCACGGTAAAGGATACCGGTGTAGAAGTCCACATTGGGATAAAGATTGCGTTCCACAAAATAGGGATCGGTCAGAGCGATCTCCTCCACCTTGCGGGCCACATCCAGCAGGGGATCGTTGTACTTGTTCTGCCGGAAGAACTTGTCGCACTCCGCACGGACGATGGCCGCACGGGGATCGTAGGTCTTGTAAACACGGTGGCCGAAGCCCATCAGACGGAAGGGACTGTTTTTATCTTTGGCCATACGGATGAACTTGTCGATATCGCCATCCTCCTGGATCATGCGGAGCATCTCGATCGTCGCCTGATTGGCGCCGCCGTGCAGCGGTCCGGAAAGGGCGGAAATTCCTGCGGAAATCGTCGCATACAAGTTCACCTGCGCACTGCCGATGGCACGGACGGCAGAGGTGGAACAGTTCTGCTCGTGGTCCGCATGGACGATGAAAAGCACGTTGAGCAGTCTCACGATCTCCGGACGGATCTGGTAAGGCTTCACCGGAGAGTCGAACATCATGTTGAGGAAGTTCGCGCAGTAAGAGAGATCATACCGGGGATAAACCACCGGTTCTCCGATGGATTTCTTATACACGAACGCCGCCATGGTGCGGACGATGGAGATCACACGGGCGCAGGACTGGTCAATGTTATCCGCCATGGACTTCAGGTCCACGTTGGGATAAAAGGCCGCCATGGCATTGATCATCGTTGAAAGGATGTGCATGGGGTGCGCCCCTTTGGGAAAGTGATCGAAGAAGTGACGCATATCCTCGTGCATCAGAGAGTTGATATTGAGCAGACTGGAAAACTCCCGCCGGGTCTCCTCATCGGGCAGCTCCCCGTGGACAAGCAGATAGGCCACGTCAATGAACATGACTTTCTGCACAAGCTCCTCAATGGGGATGCCCCGGTAGCGGAGAATACCCTTTTCTCCGTCGATATAGGTGATTTGGCTGTAACAGGAAGCCGTATTGACGTACCCCGGATCAAGCGCAACAAGACCGGTAGCTTTACGGAGACCGGTGATATCCAGTCCTTTCTCGCCTTCAGTACCGGTGACAACAGGAAGAATGACTTCCTTATCTTTGAATTTAAGAGTTGAAAACTCTGCGGGTTCTGCGGTCATGATCGCTACCTCCTTTCGTATCTCATAACGCTATACATAAAAATCGCTCAAAGAAAGCAAAATCCTTATAATATGCACCCGTTTAACAGATTTTTCAAGGAAGCATTATTTTTTTCGCAAAAAAAGTCCCTTGACAGGCTGAAAAATTTTATTATCATGCTACATTAAAAACAGGAACATTCAAAAGAAAGGATATTTTTCAAGTGGAACTTGCTGAAAAAAAATCAAAAGCCCAGTTTCATCTGCTGCTTTCTGCTGCGCGGCATGTTTTGACCGGCATGTTCAGCAAAAAAAATCCCGCCGACAGGGAGCTGGCGGATTTTTACCGCCGCAACCGCCAGTGCGGTTCAAGAGACAGGGCGCTCATCAATACAGCGCTTTACATCCTTCTCCGCCACTGGGGATGGGTCCGGAAACTGGCGGGAACGGAAATCACCGCGAAGATCGAAGCAGGAGACGCCGCACTTTCCAACCGCGATCTGGCTGCCCTGATCTGTTTTGCGCTGCTCTGTGACGGAACGGAAAAAGAGAAAATAAAACAGGCGGCCGATTTTCTGGAACTCTCCTGTCCCGTTTTGCGGCCCGCACTTTCCCGCTGCGAACGGGCCGCAGAGGCCGCAAAGCTCTTCGGCTTTGACCTCTCCTTTGAAACCGGCGATCTGCTGCCGGAATGGACCCGCGGCAAAGTGCCGGAAAATTACGCTCAAAACATCCTCAATCGCCCCCCCAT
Source organism: Lentisphaeria bacterium (assembly GCA_017508555.1). GTDB lineage: Bacteria > Verrucomicrobiota > Lentisphaeria > Victivallales > Victivallaceae > UBA1784. The sequence continues at coordinate 19,961 of JAFVYP010000155.1, forward strand.
GTGGCTGCGGGTCAATGCCGGAGCGGAACAGGAGACGGATAGAGAACTGCTGGAAGCCGGTCTCCGGTACAGCACCCTTGAGACGTTTCCCGACGCCCGGGCCCTTGCCCCCCGGAGCATCAACGTCACTGCGCTGGAAAGTTTTCAGAAAGGCCGCTTTGAGATCCAGGATCTGGCCAGTCAGGCCATTGTCAGATTCTGCGCCCCGCGCAAAGGGGAACGCTGGTTCGACCCCTGTGCAGGAGCCGGCGGCAAAACCCTCGCCATCGCTGAAGCCATGGGACGAACAGGTACTGTCCTCGCCGGAGATATCCGCGAAAAGGTCCTTCTGGAACTGCGCAAACGGGCCCGCAGGGCGGGTTATCCCAATATCCAGACCCGCCTGCATGACGGCAAACCGCACAGGGGCCTCAAGCCCTTTGACGGCGTTCTGATCGACGCCCCCTGCACCTGTTCCGGCGTCTGGCGGCGCAACCCCGGCAATCCCTGGCTGCTGACGGAAGAGATGGTTGCGCAGCATGCACAACTCCAGCTGGAGATCCTGACCTCCTTTTCCTCCTGCGTCAAACCCGGCGGACGGGTGATCTATGCCACCTGTTCCGCCTTCGAGCAGGAAAATGAAGAGGTCGTCAAAGCCTTTCTGAAAAAAGATGACCGTTTTATCCTGAAGCCTGCTGTCGATCCCTTTACGGGAAAGGAAGGCACCGGCTTTCTGCATATTCCTCAAAATCACGACTGCGACCTGATGTTTGCCGCAGCTTTGGAGAGAATCAAATGACCCCATTCAACATCGTTCTCGTTGCGCCGGAGATCCCTCAAAATACAGGCGCCATCGGCCGTCTGGCAGTTTCAACAGACAGTGTCCTCCACCTGATCGATCCCCTGGGATTTTCTCTGGATGAAAAGCATCTGCTGCGGGCCGGTATGGATTACTGGAAACATCTGCACCTCTGCCGCTATCCCGACTGGGATAAGTTTCTGGAACTCAATCCGGGCGCTGTGCTGCATTTGTTTTCAACGCACGGCAGCACAAGCTATTATGATGTCACCTACACCCCCGGCGACTATCTGGTGTTCGGCCGCGAATCCGCCGGACTGCCGCCGGAACTTTATACAAAATATCAGGACCGTTTGCGCATCATCCCCATGCCCGGAGAGTTCAGCCGCAGTCTCAATCTGGCCAACTCCGTTTCCATCGCCCTCTACGAAGCCATGCGCCAGACAAGAGCCTGCTGGGAACGATAGGAAAAACGCCGGACAGAACGTTTATTTTCACACCAAAAAACACCCCACCAAAAAGGAGTTTATTTATGCCCTCTCTCAAACTTGAAACATCCGTCACCCTCTCCGAAGCCCAGGAACAGGCCCTCGCCCTTGAGATCGGAGAGTTGGCTTCTCAAATGCTCAACAAACCTCTTGCCGTTGTTCAGGTCAGAGTCGAAAGCGGCGTCACCATCTCTTTCGGCAGCCAGATCACCCAGGACTCTGCCTTCCTCAGCATCGCCCTTATCGGCGAGATCGCCCCTGAAGTCAAAAAGGAACTGCCGGGCAGATTTGCCGCGCTTTTTGCCAAATACGAGATCGACCCCAAACGGATCTTCCTCAACTATCAGGAGACCTCTCCCGCGGCCTGGGGCTGGCTGTAAGCCCCCCTTTTCGGGAAGGCTTTGTTCCCGATACGGGTAGATCGATGATACAGAACTGAAAATACTTCGCTTTTCTTGAAAAGAGTTTCCTCCTTCGCCCAAGGCTATGGAGGACAAAGGGGGGGAAGGGGAAAAACCTCTTTTCCCGCGAAAAGAAAGATAACGGAGCCGACGTTCGGCCCCCTCCCCGCGATACCATCTACCCTTGTCGGGAAAAGAGCCGGGGGGAACATCAATCGAAAAATGCGCTGCTGCCGCTGAAAACGGTCACATTGCTGATATGCAGTTTTGCATCGGTATCGGCCCAGAGAACGAGGTGGAAAAGCCGTTTCTTTCCGGCAGGGGGAATGAGGGTCTCAAGGATCGACAAGGGGGCGGTGGAAATCGCATTTCTCTCCTGAAATCCGCTGTCTTTCCGGATGATATTGCCCTTTTCGTCTGTCAGGAAATAACCGTAGGGACCGTAATGGGTCCCGTAAAAACGGATCTTCGCCTCTTTTCCGGCGGGAACTTCAAAGCAGAGACGGGTCAGACCGCAGCGGGCCAGACGGACAAAGTTTTTGGGATCGAAAACGCCCCCGTGACAATAATTTTCAGAGGGCAGGATATACCAGTCGCCGTTGCCGGTATCCCGGAGAACGATATCAAACACATCCCCCTTTTTCCCGGAAAGTTCACAACTCATCTCAAAAGCCCCTCTGCTGCTGTCAAAGGGAAGGCGGATGATCTCTTTTCCGGCCTTGCTGACAGTCAATCCCGCAGCGGGATATTTGTTTTTGATCCGGTAATTGGTCACCCAGCGCCGGAAGGTGACTTTGTGTTTGCCGTCCCGGAGAAGCCGGAGCTGATATTTTCCGGGATCAGCTCCGCGCCAGCACCAGTTCTGCAAAGGAGAAGCCAGCGCCTGATCAAGCATGCTTTTTTCGCTGAAATCCATTTTATACTTTTCCGGAAAACGGGCGTGGGACGCCAGAAAATCCGTCAGAAAGACCGTGTATTCCGCCAGAAACTTGCCGGAGATCCCCGGATGACGGAGCAGTCCAGCCGCCATACCGCGCCGGGCCATGTCGAAAAGAACAGGATCTTTCAGGATCAATGCCGCCTCCGCCAGAGGTGAGGCGATACAGAAATTCAGCGTGACGACACTGAAACGCATCTGACGTCCGGAAGAATCCACGTCGTAAGCGAAACCGCTGCCGAAATCAGGCGTGAAAGCGCTGCGGATCCTGTCAGCGATCTTGCGGATGAAGGGTTTGACGCTTTTCTCTTTTGTCAGCAGATAATATTCATTCATCCCCATCAAAGCGATACCCGTCACAAAAACGGCGTTGGTCAGGATATCTTTGCCCTGCTCCATTTTGACACGGGGATTTCTGAATCCCCAGAGACCGCCGGGGAAGGTGTTTCCGTAACGGATACACTCCATCGCAAGGGTCTTCAGAGCTTTCAGATACAGGGTATTCCCGGTGGAGCGGTAAAGCTCCGCCAGAGCCTTCATAGCCCAGGCACACTCCCGGGGAGCGGGAGCCTCGGGAGGCATTTTGTAATGGGGAACCATGGACAGCGCGATATGATCCCCGAGAAGCAAAGAAGCATCCATGACGCGGGCATCGCCGGCCAGATGCCAGGCATTGAGCATACCCCGGACCCAGGTATGGCCGTTGGCTGCACTCTGATATTTGTTGAAACGGCTGGTCCAGATCTTGTAGGCGCCGTTGTGGACGCCCCGGTGGTTGAGGTTGCCGCCCACATAATAGGGGTCAGGATAAGCATGACAGATATCCACATCGGCCTGATGACGGGCCGCCGCCAGAGCATGACGGAAGAGATCCCGTTCCCCTGTGCGCAGAAAGGTCAGAAAGAGACCGTGGGCCATATCATATTCATTATTGGTCCAGTTGACTCTCTTTTCCCCGAAGGAATCGCCGTAGTTGAAGTAACCGAACTCCCGCTGTTCGGCACCTTGTTTGACCCGTTTGCGGAAGGAGGCGATGATCTTTTTGTCGATCTTTTCAAAGCCGGGAGTCGCCAGTCCGGGAAAAATGCCCGTTTTCTCATACCAGGCGGCAGGCAGAACGGCAATGACCGGCTTGTTGAGTTCAGGCTCGACCGATTTGCCGGAAAAATCAAAGCGGATATTTTCCGTAAATCCCATGCCCCATTTCATGCGGTAGGCTCCGTCGCAGAAGGGATAGACCAGATAATAGGGCAGATCACGGTTGAACTCCTCATGGGGCTGGGCCGGCAGAAGTTCGATACGGATCTTCTTCTCCTGACAGGAGAGCGCTTTAGGATAACGCTGCCAGGCATCGGCGATACCGAACGCCAGAGGACGTTTTCCCGCAGTGATCCCGGAACCGGTGAATTTGCCGGAAAGACGTTTGCCGTTGTCAAGGGAATAAAATTCATCCGTCTCCTGAAAGATCCGCTTGACGGGAGCAGAAGAGAGGGCCGTTCTGATCCCCGATACGGGAGAAGCCGAAACATATTCCAGATACATCGAACGGATATCGGTAAACTCACGGGCGATATCCGTATTGGTATGGGAATACTGGATATCCACAACTTCACTGTCGGCATAGAAAGAGATGCGGGCAACATAATCCATACTGGTGAATTTGGCATTGCCTGTCCGGTATTTTCCGGCAATGCGGAAGGTCAGACGCAGGGAGCCCTTTTCACTGACAGTGATGCTTTCCGGCGGCCGGGGCGAGAGCCTGTAAGAGTATCCCCTTCTGTCCTCCTGCATCACCACGCCGGAAAAACCGCCCAGACGGAGTTTGCCGCGGTGGACGGATTTGAGGAGCGTGAATTTTTTCTTGTCGATGACTGCGGTTATTTTTCCGGTATCGACCGTGATCGTGTCATCATTTTCCGTAAAGGTGACACCGCTGTATTTTTTTGCGGTGACCCGGCTGCCGAACTCAGCAAAGCAGCGTTTTTCTTCGCGGGCCTTCAGCGGAACAGAAAACTGGACCAGCGCCCATTTGATGGAGTTGTCAGGCCAGAAAGAGGTGATGACGCTCTGACTGGGGATCTCTTTGCCCTGCGCATCCGTTATACGGATATGGCGGGTCTGAAAAACCCCGCCCCGGGGCAGAGGCAGACCGAAACGGATCCAGGCGTCACGGTCAGCACCGTACTCCTCTTTCAGAGAGACCGGAATTTTTTCAAACACGATGTTCCCCGTCTTTTCCGCTTTTCCGTTATGGAAAAACACAGCTTCAGGCGCCTTGCGGGGCGTGACTTTGAAGGGAACTTTTTTCAAAACAGCCTGGGCGGAAAGTCCCCGGTTGCGTTTGTGATAGAGGGTCATTTCCGGACTTTTGAACCAGAACTTTTCCTTTTCCTCCGCCGTCATGGAAAAGAGAAAAAGAGGCAGCAGTAAAGAAGAGAAAATAAAAACATTTTTCATAGGATATTTACTCTTTGCAAACGGTGATTTCCGGAACATTTTCAATCAAAAGTCTGCCGTCACTCACGGCATGACAAAGCAGCTCCGCTGTGCGCGGCTTTTTCATGACCGGCAGCGTGAAGACAGCGGCATCTTTCCGCAAACGGGCCACGGAAACATCCGGCGCATACCCTTTGGCACGGTAAACTTTTTTACCGTCGCGGATACAGATGCTCCACTCTCCCTGATGACTTCCCGCATAGCGGATCACAGGACGGACTCCGGCAGGGATCGGCAGCCAGATCCGCCGCAGACCGATGTGGGAGATGCTCAAGCCATCCGGTTTCATGGCAACAAAAGAACGGACAGGGGAATCAGCTGACAGACTCCAGTCTCCGCTGTTGCTGTCAGTGATATCCAATTTGAAAGTACGCCCCTTCTTCCCGGGAAGCTGAAGCGCAAGTTTTTGATGCAATATCCCTGCCGGAAGCGTTTTGTCTGCCAGGATCTTTCCCCTGTCGTCCCGCAAAACGGCCCGGACCATTCCCGCAGGTCTGCCGCTGCGGATCCAGCGGGTCAGCGTGATCCGGGCATCGGGAACAAGCGAGACCAGACGCCATGAGGAGTTCCCCCGGATGCGCAATGTTTGCGGCGTTTTTCCGAAAAACACCCGGGCAAGGGACTCCTGACTGTAATCGGAAACAAGACCGTGCTTCCTGTTCCACGCGGCGGCGGCCTTGAGATAATCGGCCACAAAGGTAAGTTCCAGCGCAAAATGCTTATGGCTCACCGGATGTTCATTGAGCAGCACTTTGGCCATGGCCTGTGCGGCAACGGCAAAGATTTCCGGATCATCCGCAATAACAGCAGCTTCTGCCAGCGGCGGCGCAATCAGCGCATTGACGCCGTTGTAGGGCCAGTTGAGCACTTTTCCATCTGCCGAAAGATCGTAGTGGAATCCGGCACTTTCCGACGGCGCAAAAGCCTTGATGATCCATCGGGCCGTGGAAATGATGACACGTTTGACTGCGGGGTCACCGGTCAGACCGTAATAATCGCACAATCCCTTAAGCATAAGCGCCGCCTGATAGGTGACGTTGCCCTTATCCGTTATGCCGTAAGCCTTGCGGATGCGGCGGATGGGACGGGGCCAGGCGCCCTTGTCGAAAGCGCACTCTCTGACAGCCATAGCGGCGGCCTGTTTCATGGCTGCCAGATAAGCCGGATCACGGGTGATCTCATAGAGGGGAACAAGAGCGCGGAGCATCCATCCGATCTCACGGGGAGGTTCACCGATGATGGTCTTGTAATTGGGGATGACGGCAAAAGCGGCATGGTCTCCGAAAAGCAGAGCGGAATCCATGACAACAGCATCGCCGCACAGCAGCCAGGCATAGAGGCGTCCTCTTGTCCAGCTGTGCCCCCCGCTGGCGGCTGTGTAGCGGTTGTAAAGGCCGCTCCAGCGCAGATCTATGCCGGAGTGGCCGACGCCGTGCTGCACATTGGAGCCGATAAAATAGGGATCAGGATAAGCATAACAGGTATCCACATCAGCCTGATGTCTGGCCGTTACAAGCACATAGCGCAGCATATCCCGGTTGCCGGTACGGAGAAAAGTTTCCGCAATGCTCTGGGCTGGATCATACTCGTTGTTGGTCCAACTGTGGCCCCGTTCGCCGAAAGAGTCGCCCCAGTTGAGAAAACCGAACTCCCGTTCATTTTTCTGACGGGCGATATAACGGTTGAAGGCATCAGTGATGCCCGCATCCACAGGCGCTGTACCGGGATCATCCGGGATCAAACCCGTTTCACGGTAACGGGCGGCGGGAAGAACGGCAATGACAGGTTTATCAACTTCGGCCTCAAGAACTTCAGGCAGGGTGTCATCAAAATTGAAAATCAGACGCTCTGTAAAACTTGTCCCCCACTTGAGACGGTAGTCCCCATTGGCAAAAAGATATTTGAGTTTCCAGGGCAAATGGCTGTAAAAATCTTTTTCCGGCAGTTCAGGCAGAAGCCCGATGGCACAAGAATCCGCCTGGATCGTCATGGACTTGGGATAACGCTGATGCCAGTTGGCAAGAGCGATACCGCACTGGTCAGCAACGGCAAAGGCGCCGGAATGGAAGCCTTTTCTTTCCCTGCCGTTGAGCAGATACTCATTTTCGGTTTTCTGAAACACAGTACCGGGCCGACCCTTTCCCGCCGGACGGAAATGCAGATACAGGGATCTGATATCCGTAAACTCCCGGTCCGTTTCGCTGTTGATATGGGTGAAGGCAAGCTCGATCTGCGGTCTGTTGTAAAGGAACGTCAAACGGACCGTATAAGCACCGGCGGCTCCGGTGTACTTTCCGGATGCCCGCAGCGTCAGCCGCAAGGGACCGGCTTCAATGATCTCAAAACGTTCCGGCGGGGCGATGGTGAATTTTTTGCCGTCGGCAAGGGTGATCTCCGCAGGAAGAAACTTGCCGGGACTGCGGCCGTCAACGGTCATATCTGCCAAATGATCGAACTTTTGCCGCGACACCCTGGCTTTGAGCCTGCCGGCATCCACGGCAAGCTCTTTTCCGTCAAAGGTATAACGCAGTCCCTCCACGGAACGGGCCGCAACTTTATTGCCGTATTCCAGATAAAGAAGCCGTTTTTCCCGGGCTTTCAAAGGATAAAAAGCCGTGACAAACACATGCCGCAGAGAGTTGTCCGCGTACCGCGACTGCACAGCAAACTGCGCGGGGATCTCCCTGCCCTTCTCATCCGTGAGGCGCAGATTTTGAAGAGAAAAAATCTCCCGGGCCGCAAAGGGGATACCGAAGCGCAGCTGCGCGTTCCGGGCTGTTCCCGTTTCTTCCAGCAATTCCACAGGAACAGTATTTTTGGCCGCACGCCCGGAACCTGTGACCTGATCGGCAAACAGTCTGGCAATGGGCGCAGGACGGTTACTGCTCCGTTTTCCGAAGGGACGGAAAAGCGCCTCTTTGGCCGTAAATCCCCGTTCGCTGTCAACCAGAAGGATCACATCTTCCGTCTTGACTTTGTAATCAAAATCATTGTAACTGCGGGGCGTGTAGGTGTAATAAAGCTCCAGCTTGCCGAGTTTGAAATCCAGCGGAGAGGTATCGCCCTTTTTACGGTTGAAGTAAAGACGCAGACGGGAAAATTTCCGCGACCGTTCGGGAATGATGTACTCAAGAATATTCTTTTTCCCCTTTTCAAGCTCGACCCCCGAAGGCGCCTCCAGAGGCCGCAGATCGACGGACTTGTCTCCCTCCCGCAGGGTAATGACAAAATTACGTTTGACAAATTTTCCTGAAAAGGGTGTGATATCTGCCCGGAGCCTGTTGAAAGGCGTGGTATCCTGACGGATGGAAAAATCCAGCGCTGCTGAAAATCCCGGTTTGCCCGCCCGCAGACGCTGAGCCTCCCAGCGTGTCTTTTCACAGTTGCGGACTTTTCCCCGCCTGATGTTCAGAGAAAAGGTTTCCCCTTGAAGAACAAACAACAGGATAACAGCAAGAAAACACATCAATTTTTTCATTTCAATACCTTAAAAAGGAATCGTTGTATTGATCGCTCCGTTACCGTCAGAGGACTTTTCGCCTTTGAAAACCCGGGCAGAGTGCGTCACATTTCCTGCCAGTGTCAGAATATTGGTCTCGCCGCCGTGACGGTAATCCACACGTCTATTGGCGCTTCCGGCAGGTGAACCTGCGGGATTGGTAAAGACATCATCGGCGTTGTACTGCAGGGGCACGACCTCGTTTCCCACACCGTCAAGGACCAGCGGGATCTTCGTCGGATGACGGAAACGGTTGATCTTGTGGATACGGTATCTTTCGATCGTTTTCAGTGAATAGGTGGCAATGGATCCCATGGTGTAACTGATGTAACGCAGACGCTTGTAGCCCGTCTGCCGGGAGTAGCGCACACCCACTTCAAGAGGAACAGCAGGACACTGCATGATGGCAGGCGTCTTGCGCCAGTACCACTCCTCCTCGTCCGGATCAGAGTATTTCTGTATGGCATTGCACAACCAGCTGTTGGCATAGAAAAACGGCCCCAGCTCCGTGTTTTTGTAGTTGTAATGGTAAAACGGCATCAGAAAATCATCAAATGTCGTGTTGTATGTCTTGATGTAAAAATCCATCTGCTTGAGATTGTTGACACAGCTGGATGTCTGCGCACGCTGCCGCGCCTTGCTCAACGCAGGCATCAGCATCCCCGCCAGTATGGCAATAATAGCAATCACCACCAGCAGTTCTATGAGAGTAAAGGGGGAGAGCTTGGGGGACAGCGAAAACTTTCTTTTCACGAGAAAAGAAGGTTTTCGCTTTCCCCCAAACCCCCTT
>JAFVYP010000156.1 GCA_017508555.1 Lentisphaeria bacterium
GGCCAATAAAAATTTTGCCGCCCGGCAGGTCAAGCTGAAAAATTGTGAGATCCTGGGCGTCGTTGTTTCCATGATCCGGCATTTTTGAGACGGTCATATCCGTTTCTGCTGATGCTGTAAATGCTCTTTTGTAAAGATGTTGCTTGACTTTTTGTCAGTTGAGTGCTATATTAAAAGAAACAGTAATGTAATTGCGGACTGTTTGACAGTCCCGGAACCTTGATCCTCCTTGTGGCGGATCGGATGCGGAAAGTGTTTTTCCGCGGCACCGCGGGGTTTCTGAAAACAACGGCGGCAGGATGTGAAAGTCCTGCAAAAAAGTGAACCTGCCGTTTCTTCATGGCCTCCTGTGTTGTTTCCGGGATCGAAAAAGAGTTCCGGTAAAAAGAAAAACTTTACGGGGGTCAGAAAAATGGAAGAAGCAAAACATATTCGGGTTTACTCCGGCTGCGCTCATCCGCAGCTTTCCCAGCAGATCGCAGAGTATCTGGGTATCGAACTCGGACGTGTTCATATCACTCACTTCCCCGACGGGGAGATCTTTGCGCAGTTTGAGGAAAACGTGCGTCGTGCTGACGTGTTCCTCATCCAGCCCACCTGCAATCCTCCCAATGATAACATCATGGAGCTGCTCATTATGATCGACGCAGCCCGCCGTGCCAGTGCCGCCCGGATTACCGCTGTTCTGCCCTATTTCGGCTATGCCCGTCAGGACCGCAAGGATCGTCCCCGCGTTCCCATCACCGCCAAGCTGGTTGCCAATCTGCTGACGGTCGCCGGTGCGGACCGGGTGCTGACTGTCGATCTTCACGCCCAGCAGATCCAGGGATTCTTCGATATCCCCGTGGATCACCTGTACGCCCGTCCCGTGATGGTTCCCTATCTCAAAACGCTGATCGGCGACAACGGTGTTGTTGTGGCTCCCGATTCCGGTTCCGCCAAGATGGCGATGGTTTACGGCGATATGCTTGAAGCCGGTCTGGCGGTTGTGACCAAGCGCCGCATCAATGCGACCACGGTTGCCTCCAGTCACCTGGTGGGCGATGTGAAGGACCGCATCTGCGTTATTACAGACGACTTGACCAGTACCGCCGGAACGCTCTGTGCGGCTGCCAAGATCCTGAAAGAGCATGGCGCCACCAAGGTTTATGCGGCCGTTTCCCACTGCCTGCTCAACGAAGTGGGCAAGGCCAAGCTGCTGGCGACGCCTGAGATCGAACAGCTGGTGACCACGGATGCTGTTCCGATCACCGATACGCTCAACGGCAAGATCAAAGTGATCGGTATCGCGCCGCTTCTGGGTGAAGCCATCCGCCGTATCCACGATGGAAAATCCATTTCCTCGTTGTTCTATATTGATAAACATTGAACATAACCCTTGATAGATCAGGATAAACCAACAAAAGAAAGGAAATCCATGAGCAAGGAAAGTCCGAAAGTCGCGGCCCAGGCAAGGACCGTGTTCGGGGACAACGCATCCCGTCGTCTCCGCAAGGCCGGTATCATCCCGGCGATCGTTTACAGCAAGGGCATTGAGCCCAGAGCAATCCAGATCAGTGCTGACGAGTGGAAAGTCGTTTCTGCCCGGAAACCCGAAGTCGTCACGCTGGTTGAGGACGGTAAAGAAACTCAGGCTCTCGTCCGCGAAGTCCAGTTCAACCACCTCAAAAACTACGTTGTCCACATCGATTTCCAGCAGATCTGACGTAAGGACAAAAGAGGTCAGTTGAAAAACTGACAGGAAGTGAATCCGTTCAATGAGCAATGACCGCAATATGTTCCCGGCGATCGAGTTGATCGTGGGTCTCGGCAATCCCGGGAGTGAGTACGAAAACAGCAGACATAATGCGGGTTTCATGGTCATCGGAAAACTGCTTGCCGGGTTTCCTGCCGGAAGATTTGAGGAAACTCACATTTCAGAGAGCAGGCTCTTTACGGGTAAGCACAGAGGCAGAACGCTTCATCTGCAAATGCCGCTGACTTACATGAATCTGAGCGGCAAAGCAGTGGCGGGGTTCTGCCGCAAGATGCAGATCACGCCGGAAAAGGTTCTGGTCATCTATGATGATATGGATCTTGAACCGGGCCGGATCAGATTGAAAAACGGCGGTTCCGCAGGCGGGCATCACGGGCTTGAGTCCGTTATCGCCGAGCTGGGAACTGAGAAGATCAAGCGTATCCGCATCGGCATCGGGCATCCCGGAGCCGGCAAAACGGCCGACTATGTGCTTTCCGGTTTCACCGGAGAAGAGGAACGGATATTTTCCGCCTCGCTGGAGACAGCGGCGGAAGCGGTAAAAATGGTGTTGAGCGCCGGAATGGACAGGGCAATGAACAAATACAATGCCCGTCCGGCGGAACAGACATCTGAAACAACCATAAATAAATGAGGTCTTATTTTGAAAAAGTACGAAGCGGTTTTCATTCTGGACATCCGCAAGACGGATGACGAAGGTGCTGCATTCAGCAAGGAGTTCGGTGAGTTGATCGAGTCCCTGGGCGGAAAAATGGAATCTGCCGTCCCCATGGGCCGCAAGCAGTTCACCTACGAGATCGACAAACGTCGTGCCGGTCTTTATTTTGACTTTGTTTTTGAACTGGCTGCCGCCAAAGTCAAAGACATCAAAGAGAAATACAAACTTGACCAGCGCATTCTCCGCAACATGATCATCACCTATGATCGTCCTGCGGATGCCAACGGCAACAAGTTGGTTGATTAAGAAAAGTTATTCAGCCGCAGTCGGAAGAAACAATCTGAAACCGGAGCTTGAAAACAATGGCAAGTTTGAACAAAGTTTTTCTGCTGGGAAATCTGACCCGCGATCCTGATCTGCGCGGTTTGCCCAGCGGCCAGAGCGTGTGTGAGCTGGGCATTGCCGTCAGCCGCCGCTTTATCGGTTCCAATGGTCAGGAGCAGGAAGAGACCTGCTTTGTTGACGTGAGCGTTTGGGGCAGAAGTGCCAATAACTGCAAACAGTATCTTACCAAAGGTTCTCAAGTCATGGTCGAAGGCCGTCTGCAGTTGGATAGATGGGAAGACCGCAACGGCGGCGGAACGCGCACGAAATTGCGTGTTGTGGCTGAACAGGTTCAGTTCCTCAGCCGCCGCCAGCAGGGTGATAACCCTCATAACGGAGATGGCGGATACAATGGATCCCAGAGCAATTATGCTCCTCAGGGGGGCTATTCCTCTCAGGGAAATTATCCTCCTCCGGCCCAGGGCGGTTATCAGCCCCGGCAGGGAAATTATCCCCCGCCGCGGAATGACGCATTCGGTGATAACGGCGGATATGACAATTATTCCCGTTCGACCCGTCCGGTTCCTCCGCCTGCTGCACCTCCGATGCCCGATCCGGGTATTGCTGACGGCGGTGCTGAGGAAGGTGTCGATGACATTCCGTTTTGATTTTCCCGGTAAGTTTTACGATTTAATATTTATCAAACCATAACAAAAGAATAGGAAGTATTCCCATGCAGGGTCAGAAAAGACAGGGAGGGCGCCGCCGTGGAGCGGCCAAGCCGAAAGTTTGCCGGTTCTGCGAATCCAAGGTCAACTACATTGATTTCAAGGATGCCGAAACTTTGATGAAA
>JAFVYP010000016.1 GCA_017508555.1 Lentisphaeria bacterium
AACACCAAAATATCCCGCTTTTTTTGAAAGAAAAGGGGAGCGCGAGGGGAAAAGAAAACTTTTTTTCCCGTGAAAAAAAGTTGTCTTTTCCCCTCGCATCCAGCCCCTTTACTCTCATAGAACTGCTGGTGGTGATCGCCATTATCGCCATATTGGCGGCGATGCTGATGCCGGCTTTGCAACAGGCAAGGGAGCGGAGTCAGATTTCCAAATGCGTGAGCAATCTGAAACAAATCGGCGCAGGTATGCTCAACTATACCATGGCGTATGATGACTATTATCCGGCTTTGAGAACAGCCTCCGGCAACACCAATATCTGGAGTTATGTTCTGGTGGAACAGGCGAAGGTCATACCAGCCAACGTTTTTCTCTGTGACGGAGCCAACAAGTTCTATGAAGGCAAATCTACTTTCGGCAACCGTCTTCGAGCCATGCGGCGCGGCGATGCCCTGACATCGGATCATTATGTCAACACCACAAGTTACGGATACAATACCTACCTGGGATGGCAGATCCCCGGTGATGCAATGGAAGATCCTCTGGCTCCGGGGGCTCCTGCTGTTGGCAGAACCAAAATAACGCAAGTTGTCCGTCCTGCCAATACGATCTGCGTGGCTGAACAGCGGGATGTTACTTCAGGGGATGGTCATAAATCTGCTCACACTTCCGTTTCACGCTATCCGAAAATAACAGAAAATTATCATGCTTTGTCAGCTGGGACCTTATGGTGTGACGGTCATGCCACTATGACGATAGATCCTGCGACAAGAATGCGGCGTACAGATTTATCCGGGACTCTTCCTGCAGTCTATTATCACTTGAAAAGCCGGAAATAGGATATGAAAAAAATGAAAATATTACCGGGCATCTGTCTTTTTCTGCTGCTTGCCGGAACAGCGCAGGGAGCCGTTTTTGACCTGAATTATGATCCGCCGCTGTTGCTGAACGGTAAAGTCCGTGGCGTTACTCTGAAAGATGTAAAACTGCATAATCCGGAAAAAGGAATTACTGTCATGGCCGTTCTTTGCCGGAAAAAATTTGACGGCAGCCGTTCAGCTCAAGAACGCGATATGATCCTGCAGCGGCGCGGTCAGTTTATGCTGGGATATGACGGAGGGAAACTTCTTGTAAAATTCGGCAAAACTCTGACGTTCACAGTTCCCGTTCGCTTGGACGATCAGGAATATCACGCCATTGGCCTGACGACCGAACGCATCAATGATATTACTCAGGGAGATGATTATTTTCAGATAAAGATTTATTTTGACGGTGAACTGATTTTCAGCAAAAACGCCGTGACAAAAAATATTCCGGAAAGTAAAGCGGATATCACAGCCGGTTATTCGGAAGAACTCGGTTCCGATTGGTATTTTGGAGGAGAGTTGGTCAATATATGCGCTTACAACCGGATTTTGACCCTGGCAGAGATCCAGCGTTATACGGCAAAATTCAAACAAATCAGAAATCGGACAAAAACACAACTTTCCTCCAGGGAGCAAAAACTGCTGGACGATCTGCCGGAAAAAACGGGAAGGGATATTTTTCTTGCAGCCGCTTCAGCGGTCCGCAATCTTGCAGCCGGAAATTCAAAATTCGATTGGCAGGGGGCCGCTCATGCAATTCTCCGCGCAGAGAAAAACAAACTGGGCAAATTGCCGCCTTCATCCGGCTTGAAGCAATACAAAATCAAAAATGCCATTTTGACCGTAGCTGTTTCCTCTCGTGCAGCCAGGGCTGTTTCGCTTTATGACTGCATTGCCCGCCGGGAAATTCTTTCTCCGGATAATCCCTGGTTCAGAGTCCGGTACAAAAACAAGACCATTTCTCCTCTTTCCGGTGAATTCATATGCGCTTTCAAAGATTTGGGAAAGGAAAAGTTTCAACTTGTCTGGCAATCACCGGAATTGATCATCAAATCCTTTTTTGATTGTAAAAATGAGTTGGCTTACACGCTCGAAGTTGTTTCCCGGAGCGAAGATACTCTTCAAAAGGTTGAGTTTCCTGCACTGGAACTGCGTCCATTGAGTGGTGACGGCACGCTTTTTTCACCGATCCTGTCCGGAGTCGCTCAACCGGACGCCATTAAAAACGGCAGAAAATTTGAATGTATTTATCCACGGGCATTCGGCGCTATGCAATATGGCGCATTTTACGATAGAAAAAGCGGTATTTATTGGTCAAGCGCGGATCCGTTGGCGCGGGTCAAAATGCTGTATCATACAACTGCTGAAGACCGGATCAAGGTCCGCTATGAGTGGACGCCTGTCCAAAAGCAACCGTTTGTTCCGGAGTGTTCCGCCCGGGTCGCGGTTTTTACCGGACATTGGTATGATGCGGCGATGCTTTACCGTAAACAAATATGGGAGATCAATGCCCGTTGGCTGCCGGAAAAAGGTTTGCCGCGTACAGATACTGCTTCATGGTTCAGAGAGAATCTGTTCTGGGGGTCCATACAGCTTTCCGATCCTAACGGACTCCATGCACTCAAAGCTGTGCGGCGTTATCTGGGGCTGCCTTTTACAGTCAGTCTCTACCGCTGGAATTCTCTGGTCTGGGACAGGGATTATCCCCATCATAAATCTCAACCGTCCTATCTGGAATATCTGGATGAATGCCGGCGTCTCGGTGTCCGGACAATTCCGTATATCAACGGCAGACTCTGGGAAGAAAAGGATAAAAGAGAACATGATCATCTTTATTCGAAGATCGGCAGAAAAAACTGTGTCAAAAATGAGGATGGTTCTATTGCCGGCTCTGTTTTCAATCAGAGAAAATTCAGCGTGATCTGTCCCTATACCTCAGTTTACGAAAAAATGATGCAGATCGCCTGCAATGATGCGCTTCTGCCCGGACCGGATGGTGTTTATATCGATCAGATCGGCGCAGCTGCGCATATCCTTTGCTACGATCCCGCTCATGGTCACAAGATTCCCGATGATACCTCCTGGTTCATCAAGGGACATCATAAAGTGTTTTCAAAAATACGCAGCCATTTCAAAGCCTTGGATCCTGATCGGATATTCACCACAGAGGATAATGCCGAAACCTGTATCCGCAATTTTGACGGTCTGGAAACATGGCGTTGGACTTACGATCATCAGGTCCCGGCCTTTTCGGCGGTTTATTCCGGATACAGTCAGTTTTCCGGAATCAGTTTCAATCGCCGTTATCCGGAGGCTTTTCCCGCTATTCTTGCCTGGCAGTTTGTATCCGGTTCGCAGCTCGGCTGGTTCAGCATTTCTCACTTTATTCAACCGGAACTGCATGAGTTCAGAGTGTGGTCAAAACAGTTGATGCGTTTACGGTTTTCTCTTCTGGATTTCTTTAACAACGGTATGATGGCAAGACCGGCAGAGTTTGCCGAAAAAATTCCTGAAAAGCGCATCTGCTGGGGCGTTCTTGGAACAGGATGGGTCACAACGCCGGATATTTATACATGCAGCTGGCAATGGGACGGCATGCTTGCTGTCGCCATATTGAATATTTCCGGCAAAAAACATACGAACAAAGCTGTTTTTGATTTGCCCGGAAGAGGGAATTTCAAATTGTACCGCTTTTTTACTGACGGACAAAAAGAAGTTTGTTCTTCCGCCGCAGGAAAAGTTTCTGCAGATTTTTCATTAAATGGACGCTCTGCCGGACTTTTTCTTGCAGTTCCGGAGGGGAAAAATTCCGGACGTCTGCTTGATAAAATACGCGGACAAATAAAAATCATTTCAGCGATACCCGGCGAAAAAGATCCTTTTGTTACAGATAAAAATGCTTTGGTCGGCAGCAGAAATGAACAATCTGGATTTTTAACAGTCAACACTGGGGTTTTCCGTTGTCTTATCATGCGCGGCAGTATGTTTCCTGTCCGTTTTCTTGCTAAAAATTATCAGGCTCTTGATAAAATCGAATGGAATGACAGGATACAGATCAATGGTAAAAACTATTGGCTTTCCTCTGACAGGTATGCCGAACAGAAAATCATAGAAAATACGGCAGAGCGCATGGTCATTGAGTGTACCGGGACCATGTGTTCCAAAGCAAGAGAGGAAGAACCTCCCTTGACAGTCAAAGCTGTTTATACTTTCACATTTATCCGTAACAAACCATTTGTTGGCGTTTCCGCACGGGTAGAAGTCGGAGAGGGAAAAGAGAAGTTTTCAGCTCCGGTGCTGCTTGATGTCAGAACATTCAACCAGCGTTTACTGTTCCGGAGCGGAGCAATGCAAATCAATGGACGTACCTTTTCAAAAACAGGAAAAGTCGTTATAAAATAAAGGAAGAAATACGATGAAAAAACTTTTACTTCTTTTTGTTCTGGCAGCGGGAAGTCTGAATTTTGCAGCGCTTCCCAAATCGATCGAAATCCAGTCCGGTAAAATATTTGTGAGACTGGCTGCTGAAAAATGCTGGAACATCAATGGCGTCAAATGGGATTCCAATATGATGGGCATTGATGCACCGAAATCTCACTATGGTATGGCTTTTCAGCCGCAGGGAAGCCGGTTTTTTATAGGTTCCGGACATGGAGAATCCGGAAAAAGCGAAGAATTGGTCTCACTTAAAATAAAGGTCGATGGCAAAGAGATAACTCCGGTTCAAGGAAATCTGATTTCTGGTAAGACGATTGATGTTGTCAAAACAAGTTATATTGCAGATTTCATCGTCAATTATTCCTTCCGTATTGCCAATGACAGATTGGATGAAAAAATCGTTATCAGAGCCAAAAATTTGGTCAAAGTCAATTTCCTTTATTGCTTTATGCATCCCTGGAGTACCCGGTTTACCGATTTTCTGCTGATGGAAACAGATGGCTCTTTCAAAGTGCTGAAATTCAAATCTGATGGAAACTCTCCTGCGCGCAAAAAATTTCCGGCAGGCGCCTGGTATGACCCCAAAAGCGGTCTTGCGGTCGTTACAGTCACCAGATTTGAAAAAGGAGAACGCAATGCTTTCAGGGAAGTTTGGGACAGGTCCATGTACCGGAAAGATTATCTTGTTCCCTATTCCAGAGCATATTTTCGTGTTGACAATGAATTGAGAGCTTCTGCCAGTACTGCTTTCTTTTGTGAAAAAGATGCAGACAAATGGCAGAAAACAGCCAAAGAGATCGCTGAAAAGTTAAAATGAAAGTTCCGTCTCCTGCAAGGGAGGACGGTGTCGGAAAAGGAGCATACCCTCCGGCGCCCGGAGCTGTCAGCTGCAAAAAAACACCCCGAAAGTTCAACTTCCGGGGTGTTTTTTTTGAGAGGTAAGGCAAGTTACTTGACGAAAGCCCAATCGACTTTGACGGCAGAGATTTTACCGTTTTCTCCGGCAAACTCCAGACCTTCAGAGGTGAATTTGACATCGGTGATCCGTCCGAAATCGGCGGGGATACGGGCGATGCCCTGAATGGTCTTGATGGAGCTGGGCGCCGCTTTGCTGAAGGTGAACGCAGACTTCCAGCCTTTGCGGGTCAAGTCGTTTTCTTCGATGGAGGGCTTGTAACCGCCGGCAAAGAAGGAACAGCAATCCTCAATGCCGATGCAGCTGGTACGGCCGTTCCAGGGATCGCCGTAACGGCCCTCATTGGCGTTCCAGACAGCTGTGCCGGGCAGAACAGCAGAGTCTTTGAGCGCGTACCAGATATAGCCGCGCTCAGGGAAAACAACTGCAGTCCAGGCCGGTTTTTCCGCAGGCTTGCGGAACACGGCAAAGATATCGGTGTAGCCAACGGGCATGGGATAAGTGGTGCAGTCGATGGTATCAGGACATTTGAACATGGAGGGCACTTTTGTCAAATCATCAAATTCCGCTCCGGGCAGCAGACACTGGAACTCTTTGTTCACAGGATCTGAGAAAATTCCGGGATGCACCATGCCCATATCGAATTTATCCGCTGCCATATACATCTTTTCTCCGGGAGCGGGATAATCCAGGATCGCGTGGTGGCCGATGGGGAAATCTCCTTCCAGACCGGAAACTTCATGTTCGATATAAATGGCCTCTTCGCTGTCTTTGAGGGTAATGCGTTTTCTGACCTCTCCCTCAGTCAGGGAAAGTTTCATTTTGAGGGTCATCTGAGAGACCTCTCCCTCTTTTGCAGAATCTTCCAGTTCCCATTTTGCCGTGGCTGTTTCGCCGTGGCAGGGGAAGGTGACGCCGTTGACGGGATCTCCGTTGCCGCCGAAGGGCAGGCAGAAGAAATCGCCGCGCAGGGGAACCAGCACGGGACAGCCGGAAAGATCTTTTCCTTCAGTCTGCCAGGGAGAAAGAAAATAGGGGCTGATGGTTTTGCCGCTCTCATCTGTGAAGAGAACAGGCGCCGTCTGTCCGCCGTTTTCCGTAACGAAGAATTTGACCTTCTTGCTCTGAAGTTCCCAGCCGCTCTGGCAGGCTTCCGTCTTTTTGACAACGATACTGTCCATAAGTAATACTCCCTGATAAAAATTGATCTCAATACCTTGAATCGGCGTAGCTCACCCAGCCGCCAGCTTTGACCAGATCCAGGTCGAAGTCGCCGACTGTAAAATCCACCGTGGCGGTTTTGCCGCTGCCGGTGACGGTAAACTTTTTCGCGTCAAGATCGACCTCAAGAGAGGCTTCGTTTCCTGCAAAATCTTTGAAAAGACCGTCGATGACCTCCGGGGCCAGACTGATGGCCAGCATGCCGCAGTTGAACATGTTCTGACGGAAGATGCGGGCAAAGTTTTCTGCGATGACCAGATTGATGCCGTTACATTCCAGCGCCCAGGGGGCGTGTTCACGGGAGGAACCGCATCCGAAGTTGGCGCGGGTGATGATAACGCTTTTGTCCTCCAGATCTTTTTTGGAGTCAAAGCCATCGAGGATCAGATCCTCAAGGCAGTAGGGCTTGAGAGCCGCTTTCTGGGACTCGGTCAGATATTTCGCCGGAATGATCTCATCTGTATTGATATCAGAGCGGTCGAGAAAAAGTATTTTACCATTGAAGTTTTTCATTTCAAAACATATCCTTTTCTTATTTGAAAAGTTCAGAGTTGATAATATGTCCGGCAATGGCCGTTGCGGCGGCGGTGGCGGGACTCATCAGATGGATCATGCCGCCTTTGCCCATACGTCCGTTGAAGTTGCGGTTGGTGGTGGAGGCGCAGACCTCTCCGGAGGCCAGAACACCGTTGCTCATGCCGAGACAGGCGCCGCAGGTGGGATTGGTCACACAGAAACCGGCTTCCATGAAATCCGCGATCAGTCCCTCCTTCAGGGCCTGCTTATACACCAGAGGCGTTGCCGGAGAGAGGATCGCACGGACGCCGGGGGCGATCTTTTTGCCCCGGATGACCTGAGCGGCCACACGCAGGTCTTCGATACGTCCGTTGGTGCAGCTGCCGATATAGATCTGATCCACTTTCGTTCCCTCCAGTTCGCGGACCGTTCTGACCTGATCGGGCTTGTAATTGATGGTGGCCACAGGTTCGATTCCGGCCGCGTCGATCTCAAGGATCCGGGTGTATTCCGCATCGGCGTCGGGGAGGAATTTGGCATAATCGGCCAGAGCAGCCTCTTTATCCTTGTAATCGCCGGAAATAAAGGGCCAGAGATAATCCACTGTCACCATATCGGGATAACAGATACCGCAGGTGGCGCCGGCTTCAATGGCCATATTGCAGATGGTCATACGGCCTTCCATGGAAAGTTCAGAGACCGCCTGACCGGTGAACTCGATCACCTGATCCGTGGCACCGTTGACGGTCAGTTTGGAAATAATATACAAAATCGCATCCTTGGCATAGACACCGGGACGCAGGCTGTTGTTCAGAACGACTTTGATGGTCTTGGGTTCCCGCATGGCGCAGACGCCTTTGAGGATACCCACTTCCAGGTCAGTGGTCCCCACGCCGGCGGCAAAGGCGCCGAAAGCACCGTGGGTACAGGTGTGGGAGTCTCCCATAATAATGGTATAGCCGGGACGGACGAAACCTTTTTCCGGAAAAATGGCATGGCAGACACCGTTTTCGCCGATATCGAAAAAGTCTTTGATCCTCTGGCGTCTTGCCCAGTCACGGAGCGTTTTGCCCTGTTCTGCGGTCTTGGAGTCCTTGGCCGGAGAGACGTGGTCGATGACGGCCTTGATTTTGTCGGGATCAAAGACCCGGTCGCGTCCGATGGCAACCAGATCATTGATGGCGATGGGGGTGGTGATCTCATGGCAGAACACTCTGTCCAGAGAGATGACACGCACACCGGCGCCGGGACAGGCGACTTCATGTGCGTCGAAAATTTTTTGAGCTACGGTCTTTCCCATAACTTGTATGTCTCCTTGAAAATTGTCTCTGTTTTTATTTGACTTTATCAATTTCATCCAGCCAGACGATGGGGGCTTTCCAGCCCTTGATCGTGAATTTCCGGCCGGTTATTTTGACTCTCTGATCCACAAAAGGACTGAGCATGCCATCCTCTTCTGCGCAGACAAAGCCCAGGTTTTTGCGGTTGTCTCCGCCAATGGCGTAGTTGGTCGCAATATTGACGCTGGAGGGGATCCGCAGAAGATGTCCTTCCAGAACGATCGGCTGCGGCTTTTCATTCATGACATCCACGCCGTACTCCTGCAAAGCCTTTACGCGGGGATCATCTGCGCGGAAGGGCGCAGGGGCGCTCTTTTTGACGGGCGCGGGCAGGATAACAGGCTTGTCAGCTTTCTTTTCTTCCTTGACCGCAGGCTTTGCAGCAGGTTTTTCGGCAGGTTTTTCTTCCTTGACCGCAGGCTTTGCAGCGGGTTTTTCAATCTTTTTTTCCTCCTTGACCGCAGGCTTTTCGGCAGGTTTTTCTTCCTTGACCGCAGGCTTTTCGGCAGGCTTTTCAACCTTCTTTTCCTCTTTTACTGCGGGGGCAGTCCTGGCGGCTTCAGCGGCTTTTGACTTGTTTTCTTCCATCACTTTTGCAAGGGCGTCCGCGTCGTAGGAGACGAAGGCATTGGCCACATAGACTTTCAAACTCTGAGGCGGCTTGATCCTGACCCATCCCCATCCCCGTTCTTTAGTCACCTGGACATCTGTGCCTTTGGGGAGTTTGCCGTAGGCGGCCGCTTTGCGGGACATGCCCGCGTACATGGTCAGTTCACGGAGCGTTTTTCCGTTGCTGATGTAAGCCTCATCCACATAGACCTTGACAGAATCCGGGGCCTGCACTTCAAGCCACATGCCCCGGGCGGCTGTGATCGCAAGCGCCTGTCCATTGCGGATCTTGCCTGCCACGGCGGATTGAAGACTGGGGGTGAGACGCATGTTGAGGATGTTCGCCGTTACTTTGCCGGGAACTGAGGAGGCGGCTGAAAGGATGGAAATGATTCCGGAAACAGCTGCTGTCAGAAAAATTTTTCTCATTGTGTTTTCTCCTGCCTTGAAAAAT
The DNA here is from genome assembly GCA_017508555.1 of Lentisphaeria bacterium. GTDB lineage: Bacteria > Verrucomicrobiota > Lentisphaeria > Victivallales > Victivallaceae > UBA1784. The sequence continues at coordinate 9,358 of JAFVYP010000016.1, forward strand.
ATGACAAAGACCATTAAATTTATACAAAATATATTGCTGAAGATAATATAGCTTAAAATTTTCAAGGTACAACTGTTTCTATGAAAAAAAATCGTGCTTTATTGAGCAAAAACGGGAAAATTCTGTTTCTTTCGGTTTTCTCTCTTCTTTTGTGGGTTTTTCCGGGATGTGTTTCCAGCTCCCGGCCGCCTCTTGTGAACACGGTCTGGAAGCCTGTCGGCAAGGCTCCCGAAGGCGTGCATCTTATTTTTACTCCTGACAAGCGCAGAGTCGTCGGCTGTTGCGGAAGCAACCGGTTTTTCGGTCCCGTCAAATTTGAAGGGAAAAATCAAATTTCGATCGGCATGCTGGGGGCGACCCGCATGGCAACGCCTCTCTACCGTTACGAACAAAAGTTCCTTGATGATCTTAAAGCTGCAAGCCTCTGGCATATCGACGATACCGGTGCCCTTATCCTCAAGGATATCGACGGCCGGGTCTGTATGCGTCTGGAACCTGCGGAGGAACCGGGGAAGGGGAAGAAATGAACGACGCTCCTTTCAGTCAATTCCGCCATTATCTTGAAACGGAACGCAACGCTTCGCTGCACACGATCGAAGCGTATGCCCGGGATATTGCCGAATTCCGCATACTTGTCCGGGGAGATGAAACCTTTTCCGACTGGACGGCCGTCGATCACGATCAGGCCCGCTCTTTTGTCATCAAACTTTTTGACCGGGGGGACTCCAAACGTTCCATCCAGCGCAAACTTTCGGCCATGCGGTCTTTTTACCGTTTTCTGATCCGGCATAATCTGGCGAAGGATAATCCTTTTACGGGGCTGGCTCCCATCAAATCCGACAAACCGCTGCCTCTTGTGATGAGCGTCAATGACATCGACCGTCTGATCGGCGGCGTGAAGAGCTATTGGGAACAGGCGGCCTCTGCAGGCTTTGCCAAGTCTGAAGAGTCGGCCGGTTTTGCCATGGCAAGGGATATTGCCATGATCGAACTGATCTATTCCGGAGGCCTGCGTATCGGAGAGGCTGTCGGCATCGATCTGGGGGATCTTGATATCGCCAACAGTGTCATCCGTGTCCGCGGCAAGGGCAAAAAAGAGCGGCTGGCGGCTCTGGGAACACAGGCGCTCTCAGCCTTGAGAAGTTATTATCCCCAGCGGCGGACGACCGGTGCTGACCGTCAGCTTTCCTCTCCGCTGTTTGTCAACCGTTTCGGAACACGTCTGACAGCCCGCTCTTTTCAGCGGAATCTGAAAAACTATCTGGCCTCTGCCGGACTGCCGCCGGATTTTACCCCGCACAATCTGCGTCACTCCTTTGCTACGCATCTTCTGGATGCCGGCGCTGATCTGCGCAGCGTTCAGGAGATGCTGGGACATGAAAATTTGAGTACCACCCAGATCTATACCCACGTCAGCGCAGAAAGAATGCGCAAAGTGTATAAAGAAAGTCATCCCCGGGCCAAGTAAATGAACCTTCCCTCTGAATTACCTGTCGTCCGGATCCTTCCCGCATACAGGGAGGCGCTGGAAAAACATAATAAAATCATTCTTTCGGCGGCCCCGGGCGCTGGAAAGACCACTGTCATCCCGCCGGAAACGGCTGCTTTGCTGCAGGGCGGTGTCCGTCTGATCGAGCCCCGCCGCGTGGCCGCCCGTGCTGCGGCCTGCCGCATTGCGGAGCTTGATGCAAGTTCTCCGGGGGAGTTTTCCGGCTATGCCGTGAGAGGCGAGAGCTGCCGGAGCGCACGGACACGGATCCTTGCTGTGACCCCCGGTATCCTTGTCAGAGAGTTTCAGGAGGACCCCTCTCTGGAGGGGATCGATGCTGTTATTTTTGATGAATTTCACGAGCGTTCCGCTGAATGTGATCTTCTGCTGGCCCTGGCTCTGGATGTGCAGGCCTCTCTGCGTCCGGATCTGAAAATCATCATCATGTCCGCCACCCTTGCTTCGGAGGCGTTGAAAGTCTTTCTGCCGGATGCCGCTTTTATCGCGGCGGAGGGACGGGAGTTCCCTGTTGAGATCCGGTACGCCGATATGCCCTTTACGCCGGATTTCCGTACCATTACCGGCAACTGCGTCCGTGCTGTATCGGACCTTTTCAAAAAAACACAGACGGGAGATGTGCTTGTTTTTCTGCCCGGAACAGGAGAGATCGATGCCGTTGCCCGCCTGCTGACGGAAACCCTTCCGCCTGAAGCGGATATCCGGGGACTTCACGGAGCGCTGGAGTTGAAGGAACAGAACCGTGTTCTGCAAAAAACGGCCCCCGGCAGACGGCGGGTCTTTCTGGCGACCAACCTGGCTGAGAGCAGTATCACCATCGACGGCGTAACGTGTGTTGTTGACGCCGGATGGGAAAAGCGTATGAGCTTTTTACCCGGATCCGGCATGTCTTTTCTGGAGCTTGAACGGGTCTCCCGGGCTTCCGCCATCCAGCGGGCCGGACGGGCGGGCCGGACGGCGCCCGGCACGGCTGTCAGACTTTACAGTAAAATCGAATTCGGCAATCTGACGGCTCAGAGACCGCCGGAGATCACGGTCTGCGATCTGGCGTTTCTCGTGCTTCAGCTGGCGGATTGGGGCAGCCGTGAAGATCAGCTGCGCTGGCTTGATCCGCCGCCCGCTTCCGGCATGGCTGCCGCCCGGGCGCTTCTGCGGAAACTGGGCGCGCTGGATGAAAAGGGACTTTTGACCTCTCACGGAAGAGCCTTGAACCGTCTGCCCCTGCATCCGCGTTTGGGCAATATGCTGCTGCGAGCCCGGACGACCGGCTGTTTTTCAACGGCGGCGGCTTTGGCGGCTCTGCTGGAAAACAGAGTTTTTCCCCGGGAAACAGCTGATATCCGTCCCCGTCTCCGGGAGTTTCAGAAAAATCCCGGGCGTTTCGGCATGCAGCAGACTGTTTTCAGACAGCTGCACAGTCTGATGTCCGTTCCTGCGGGGGCGATCGAACCGGAAAAGGCCGGGGGACTGCTTGCCTTTGCCTATCCTGAGTGGATCGCCAAAAGGCAGGGCGGGCAAAGCTGTTCCTACCGTCTTGCCGGCGGACACGCCGGTGTGTTGGATCAGGAGGACCCTTTGAGGACAGAACCTTTTCTTGCAGTTGCCTCTTTGAGCGCTTCTGGCTCTGAAAATGCCCGGATCCGTCTGGCGGCGCCGCTGGATAAACAACTGCTTGAAGAGGAATTCGGTGCCTTTTTCTTCAAAAATGTCTCTCTGGATTTTGACCCCGGTACCGGAAAAGTTTCCGCCGTTGAAGAACTGCGGTTTGACGCCATCGTTCTTTCAAGCCGTTCTGTTGCGCCGCCGCCGGGAACTTTGGGAAAAGCTGTCCTTGAAGCTGCTGTCAGACGGAAAAATATACTGCCGCCTGAAAATTTCAAAAAAGCCAATCAGCTGATCGACCGTGTCCGTTATGCCCTCAAGGCCGATCCCGGTATCGCTCTGCCCGACTGGCGCATGGAAAACTGGCCCCGGGTCCTTGAAGAGATCACACGGGGATGGCTGGATAACGTCCGTTCCATCCCCGATCTGCTGAAACTCAACTGGGACGCCCTGGTGGCGTATGCGCTCTCTCAGGAGCAGACGGCTTTGCTCAATAAACTTTATCCGGAGTTCTTTGTGACCAAAAGAGGATACAAGATCCGCATTGACTACGGCGGAGAAACGCCCTCTGCCGCCGTGAGGATACAGGAGCTGTACGGTGTGACTGTGCATCCCTGTATCGGCAGAAAACAGCTTCCCCTGCGTCTGGAACTGTTGTCCCCGGCCCGCAGGCCCGTTCAGATCACGATGGATCTGCCCGGCTTCTGGAAGGGATCGTGGACTTTGGTCAGAAAGGATATGCGCGGCCGGTATCCCAAGCATGACTGGCCGGAACACCCTGAAGCGGAAAATTAAAAAACAGTGTTTATATTATTAAGGAGAACTGTCAAATGAAACTGAAACAACTTGTCTCTTATCTGGATAAAGAACTGGATCTTGCCGGATTTGCCGGAGATCACTCCAATAACGGCCTTCAGGTCGAAGGCAAAGACGAGGTCAGCCATCTGATTTTTGGTGTGGATGCCTGTCAGGAGCTGTTTGATATCGCGGCAGAGAAAAAAGCCGACTTTGTTTTTGTCCATCACGGTTTGAGCTGGGGCGGTGAACCCCGGCGCTTTACCGGGACTGTTGCCCGGCGTCTGGAAAAACTTTTTAATGCCGGTATCAGCTTGTATGCCGCCCATCTGCCGCTGGATGCCCATCCCGTTGCGGGCAACAATGCCCAGCTGGCGGAGATGGTGGGCCTGAAGGACCGTCTCTCCTTTTTCAGATACGACGGCGTGGATATCGGTTTCAGAGGCCGCCTGGCTGATCCCGCTCCCGGCAAGCTCCTGGCGCAG
>JAFVYP010000157.1 GCA_017508555.1 Lentisphaeria bacterium
GCAAAAAGATCCGCATGACCACAAGGAAGGTCAAGACCTCTCCCCGCGAACTGGATCCCGCAGAAGTCGCAGCCGCCAGAGAGACAGTGGCCCGTTTCCCCGATGTGGATATTTCCAAAGTGGGTTCAGAGATCGACCTGACCAGTGAAGACCTGGCCAAAGGCGCCCCCTTTGCGCTCAAGTACTTTGCCGTCAAACTGCTGGAACTTGTGGACGAACCCAAGACCCCCAATTTCCTGCTGACCAAGCTCGAATTCGGCGATTCTGTCGTGCTGGCCTCTCTGCCCAGCGAACCCTTTGTGGAAATCGGTCTGACGGTTCGCCGGGCGATCTTCCGTGACAAGTTCTGCATGATTACTTCCCACGGCAACTACAACGGCGGCAAACAGCTGGCCGGCGGCTACATTCCCAACGCCTGGAACTACGGACGCGGCGGTTATGAAACCACGCCCCGCAGCAGCGCCTACGGCATGGAGACCTCCGATGCCCTGATCGAAAACTGGCGGAAACTGGCGAAAAAGTAACTGCGCCGGATTTCTGTGTAAAAAATTGCCGGAGCGGTGCCTTTCCCAAGTTCAGGGAGCGCCGCGCCGGCAGTCCTTTTCCCGGAACAGCGTTTTTTGTTCCGGGAGCAACGTCCATTGTGCTGTTTTGACAAGGAGAACAGTTATGCGAAAAGATTTCGGCATCCAGACCTGGCTTTACCCGATGCCGGTGCTGATTATCGGCACCTGGAACGAAGACGGCACAGCCAATGCCATGAATGCGGCCTGGGGCGGCATTTACGACACCAACAAAATCAGCGTCTGCATCGATCCCGGCCACAAAACGGCAGCCAATCTTCTGCGGAATGAGGCCTTCACCGTCTGCATCGGAGAAGCCTCTCTGGTCACAGCCTGCGATTACCTGGGGATCGTTTCCGGCAACGACACACCGGATAAACTTGCCCGTGCCGGCGTGCATGCGGAAAACTCTCCCTTCGTCCATGCGCCCCGCCTCAGTGAATTCGGCATGATCCTGGAGTGCCGCCTGGTCTCCTTTGATGAAAAAACCGGCTGCACAGTGGGAGATATCGTCAATATCAGCGCAGACCAGAGGGTGCTGGATGAGGAGGGGAAGATCTCTCCGGAAAAACTTGCGCCCATTTGCTTTGATCCCGTACATCACACCTACCTGAAGCTGGGAGAAGCCGCCGGAAAAGCCTTCAGTGACGGCAAAAAGCTCCAATAAGGTCTGAAAAAGCAAATATTTGCTGTTTTTTTCCCAAAAAGCGCTTGATATTATTAAAAAAGAGAAGTATATTATTGAAATGTAAGAGTTGCATTATATTCAAAATTTTATATATCAAGGAGAGTTATCATGGCACATAAGAAAGGTCAGTCCAGCAGCCGTAACGGCCGCGACAGTCAGCCGAAATTTCTGGGTATCAAAGCCTTCGGCGGAGAAGAAGTCAGCGCAGGATCCATCATCGTCCGTCAGCGCGGAACCCGTTTCCGTCCCGGCAACAATGTCGGCTGCGGCAGAGACTTCACCCTCTTCGCTCTTTGCGACGGCAAAGTCGAATTCTGCAAAGAACAGCGCAAGGTCAGCATCGTTCCGACCTCTGCCAACTGATCTGTTGCAGTCAGCAGTTTTTGTATTCAAATCCCGGGAAGCAGTATATCAGGCTTTTCGGGATTTTTTCGTATGAGGTAAAAAATGTTTGTAGATCAGGCACGAATTCTTGTCAAGGGCGGTGACGGCGGCAACGGCTGCTGCAGCTTCCGCCGCGAAAAGTATATGCCCAAAGGCGGTCCGGACGGCGGCGACGGCGGCAACGGCGGCAGCGTCTGGATGGAGGCTACCAGCGATGAACAGAGTCTGGCCTCTTTCATGTATCAGACAGCTTACCGTGCGGCCAACGGTCCCGGCGGCAAAGGTTCAGACTGCCACGGCAGAAATGCAGATGATATCACCCTGAAAGTCCCTCTGGGGACTCTTGTAACAGATTTGGAAACAGGCGAACAGGTGGCCGATCTTGCCGAACCCGGCCAGCGGGTCCTGGTGGCCTCCGGCGGACGGGGCGGACGGGGCAATGCCCGTTTTCTGAGTAACTTCAACCGCGCACCGCGCCGTTTTGAACTGGGCAAACCGGGAGAGGAAAGACGTCTCAAACTGGAACTGAAAACCATTTCAGACGTAGGTCTTGTCGGTTTCCCCAATGCGGGCAAATCCACGCTTCTGGGAGCCGTCTCTGCGGCCAAACCCAAAGTGGCCAGTTATCCCTTCACCACACTCAACCCCGTTGTGGGAGTGGTGGAGTATCCCGATTACAGCCGCGTTCTCATAGCGGACATCCCCGGTCTGATCGAGGGAGCCCATGACAATGTGGGGCTCGGTCACGCTTTTCTGAAACATATCGAACGGACGGATATTCTGGCTTTTGTTCTGGATATGGCCGGAACCGACGGCAGATCCCCTCTGGACGATCTGGATTGTCTGCGCAATGAGCTTGAACTGTATATGCCGGGCCTTTCCAAACGGCCCTCGGTCATCATCGCCAACAAAATGGATATGCCTGCTTCTGAAGAAAATCTGCTGCTGCTTCAGGAAAAACTGGCCACGGAACCTGTCGAGATCATCCCCATCACAGCCGCTATCGGCGAATTGGGAGATCTGAAGGAGATCCTCAAATCCAAACTGACCTATATCCGCGCGGTCAAAAAATCTTCCGCAAACTGAAAACTTTGCTTGTCAACTCCCCGAAAACGGGGAGTTTTTTTATTTCCGGTCAAAAAAAACTTGAAAAAAGAGTTTTGAAAAGTTAGATTATATTCCACATCATTTGAATTGCTCATGCAGCTGTAAAATAAAGGAAGAATACAATGGAAAAAGCAAGAATCGGGATCCGTCCCACCATTGACGGCAGACGCAAAGGCATCCGCGAATCCCTGGAGATTCAGACGATGAACATGGCCCGTGCGGCCGCAGAATTGATCTCTTCGACTTTGCGCTACAATGACGGGACCCCCGTGGAGTGCATCATTGCCGATACCACGATCGGCGGCGTTTACGAAGCCTCACTCTGTGAAGAAAAATTTTCAAAAAACAACGTGACCGCCACATTGACCGTCACCCCCTGCTGGTGCTACGGTTCTGAAACGATGGATATGAATCCCCTCACCCAGAAGGCCGTTTGGGGATTCAACGGCACAGAACGTCCAGGGGCGGTTTATCTGGCAGCTGTTCTGGCAGCCCACGCCCAGAAGGGACTGCCCGCGTTCGGCATCTACGGACGCGATGTCAAAAATGCTGACGACGCCGTTATTCCCGATGACGTGAAAGAAAAGATCCTGCGTTTTGCCCGGTCTGCCGTGGCCGTGGGAGAGATGCGGGGCAAATCCTATCTTTCCATAGGCAGTGTGGCCATGGGGATCGCCGGATCCATCGTTGATCCTGACTTCTTTGAAGAATATCTGAATATGAGATGTGAATCTGTTGACATGTGCGAGATCATCCGCCGCGTCAACGAAGGGATCTACGATCCGGAAGAATACGCAAAAGCCATCGCCTGGACCAGAAAATACTGCAAACAGAACGCCGATATCTACAACGGAGAGAAAGGCAAATCCCAGGCAGAACAGGATCAGATCTGGGAATACGTTGTCAAAATGGCTCTGATTGCCCGAGACCTGATGGCAGGCAATCCCAAACTGGCAGAAATGGGCTTCGTTGAAGAATCCTGCGGTCACAATGCCATTGCCTCCGGTTTCCAGGGCCAGCGCCAGTGGACTGATTTCATGCCCAACGGCGATTTCCTTGAAAGCGTCCTCTGCTCCTCTTTCGACTGGAACGGTATCCGCAAGCCCTACATCGTTGCGACGGAAAACGACTGCTGCAACGGCGTTGCCATGCTTTTCGGTCATCTGCTGACCAATGCGGCGGCAGGTTTCAGCGATGTGCGTACCTATTGGAGTCCCGAAGCGGTCAAGGAGGCCACAGGCTTTGATCTGGATGTCCCCGGGCTGATCCATCTCATCAACTCCGGAGCGACCACCATGGACGCAACGGGCCGCCAGAGCAAAAACGGTATGCCCGCCATGAAGCCCTTCTGGGAGATCACCGAACAGGAGGCTGCCGACTGCACAGCGGCGACAGTCTGGACCCCGGTCAATCTGGGATATTTCCGCGGCGGCGGATTTTCCAGCACCTTCCTGACCAGGAAAGGCATGCCGGTCACCATGAGCCGCCTCAATATGGTCAAGGGGCTTGGACCTGTTCTCCAGATTGCGGAAGGCTATACCCACGAGCTGCCTGAAGAGGTCAATAAAAAGCTGGTTGACCGCACCGATCCCGGCTGGCCCACCACCTGGTTCGTGCCCAATCTGACCGGAGAGGGTCCCTTCAAGGATGTTTACAGTGTCATGGCCAACTGGGGAGCCAATCACGGCGCCTTCCATTACGGACATATCGGTGCAGATCTGATTACCCTGGCCTCCATGCTCCGCATCCCCGTCTGCATGCACAACGTGCCGGAGGAAAAGATTTTCCGTCCCGCCGCCTGGAATGCTTTCGGCATGGATAAAGAGGGCGCCGACTACCGGGCCTGTGCCAATTTCGGACCGCTTTATAAATAGTCCCTCTTCCATTGGTTGTGAACCTTCAGTTCACAACAGGGGGAAAAGCATCGAAAACAAGAGACCGGACGTCTGTTCCGGTCTCTTGTTTTCCGCCATCAAAAGATGGCAGGGCAGCATTGGATCACATCCACGGGGTGCCGTCGGCCAGCTCATGCGGCTCCGGAAGCTCTGCATGCTCCCGCAAAGATCGCAGATATTCCGGTGTATAAACAGCTTCCAGCACTTTCAACGCCTCCTCCGGTGCATTTTTCAGAGGCCGGTGATAAGGAGCCGCTCCGTAGGGGATCGTTATATGGTCGATCTTGAAAATTTGAAATCCCATCAGGTTGTAAAGATAGACCGCTTTATGGCTCCATGTCTGCGTGTGCAGATAAACATTGCCCACTTCTCCGTTATCAATATAACAGTGCAGCGCCCGGTTGATGACAGCACGTCCCAGCCTCTTCCCCTGAAGCAGAGGATCAGTCGATATCCATTGCAGAAAATTACTGCGTCCCATGGAACTCTCGCTGAACCATGCCGTTGCGGTGGCAACCGGATTGTCGGCGTGATCCACGACGAAAACACAGCGGCTGGCAAGTTTGTCTGCCTTGTCCTTCAAATATCTCCCGCGGAAATACTCCAGCGCAACACCGCAGTTGGGAAATTCACCGACCTGTGATTCGATCCTCGCCCAGGCGTATTCGTCTCCCGGACGGTAAAAGCGGAAGGAATAGCCTTCCGGCAGTTCAGGTTCCGGCAGTTCGGCCAGAAGTTCTCCGCGCATCTTCATAAGAATGTCAAAATAAGGCAAACTTTTATCCAGCATATAAATTCCTTTCCTGTCAATATCAGAAACGCGCTGTTCCCGACAAGGGTCGATGGTATCGCGGGGAGGGGAAAAACCTCTTTTCGCGGGAAAAGAGGTTTTTCCCCTCCCCACAC
>JAFVYP010000158.1 GCA_017508555.1 Lentisphaeria bacterium
GATTGGGAGTGGTGCCACAAAAGCTGGGATGGTCTCGGGATCGAAGGATGTGATATCTTTCATCCGCGGAAAGATATTTATCCGGAGGGCCTTGCTGCTGTGGCAGAAAAACTTGAAAAAATGGGATTTGTTCCAGCCCTGTGGATCAGTGCTTCCAATGACGGACAGCTCAATGAGATGTTCAAAGCCCACCCGGACTGGCTGTTGGGACAGTCTGTCAAATGGTGCGGCCAATGGTGGATAGATCCCAGCCATCCGGAGGTTCTGCGGGAGTTTATCCCGGCGGTATTCCGTCAGATCCGGCAGTGGGGATTTGCGGCCGTCAAGTGGGATTGTCTGCCGGATACGCTGCAAACCTGTGACGAACTGCATGAAAAATTTTATGATCCCGGTCTGACACCTCTTGCCGCTTTCCGCAATATGATCTCGGCTGCCCGGGAGACCCTGGGGGAGGATATCTATATGCTTTCCTGCTGGGGCGCTTCCCGCCGCGATATCTGCGCCGCCATGGATATTTTTGATGCGGCAAGGATCGGCGGAGATATTTTCAGCTGGGAGGCTTTTCTGGCGCAGGGGATCGACCGTATCCTTGCCTGTTATCCGTGGCACAATACTGTGTTTTATGCGGATGCGGATAATCTTATTCTGCGTCCGGAACTCAATAACGATGCCCAGGCCCGCAGCCGTGCCGCGATTTACAGTCTTGCCGGTCTGCCGCTGACCATGGGGGATGCAATTGATGATCTGGATGAGCTGCGCATTGATCTTCTGCGCCGTATAATGCCCGTCATCAGCGTCCATCCGGGAGAGCTGGAGGCCAAAACAAGAGACCTCTACTGTCAGGTGGTCAATCTGGCTGTTTCCCGTCCTTTCGGCTCCTGGAACGTGGCCGGAGTCACCAATCTGACGGATAAACCGCTGACAAGAGAGTTTTCTCTGCGCCGGGATCTGGCGCTCCCTGCCGGCCGTTATGCCGTTTACAACTTTTATGAAAAGCGTTTTGCCGGCGTATTTGCAGATACGCTCTCTCTGGAGATCGCTCCGTACGATACAGCTGTGCTGCGCATCACACCTCTGGAAGAGGGCGCTTTCTGCACACTGATCTCAAGTTCCCGTCATCTGACCCAGGGGGGATATGAACTGAAGGAGCTTGTTCAGGACTCTCATTCCCTTTCCGGAAGGGTTTTGTGTACCGCAGATGAGGTGCTTGTGCTGACGTTCCTTCTGGAAAATGCTTGTACCTGCACCGCGTCCGGCGGTGTGTGGAAACAGGAAGATAATATCGGAACACTTGAAATATCCGCCGGTGAAAACAAAGAGATACACTGGCATATAACCCGGGACTGAATCATGCAAGAGATAAAATTCAAATCAACATTGAAACGTTATGCTGGCAATCCGCTTTTTGCGCCGGAAACTTTTCCCTTCTGCAAAGCTGACCAGATTTTCAATCCGGGGCAGGTGATGACGCCGGACGGCAGGATCATTCTGCTGCTGGCAGTCGTGCCCCGCAACGGCGGCGGCGCCCGCTGTCATGTGGCTGAGAGCCGCAACGGTATTGATTTTACCATTCACGAAGAGCCGATTTTCAAAATCGACAGAGAGAAAAAATTCGGCAACCTTGATTTTCATCCCATCGACTGCCGCGTGACTTATATGGCGGAGGATGACTGTTATTACATCATCCGTCCGGCCAACTCCACCTGGGGGTGCTGCGCTCTGCTTTACAGAACAAAGGATTTTCTCACCGTAGAACCTATGGAGATCATTGCGCTGCCGCACAACCGTGTTCCCTGTCTGTTCCCTGAAAAGATCAACGGCAAATATGTCCGTCTTGACCGTCCGTACAGTTTGGGAGCGCCTTACAAGGAGTCCTATGCCAATATCTGGATATCCTATTCTCCCGACCTGATCCACTGGGGGATGCACCGTCCCCTGCTCAAACGGGGATACGCGCCGTGGAACACGCTCAAGATCGGTCCGACGGTTCCGGTAAAGACTGAAAAGGGATATCTTGAGATCGTCCACGGTGTGCAGGATACCTTTGTGGGATGGCGGTACAGTTTGAGTGCCGTGCTGCTTGATCTTGAAGATCCTGAAAAGATCCTGGGCTGTATGAATGATTTTCTTCTGACGCCTGAAACCGATTATGAGCGGAATGGTCTTATCCGGGACGTGGTCTTTGCCACCGGAGCTGTGGCCGATCATGCGACGCGGGAACTCAAGATCTATTACGGCGGATCGGATACGACCATCAATCTGGCCACGGGAAATCTGGATGAGATCGTTGATCTCTGTCTCAAAGGAGAGTAAAATCTTATGGATATCTGTCAGACCGGCAGCCGTTTCCTTTTGACCAACAGGGCCATGAGCTACGGCATCGAGATCTCTCCGGAGGGGATGGCGCACAATATTTACTGGGGAAAGCCCCTGGAGAGTGCAGAGGATCTTGAAGCCCTCTTTCTCCGTCAGTGCCACCGGCATCTTTATACCTCTTTTGCGAAAATGCAATTTCAGGAGCTGCCCGTTTTCGGCGGAGACTTTTTCGATGAAACGGCTCTGAAGATCACCTATGCCGACAGGATCAGGGTTTCCCGATTTGAATATACAGGCTTTGAAAAAGAGGCAAATAAACTTGTTCTTTTTTTCAAAGAAAAGCGGCATGATGTTCTGCTGGAACTGGTCTATATCCTGCATGAAGAGATTTTGGAAAGAGCCTTCCGTCTTGTCAATAAGACGGATCAGCCGCTGACGCTTGAGCGTTTTGCTTCCGGCGCATGGTACATGCCGCAATATACCCAGAACTGGCGTCTGACCCACTGGGCCGGACACTGGGCCAAGGAGGCCCAGCCCTGCCGTCAGACCCTGACGCCCGGTAAATTTGTTATTGAAAGCAGAACCGGCGTGACAGGACCATTCCATTATCCGCTGGCGGCCATGGACGACCATACGGCAACGGAAAGTACGGGGACTGTCTATTTCTGTTCTGTCATGTGGTCGGGCAACTGGAAGATCACTGCTGAAAGAAACGCTTATGAATCCGCGGCTCTGATCTGCGGGATCAATGATTTTGACAGCGCTTTTGAGGTGGCTCCGGGAGAATGTTTTGAGTCCGCGCTGACGGCTTCCGGCGTAAGTGCCGATGGGTTCGGCGGCATGAGCCGGATCTTGCACCGCTGGCAGAAACAAGAGCTGCTGCCGCCCCGTTTCAGGGAAAAAAATCTTCCCATGCTGTGCAACACCTGGGGCAGTCTGGAAACGAATGTCAACGAAGAAAATGTCCTTGCCACAGCCCGTGTGGCGGCCCGGGCCGGGTGCGAGCTTTTTGTCATAGATGACGGCTGGCAGACGGCGCTGGGCGACTGGTATCCGGATAAGGAAAAGTTTCCCCGCGGACTGAAACCTGTCATCGACGGCGTTGCTGAACTGGGGATGCAGTTCGGTTTATGGATCGAACCGGAAAGTTTTGAGATCAAAAGCGCCCTTTACCGGGAGCATCCGGAGTGGGCCATGACCTGGGAAGGCGTAGAGCCCGGCGTGCGCCGTCATGGTCCGGCCCGGACCAATATCCTGCTTGATCTGGCAAGAAAAGATGTGGCGGAATATATTTACAACGCCATCCGTGAACTTGTGCGCAGTACGGGGATCTCTTATTTGAAACTGGATATGAACAGCTATTTCACCACTCCGGGAGCCTCTCCGCGCCTGTGGATAGATTATGCCCGCAATCTGGATGATATCTTTGCGCGCCTGCTGTTGGAATTTCCTGATCTTCTGCTGGAAAATTGTGCTTCCGGAGCAGCCCGTGCCAGTCTGCAAATGACAAAATCCTTTGCCCGCATGAACCGCAGCGACAATCAGGATGCGCTGGATATGCTCAAACTCCACGAGGGATTTACGGCTATGAATCTGCCCCGCATGGCAGGCGGCGCCTGTCATATCAGCGACTCCATGCGTTTTATCAACAAACGGATAACGCCCATGAAATATCAGGCGTACTGCGGTATGATGGGGTCTCTTGCCTGCGGAAAAGCCCTGAACAGATGTTCAGAAGAGGAGATCCTTCAGATCCGGGAATATACGGATCTTTATAAGCTCCTGCGCCCTGTCGTTCATCAGGGAGAGTTCTACCGTCTTGCC
>JAFVYP010000159.1 GCA_017508555.1 Lentisphaeria bacterium
CATGAAAAGTGTTCTTTGCTGCCGATGAGCGTGAAAAGAAAACATCCGGTCAGGATCAGTATCATGCCGGGCCATTGCCATCTGGTCGGCATTTCACCGAAAATGAGCATGGCCCCGATGATGCTCCACAACGGGGCGGAACTGCGTAACGGTGACGCAATGGAAACCGGCAGTTCACGCAAACCGTAATAGACAAATGCCCAGCTGGCTGAAGCCAGAAGGGATTTCAGGAATACACGGATGAGTATTTCCGGTGTCCAGCAGACCGCAAGCGGTGTGTACAAACTCCGTATCCCGGTCAGCACCAGAAAGAAGAGTGTACCTGAAAGCGTCGCCAGAAACAACACCGGCATGACACTGTTTTCCCGGACAGCGTGTTTTTTGAACACGTCGTAGATCCCCAGGCACAGTGCAGAACCCAGTATCGGCAATACCCATCCATTCATGATGTGTTACCTTGAAAGCTGATATTTTATCCAGCAGTAAAAGGTGTCGCCCATCTGATTGTATCCGGCAGGAGCGGGATGCACGCCGTTGGACTGACGGAGGAGCGTGCGCTTGTTGCCTTTGAAGTTCACGCCGTCAACAGCTTCTCTGCGGACAGGGTAATTGTTTTCGCAATCCAGATTGACGTTTGTGGGGATCAGGAACACTTTTTTGTCAGGATAGTTGGCAAATTTTTTCAGCATGGCTTCGTTGAGAGCATGCTGGTTTTTCTTGTACTGCCAACGGGTTTGGCCGTTGGTGTAGTTGCTGCCGAAAGCATCCTGCGTGCTGGCGCTGGGGGTGACCAGACCGACACCGATGATGGCGTTGGGAGCTTCTTTGCGCAGTGCGCCGAGAAGTCTGTCAGCATTGCCCAGGATCCTGGCAATGCGTTCATTCAAAGTGGCATCCTGACCGCCGAAAACATCGTTGACGCCCAGCTGGATGGTGATAAAGTCGGGCATACGGCCGCCGTGATGTTTTTTCAGATATTCAGTGAGGCTGAATTTGCCGTTGTGGATGAAAGGACTGGGACGGTGACGGGGATAGGAAGGCTGACCTTTTTTGACGGGAGTGGCCGTCTTTTTATCCATGAAACTTGCCCATGTCCAACCGCCGTAACCTTCGTGGCCGGCTTCAGATTTGGCTTTGCCGTTGAGTCCCAGAAATTTGACCTGGGGATGACCGTTATTTTTAAGCAGTTCATACAATCTCCGGGGGTAAACACTGGCGGCGGTCAGACTGTCGCCGATGACCAGGACTGCAAAGTTTTTGCCCTTGCCGGTTTCGGCGGGCGTGACGATCAGTTTGGTTGAACCTTCAGCTTCGACGCCCCGGTCGGAAATAACGGTGATCTTGAGATCATAGGTTCCTTTCTCACCGGCTTTGGGGATGTAGCGCCACCGTTTCTGATCGTTGCGGCCTTTGTTGCAAGTGACATCAAAAACATAGTTGGCGGGATTGATAACTCTCACGATATTGTCAAAATAAATGGAGCTTTCCACGCCGGGGACAGCATAGATGGCGGGGGGCAGCTGAAGTTTGACTGTGTTGACAGGGGGGCGCTGAAGTTTGACTGTGTTGACGGGGGGCCGCTGAGGTTTGACTGTGTTGACGGGGGCTGTGCAGCCGCAGAATGCCGCCAGTGCAAAGAGGAAAGGTAACTTTTTCATTCTTTTTTCTCCTTTTTTGTGTTCAACAGGGGATTTATTTCCCGGAAATCATTAAATACCAGTGCCAGATCCAGTTGCCGGCCAGTGTCCAGATCACGGCGGCGGCGGCAAGAAAAGGTCCGAAGGGGATGGCACAGTTTTTCAGCGCTTTCCGGCGGTATCTTGAAAGGATCACTCCGTAAACTGTCCCCGAAAGAGAGCCGCCCAGAAGAACGAAAAGTGCGCCGGGGAAACCCAGCAGTGCGCCGCAGGCGGTGATGAATTTCACATCGCCCCAACCCAGAACATCCTTACCGGTCATCTTCTTGCCGCCAATGGAAAATACGGCCAGAAATATACCGGGGAGCAGGGCGCTGATGAGTGCATATAAAGCGCCGCCGGTCCAGGTCGAAGCACCGCAGGCCGAGGGCAGCAGTGC
>JAFVYP010000160.1 GCA_017508555.1 Lentisphaeria bacterium
GATACCGGCCGTTTGCGGCTGGGTCCGGCTCCGTACTTTTCCGTACTCATCCGTACCCATCCGTACAAAAGCTCCGCGTCCTCCTCTGGCTTCAAGAAAAAACCGGGCATAGAGGGATCGTTTCAGATAAGCTGTGTGGTGCTGTGTCATATCCATATTTTTTCCTTGGGAGTTGCGTGTTGAGATCCAAAATAAAACATAATCATTAAAATAGCACTTTTCGGTAAAAATTCAAGATGCCAAACAGGATCTGCCGCCGTAGACGTGAGGGACTTCAAAAAATTTGCACAAATGTATTGAGTTGAGAGAATGTTTGTGCTATATTATAATGATGTCTTGTAAACTTGTAAAATAAGGGATGTGACCTTGAAACTTGAACATATCAGAAATTTTTGTATTATTGCACACATCGACCACGGCAAATCGACTCTGGCAGACCGTATGCTTGAGATCACTGAAACCGTGGCCAAACGTGACCTTCAGGAACAGCTGCTGGACGGGATGGATCTGGAACGCGAACGCGGCATCACGATCAAATCCCACCCTGTGCGCATGGCGTATGATCCCGGTGACGGCATCACCTATGAACTGAATCTGATCGACACCCCGGGACATGTGGACTTTGCCTATGAGGTCAGCCGCAGTCTCTGTGCCTGTGAAGGCGCCATTCTGCTGATCGACGCCACCCAGGGCGTCCAGGCTCAGACGGTCGCCAATATCAATCTGGCCATCGCCCAGAACCTGAAGATCATTCCTGTTATCAACAAAATCGACCTGCCTGCCGCCAATCTGGAACTCTGTTATGAGCAGATGGAGGAGATTCTGGCCATTCCCCGCGAAGAGGCTCTCTCTGTCAGCGGCAAGACCGGCGCCGGAGTTGCTGAACTCCTGAAAGAGGTCATCAACCGGATCCCCGCTCCGGTGGAAACGGAAGAGGAGGGGACCGCAGCGCTGGTCTTTGACTCTCAGTATGATACTTTCCGCGGTGTGGTGAACTTTGTCCGCGTCCGCCGGGGAGTGTTCAAACGCGGCACGAAGATCCGGCTCTTCAGCAACGGGATCACCAGCGAGATCAAAGAGGTGGGATTTTTCAACCCCCGGATGAGTCCCTGCGATGAATTGAGAGCCGGCAGCGTGGGCTACCTGATCCCCAACTTGAAAAGCCCCTCGGATACCCGTATCGGCGATACCATCACCGACTGCGACAAGCCTGCCAAAGAACCTCTGCCGGGATTCCGTGAGGTGCGTCCCATGGTGTTCAGCGGAATTTATCCCATCGACACGGATGAATACGATCAGCTCAAGGCCAGTATGGGGAAACTTCAGCTCAACGATGCCGCTTTTGTCTATCAGGCGGAAAGTTCCGCCGCCCTGGGCTTCGGTTTCCGCTGCGGCTTCCTCGGACTGCTCCACATGGAGATCATCCAGGAGCGTCTCCGCAGAGAATACAATATGGATATTCTGGCAACTTATCCCTCGGTGATCTATCACGTTTATTTGAAATCCGGCGAATTGCAGTACGTGGATAACCCCGTCTATCTGCCCGATCCCTCCGTGATCGACCGCATCGAGGAGCCTTTCATCAGATGCCATGTGATGACCCCCACCGCCTATATCGGGGATGTGATGAACCTCATCATGTCCAAACGGGGCATCTGTACGGAGACCGCCAGTGCGGACGCCGGACACGTTATCATCACCGCAGAGCTGCCCATGCACGAGATTCTGATCGACTTCCATGACAAACTCAAATCCATGACCCGCGGCTACGGCAGTATGGATTATGAACCGGCCGGGTACAGAGCCGGAAAAATGGTCAAGCTGGATATCCTTGTCAACGGGGAACCGGTGGATGCTTTCAGCTCCATCGTCCACGTGGATTTTGCCTATGAACGGGGACGCCAGATCGCTGAACGGCTCAAGGATGCCATTCCGCCGCAGATGTTCCAGATCGCCATTCAGGCCGCTGTGGGCGGAAAAGTCATTGCCCGTGAAACGATCCGTCAGCTGCGCAAGAACGTTCTGGCCAAGTGCTACGGCGGCGATATCACCCGTAAACGCAAACTGCTGGAAAAACAGAAAGAGGGTAAAAAGCGCATGAAGCTCATCGGACAGGTCAATATCCCTCAGGAGGCTTTTGTCGCTGTTCTCAAGGCTCAGGAGTTCAATCAGTAAAACAATTTTTTGCAGAACCCTTGCGTTATATACTTGGAATTTTTCAAGATTGCGTTATCTTATTTAGCAGATACGATCTGAAAGGAGATGATTGTTATGTATGAAGAAATGAGTGTTTCCCAAAACCCGGGGGCCGTTGCGCTCCAGAATGCCTTTGTCAACAGAGTGTTCGGCTGGATGACCTGCGGCCTTGCCCTGACGGGATTTATTGCCTATTACGCCGCCGCCAATTACGGACCTTTCATTATGAAACATACCGGGCTTTATACCCTGCTGATCCTGCTGGAGCTGGGCGTCGTCATCGCCCTCTCATGGGCCATCAACAAGATCAATGCTTTTATGGCGCTGGCGGGATTTCTCTTCTTTGCCGCCCTCAACGGATTGACGCTGTCGTGGATCTTTTTTGCCTACGATGCCGCCTCCATCGCCAAGACCTTTTTCGCCACCAGCGCCACCTTCGGCGGCGTGGGACTTTTCGGTTATCTGACCAAGCGGGATCTGACCACGCTGGGCAGTATCTGCGGTATGGCCATTTGGGGATTGATCATTGCCTCCTTGCTCAATATTTTCTGGCCCAGCAGCAAGGCGGGATTTATCATTTCCATCGCAGGGATCCTTATCTTTGTGGGACTTGTGGCCTATGATACCCAGAAGATCAAGCAGCTGGCTTTCGCCTCCGGCGAGGGGGCATTTGATGAAGAGACTGGTAAAAAGTACGCTATTTTCGGCGCCTTGACGCTTTACCTTGATTTTGTCAACCTCTTCCTGTATATCCTGCGTCTTTTAGGCAACCGCAAATAAGTGAAAGATATGAAAATACTCATTACAGCCGGTCCCACGCGGGAAAAACTTGATCCTGTGCGCTTTATCACCAACCGTTCCTCCGGAAAAATGGGGTACGCTCTGGCCCGTGCCGCACAGATGGCGGGAATGGAGGTCACGCTGGTTTCCGGACCTGTGGATCTGCCCGCGCCCGAAGGGGTGCGCCTGATCCGCATTGAGTCTGCCGCTGAGATGGCCGGGGCCGTCTTTGCCGAAGCGCCCTGTCAGGATATGATCATCATGGCCGCAGCCGTGGCCGATTACCGTCCGGCAGAGGTGGCGGAGCAGAAGATCAAAAAGCAGGACGGTGCTTTCTATCTGCGCTTGGAGCGCACCACGGATATCCTGGCCGGACTGGGGAAAAACAAGCAGCCCGGACAGATCCTTGTGGGCTTTGCCGCCGAATCGGAAAACCTGCTGACCAATGCGCAGGGAAAGCTGGAACGTAAAAACCTTGATTGGATCGCTGCCAACTCCGTTTCCGACGGGTTCGGTACCGATACTGATACCATTATTCTGCTGGGAAAAAACGGGGAACGGATCCAGATCGGTCCTGACTCCAAGCAGAATGTCGCTGTCCGTCTGATCGAATTGACGCAAAAGAAAGAGAGTGGATCCCGATGAGAAAGATGTTGATTTTTGCTGTTGCCGTCCTCTGTATTTCCTGCTGGAGTGCCGGGGAGTCGTTCGTCAAGTTTCCCGCTGCTGACAAAAAGGGCGGCATGCCTCTCAATGAGGCTTTGAACAACCGCAGAACGCTGCGCAAATACAGTACCGCAAACCTCTCCGTCAAGCAGATCGGCGATCTTTTGTGGGCTGCGTACGGCGTGAACCGTGCCGACGGTAAATTGACGGCTCCCACGGCCGCCAACCGGCAGGAGATCAGGATCTATTTTCTGACCAAAGAGGGCGCTTTTGCCTACTGTCCTGTGAAACATGCTTATAAAAAGATCGATTCTGCGGATCTGCGCAAATATGCCGGTGTTTTCAAAGCGCCTCTTTACGTTGTCATCGCCGCCGATCTGAACAAAGCCGCCAACAGACACTATGCGGTCATGGATACCGGTTATGTCAGTCAGAACATCTATCTGCACTGTGCTTCAGCCGGACTGGGGACCTGTGCGATCGGCAGTTTCACCCGTATCAGGGAGGGGAACAAAGGCAAAGTTCTCCGTGACGGATTGAAACTTCCGGCTCATATTGAGATTTTTCTTACACACTCTGTCGGTGTTCCGGCAAAGTGATCAAGTCATCCATTATCATTCAAAGAGGAGGTGTGACGATGGAAACCAAAGATATTCAGCAGATCCAGGAGGAAGTGCGGCAGGGAGTCTCTCCCCTGCAGCTGGTCAAGGCGGAAATGGGCAGGATCATTTCCGGTCAGGGGGAACTCATCGACCGGATGCTTCTGGCCATGATTACCGACGGCCATATCCTGCTGGAAGGTGTGCCGGGATTGGCTAAAACCCTTGCTGTAAAAACATTGGCTCAAACGCTCGACGGCAGTTTCTCCCGTTTGCAGTTCACCCCGGATCTGCTTCCGGCAGATTTGATCGGAACAAGGATCTACAATGCCGGGACAGGAGAGTTTTCCACCAGGACCGGTCCCGTTTTTGCCAACATCGTTCTGGCGGATGAGATCAACCGGGCGCCAGCAAAGGTCCAGAGCGCTCTGCTGGAAGCCATGCAGGAAAAGCAGGTCACGATCGGCGGAGAATGTTTTGCTCTTCCGCAGCCCTTCCTTGTGATGGCCACCCAGAACCCCATTGAGCAGGAGGGAACTTATCCGCTGCCGGAGGCGCAGCTGGACAGATTCATGTTCAAGCTCAAAGTGGACTATCCCGTCAGAAGCGAGGAGCGTACCGTCATCGACCGTATGGCGCATCCGGCGCAGGTGCTTTCCGCCGTTGCCGTCGCCTCTCTGGAGACCATTGAAAATGCCAGAAAACTGGTGGAAAAGATCTATATTGATGAAAAGGTCATCGAATATATTCTGGATCTGGTGATCGCCACCCGTCCGGGACGGCGGTCTGAACTCTCTTCCCGTCAGGCCAATGCGGATATCGACGGTATCCAGAGCCTGCTTTCTTTCGGAGCAAGTCCCCGGGCCTCCATCGCCCTTGCGCTGGCTGCAAAAGGATACGCTCTGCTTCAGGGACGGGCCTATGTGCTGCCCCAGGATGTGAAAGAGCTGGCACCGGATATCCTGCGTCACAGGATCATCCTCTCTTACGAGGCGGAGGCCGAAGGCATTGATACGGATGCCGTTATTGCCCGTCTGCTGGCTGAATTGCGTACGCCCTGATCCGTGGAGGTGGTATCATGCTGCCTGCTGAACTGGCAAAACAGATACGCCTGCTGGAGATCAGGACCACAAGGATCGTGGATGAGATCACCGGCGGCGCGTACCGCAGTGCATTCAAAGGCCGCGGCATCGAATTTGACGAGGTCCGCGAATATACCCTTGACGATGACGTGCGTGCCATTGACTGGAATGTGTCTGCGCGCATGGGATCGCCTTATATCAAAAAATTTGTCGAGGAACGGGAGCTGACTGTTCTGCTGCTGGTGGATGTTTCCGCATCCGGCGCTTTCGGCTCTGCCGAAAAGACCAAGCGCCGGACGGCTGCCGAACTGGCCGCCCTGCTGGCTTTCAGCGCCGGCAGCAGCGGCGACAAGGTGGGACTGCTGATGTTCAGCGACAAAATCGAACTGTATGTGCCGCCCCGCTCCGGCAGGAGACATACCCTGCGTCTGATCCGCGAGATGCTTTTTTTCAAGCCGCAGAACAGGGGGACGGATATTGATCTTGCGCTCCGCGAGGCTTTGCAGCTGCTGACTAAAAAAAGCGTGATCTTTCTCTTGAGCGATTTGATTTCTCCGGTCTCCTTTGCCCGGAGCCTCAAGCTGCTCAACAGGAAACACGATGTGGTGGCGCTGGAGATCTTCGATCCCGTTGAGCTGGCGTGGCCTGTCTCTTCTCCTGTCATGGTGGAGGATGCTGAAACCGGGGAACTTGTCCGCTTCGGCGGCAAAGGTTTTCTGGGCGCTCTTGAGGAGGAGTTGACCTGTATCCGCCGGCAGAAACGGCAGATCTGCCGCGACGCGCAGGTGGATCTGGTGGAGATCCGCAGCGGCGGCGATGTCCTCAAGCCCGTCATTGATTTTTTTGCCCGGCGCCGTAAACGCATGACGCCCTCATCAGGAGCCGGAAAATGAAAAAAAAGATTTTCAAAACAGTTGCGGTCTCTCTGGCTGTGCTGGCTCTCCTTTGCCTTCTTGCGGGAGGTTCTGCATGGTGGTTCAGCTGCCGGCGTACCGTGGAAGTTCCCGAACTTGTCTGCCGTCTGGATAAGTCAGACGGAACGCTTCCGGGCGGTGATATTTCTGCCGCCGTTGAGCTGTCTCTTCCCTGGTGCTGCCGTATCGGAGAGATCCGGTATGAATTGCCGCCGGGACTTGTGGCGGCCGGTCCTGCTGAGGTATCGTGGCATGGGCTCCGTTTTACAGAAAGGCGCGTGATGCTGCGGCAGACATTGCGTCCTCTGCGGCCGGGAAAAACCAAAGAGGGAAAACTTCTCTTTGAGATCCTCCGCCGTGGGAAAGAACCGCTTGCCGTGACCGCTGTGATCCCCTCATTTGAGGTCACGCCGGGGGAGGAGGCGCAAAAGCTGCAGCTGGCCCCCGCTGTGGAGATCCCTTCAAATGATTTCTTCGGACTGGGGATCGCTGTGATCGTGATCGTGATCGGCGGTGTTTTGCTGGCGCTGTATCTGCGCCGTCCGAAAAAGGAGCGCGCACTTTCGGAGTGGGAGCTGGCTGTCAGGGAGCTGGAGGGGCTCAAACGCAGGATCGGAGCAAGAGAACTTGCGCCGGAGCAGGCGTTTATTTCCATCACCGAACTGATGCGCCGTTACCTTGAGCGCCGTTTCGGTCTGCCTGTCACGCGGAGAACGGCCCAGGAGTTTATCAATATCATGGAGCAGTACGGCAGCCGTTTCCCAGAGGGATCCCGTCCGTTCCTCAAAGCCTTTCTTGCCGAAGCGGATCTGGTCAAGTTTGCCCGGGTCATTCCTGAGGAAAAGATGGTGGAGCGTTCTGTGGAAAGTGCAGGGGAGTTCATTGACCGCACCCGTCCGGAAAGCGAGGTGAAAAATGTTTGAGTTTGCCTATCCCTGGGTTCTGACCGGATTGCTGCTTCTGCCGGTGTTTTATATGTTTGAGCGTTTCTGGCGCAAGCGGCCCTCTGTGGTCGTTTCGCAGACGCTGCCTTTCAAAAGGGTTTCCCGCAAGCGTTTCCGTCCGACTTTTCCGGAATTCTGCCGTCTGCTGGCGGCGGCGGTGCTGATCGTTGCTCTGGCGCGGCCCCGGAAAGGAGATGAAAAGGTCATCATCCGGGCGCAGGGGATCGACATGATCCTGGCGCTGGATATGTCCGGCAGCATGCGGGCTGTGGATGTTCCCGCCGGCATGACCGATCCCCGTAAACTTCTGGAAGCCATCCGGAACAAGGAGATCATCAACCGGATCGAGGTGGCTAAAAAGGAGATCCGGCGTTTTATTGAGAAACGTCCCAATGACCGCATCGGCCTTCTGGGATTTGCGGATCTGGCTTACAGTTTTGCGCCGCCGACGCTGGACCACGCCTGGCTTCTGGCGCAGCTGGAGCGTCTGCAGCCGGGGATGATCGGCGATGCCACCGGGATCGCTTCACCCATCGGTTCTGCCGTCAGCCGTCTGAAAAACGCGGCGGCGCCCCGCCGCGTCCTTGTGCTTTTTACGGATGGAACCAATACGGCGGTCAATCGTCTGACGCCGGAACAGGCGGCCAAACTTGCCAAAGATTTCAATATCATCATCCACACGGTCGGTATTGGCAGCGGCAATGCTTATGTGCTGGACACCACCTTCGGCAGCCGTTTTATTCCTGCGGGAGACAACTTTGATGAAAAACTTCTGCGGACCATTGCCGACACCACCGGGGGCAGTTATTTCCATGCCGATGACGGCAAAGCCCTGCGGCAGGTGATGGACGGGATCGACAAATTGGAAAAGACCACTGTGGAACAGCCCAAATACGTGGAGTACAAAGAGTATGCTCCCCGTCTGGCGCTGATAACAGCTGTCATCCTTCTTCTTGCCTTCACGGCTGACTGCACTTGGAAATTAAGGTTGCCCTGAATGAAAAAAATACTTTTGATCTTATCATTGGCCGTCCTTTTCAGCCTCTCTCTCCGGGGGGAGGTCTTTTGGCTGACGCCTCTGGGAAAAGGCGGCAGTGCCGGCGCTGTTCCGCTGACTGATGCTCTGCCCGGATTGGAAAATGCCCGTCCGCTGTTTTCCGAACCGGTCAGAGTCAATGGAAAAAATTTCATGCTTGAAGTGTTCAAATCCACGGCGGCTTTTGATGAGATCATTGTATTTTTGAAAAAACGGGGCGTGCATTTTGTTCTGTCGCGGGACACCCTGCGCTGTACGGTCATCCGCGGAAAAAATCAGCTGGAGCGGATTTTGGTTGTCCGTTCTCCCGGCATAGGTCCAGTGACTGTTTTCCGCATGGCGGGGAGCGGCGGCGTTCCGCCGGTGGGTGCCTGGCCTGTGCGTCTGCCCCCTCTGCCGCCGGGGACCCGTCCGGTGCAGGTGATCGAACTGCCCAAACGGCAGGGGGTGTACGGCGTTTTTGAAGGCGGCAATACCGATCCTGTGTATGCCTTCCGCAGCGTGGATTCTCTGCTGCGTGCGCAGGGGTGGATCCCCGGAGGCAATGAGGGCTCTCCCCTGATCGGCGGTTCCGGAGATATCTACTGCAACAACCGTACCCGTGAGATCATGTGGGTCACGTGCGATGCCGCCGGACGGGGCGCGTTTTACTGCCGGAAACTCCGCAAATAAACGCTCTGTTCCCGCACCCCGCCCCTTTTCGGGAACGCGCTGTTCCCGAAAAGGGTCGATGGTATCGCGGGGAGGGGAAAAACCTCTTTTCCCGCGAAAAGAGGTTTTTCCCCTCCCCACACCCCACCCCTTTTCGAGAAAAGCGAAGTATTTTTAATTTTATATCATTGTATCTACCCGTATC
>JAFVYP010000161.1 GCA_017508555.1 Lentisphaeria bacterium
GGGTGATACCGGTTGTTTGCGGCTGGGTCTGGCTCCGTACTCTTCCGTACTTATCCGTACCTCTCCGTACAACACCCCCCTTACTTTCAAAGAAAAGCGGGGTGTTTTTGTTGTGGGTGATACCGGTTGTTTGCGGCTGGGTCTGGCTCCGTACTCTTCCGTACTTATCCGTACCTCTCCGTACAACACCCCCCTTACTTTCAAAGAAAAGCGGGGTATTTTGTGTTTGTTCCAGACAGGCCGTGTACGGCACGCTTCTGAACTCTTTCATTCCCATCCCTGTAACAGCACCTCTGATAAAATCGGCAGGTTTCATAAAATCCCACTCCCTGTATGTTGTTTTACTCTGGTTTGTTTTATTCTTCGTTTAATATAATACAAGGTAATGGATAGGCAATGGATTTTCAAGCTGTTTTTTGTAAAAAAATCAGCTGCTCATTCAAAAGCCGATTTTTCACGCCTCCCCTTTCCGGAAAAATGTTTTTCAAAGAATATGCAAAGATTGAAAAAATATGTGAGGAAACGGCTTGAAGAATCAGGGTTGATGTGTTATATTACATGTCAATTTGGACAATACATTTTTCCATACATGGAGGTTTTAATTTTATCATGCCGCAAAGGACAGATATCAAGAAGGTGCTGATCATCGGTTCAGGACCGATCATCATCGGACAGGCTTGCGAATTTGACTATTCCGGAACCCAGGCTTGCAAAGCCCTGCGTGAAAGCGGATACGAAGTCGTTCTGGCCAACAGCAACCCCGCAACCATTATGACCGACCCCGATGTGGCCGACCATACCTACATCGAACCGCTGACCGTTGACAGCGTCGAAAAGATCATCGAACGGGAACGTCCCGATGCCCTGCTGCCCAACCTGGGCGGACAAACCGCACTCAACCTGGCGATCTCCCTTAAAAATGAAGGCATCCTCGCCAAATACAATGTCCAGCTCATCGGCGTCGATTTGGATGCCATCGAGCGCGGCGAGGACCGTATCGAATTCAAAAAGACCATGGCCGAGATCGGAGTTCCCATGGCCAAATCCGAACCCTGCTACTCCATTGCGGAAGCCGAAGCCATCGCCTCCAAACTGGGTTATCCTGTGGTTCTGCGTCCGGCCTACACCATGGGCGGAACCGGCGGCGGTATCGTCTATAACGTGGAGGAACTCCGCGATGTGGTCGGACGCGGTCTGGCTGCCAGTCTCATCAATCAGGTGCTGGTGGAAGAGTGCATCTTCGGATGGGAAGAACTGGAACTTGAAGTCGTCCGCGATGCCAAAGGTCAGAAAATCACCGTCTGCTTTATCGAAAACGTCGATCCCATGGGTATCCACACCGGCGACTCCTTCTGCGTGGCTCCCATGCTGACCGTTCCCCAGGAGGTCCAGGAGCAGCTGCAGGATTACGCCTACCGTATCGTTGATGCCATCGGCGTTACCGGCGGTACTAATGTCCAGTTCGCCCACAACCGCGAGGACGGACGGATCATCGTTATTGAGATCAATCCCCGTACCAGCCGTTCCAGCGCCCTGGCCAGTAAGGCCACCGGATTCCCCATCGCCCGCGTTTCCACCAAACTTGCCGCCGGCGTCACGCTGGACGAAATGCCTTACTGGAGAGACGGCTCTCTTGAAAAGTACACACCCTCCGGCGATTATGTCGTGGCCAAATTCGCCCGCTGGGCCTTTGAAAAGTTCCCCAAGAGCAAAGACCATCTGGGAACACAGATGAAGGCTGTGGGCGAAGTCATGAGCATCGGCGCCGACTTCAAGGAAGCCTTCCAGAAAGCCATCCGCAGTCTTGAGATCGGCAGAAGCGGTCCGGGACTGGATAAAAAGATCGAAAAACTCTCTCTTGATGAACTCAAACCCAAAGCGGCTTATCCGGCCAGTCAGCGTTTCTTCTATCTCTATGAAGCCTTCAAAAAGGGCTTGAGCGTGGATGAGGCCTTTACGCTGACCAAGATCTCCAAATTCTTCCTTTCCGAGATCAAACTGCTGGCGGATTTTGAACTGAAACTGTCTCAGTGTACCTGGATGGCTCTCTCTGACGAGCTGCTGATCCAGGCCAAAAAATACGGTTTTGCCGACAAGTATCTGGCCAAACTTTTCAACGTTCCGGAAAAGGCTGTCCGCAACCGCCGCATTTCCCTCAACTGCATCGCCACCTACTGCAAAGTGCCCGTGAGCGGAGAGGACAGAGGGGAATACTACTACTCCACCTATTCCGGCAAGCCGGATGAAGTGCCCGTGTCCGACCGCAAAAAGGTCATGGTCCTGGGCGGCGGTCCAAACCGTATCGGACAGGGTATCGAGTTCGACTACACCTGTGTCCACGCGGCCCTGACACTCCGTGAAGCGGGTTATGAGTCCGTTCTCATCAACTGCAACCCTGAAACGGTTTCCACCGACTACGATACCAGTGACAAGCTCTATTTCGAGCCGCTGACCGTTGAAGACGTGCTGACCATCTATGAAAAAGAGAAGCCCGAAGGCGCCATCGTCCAGTTCGGCGGTCAGACGCCCCTCAACATCGCTCAGGAACTCAAGGATGCCGGTGTCACGATCATCTGAACCCAGCCGGAAGGTATCCGTCTGGCAGAGGACCGTGAATATTTCCGCGAACGCATGCTGGCTCTGGGCATCAAGCAGCCCGAAAGCGGTATTTCCCGCAGTCTGGAAGAGGCCGTTGCGCTGGGAAGAAAAATCGGTTATCCTGTTATGGTCCGTCCCTCCTTTGTTCTGGGCGGACGCGGTATGGCTGTGATCTACGATGAAGCCACGCTGAAAAAATATGCCGTGGAGGCCATTCAGGTCAGCCCCGAGTATCCCATGCTCATCGACCGTTTCCTCGATCCCGCCATCGAGTGCGAAGTGGATGCCATCAGTGACGGCGAAAACACCTTTGTTGCCTCCGTCATGGAACATATCGAGCTTGCGGGTATCCACTCCGGAGACTCCGCCTGCTCCATTCCGCCTGTGACCCTGTCGCGCAAACATCTGGATACCATCGAACGTCATGCGGCGGCCATTGCCAATGACTTCCGCGTCAAGGGTATCCTGAACGTTCAGTTCGCCGTCTGCGATGACGAAGTCTGGATCATTGAGGCCAATCCCCGCGCCAGCCGTACAGTTCCCATCGTGGCCAAGGTCACGGGAACGCCCCTTGCCAAGATCGCCACGTATCTGATGCTGGGCAGGAAACTTGATGACCTCAAACCGCTGCTCCGCAGCGCCCCGACCACCTATTACGGCGTGAAAGAGGCGGTGTTCCCCTTCAACATGTTCCCCGAAGTCGATCCTGTTCTCGGTCCTGAAATGCGTGCGACCGGAGAGGTCATGGGACTTGCCTCCACCTTCGGCATGGCCTACTTCAAATCCCAACAGGCCGCCGGTATGCGTCTGCCGCTTTCCGGTAAAGTCCTGGTCTCCGTCAATGAGCGTGAGCGGGGCAGTCTGCTGCCCATCGTCCAGACCCTGTCGGAGCTGGGCTTTGAACTGATCGCAACGGAAGGTACTTACAAGTATCTGCTGGCCAATAACATCGCGGCAAAAGAGGTTCACAAACTCAACGAGGGCCGTCCCAATGTGGCCGACCTGATCCGCAACCGCGAAGTGGCGCTCATCATCAATACGCCTGCGGGCAAATTGAGCAAGATCGACGACAGTGCCATCCGTATGCTGGCCATCCAGTACAAGATCCCCTACATGACGACCATCGCGGCGGCCAGCGCCACTGCGGAAGGCATCAAAGAGGCAAGACACGGAGAATCTCCGCTCAAGTCTCTGCAGGAATACCTGCAGAAGTGATCTTCCGGGGAGCGTAGCCGATCATGCTGTCAGGATTTGACTGTTTACTCTGTGCTGCGGGCAGTGGTTTCACGCCCGGATTGGCCGGTACAGTCATCCTGACACTGTCAGTCCTGCTGGCGGTGGCCATCATCGCCATCAGGCTGCTCATCGTCCGGAGCAATCATCTCCACAAAGAGCTGCAGGAAGAAAAACAGGCCCGCGGTGAGCTGGCCAGCTTTCTTTCGCGTTTTTCCTCCGGCATCCGCGGAGATGAGGGTTTTGAGGGGGTCATGCACACAACGGCCCTCAATGTCGCTGAAAAAATAGATGCGGATTCCCTCTGCATCTACGAGTTCCGCAACGAAGAGTTCACCGGTGCCGGTGTCAGCGGCAACTATCCTCTTGTTGATAACGGCCGCCGTCTGGCCCGCCGTCAGGTCCTGCTGGAGGCTCTGCTCAAGGAAAAGATCATTCCCGGCATGGGGTTTCCCGGCTGCATGCTCATTACCAAACAGCCGGAACTGATCCCGGATGCCGCCGCCGATCCCCGCTTCAACAAATATGCCGGTTCCATGCCCATCGGCAGTGTGATGGCCGTTCCCATGCTCAGGGACGGACAGGTCAACGGCATCGTCTGTGCCGTAGGCAACAAGGCCCGTCCGGGCCATCCGTTTTCGGAAATGCAGTTTGAGCGTCTGCGCCGCCTTTCCACGGAGATCATGATGGTGCAGGATCTTGTTCAGGTTTACTCGGAAATCAGCCGCAGAGACCGTATCGACCAGGAGCTTCAGTTTGCCCGTCATATCCAGACGGCTCAGCTGCCGGCCTCATTTCCTGTCTGGGGAAATTTTTCCATCGACGCCCGGACCCGTTCCGCCAAAGAGGTCAACGGGGACTATTATGATTTTGTCCGTATCGACGACGAACGTCTGCTCATCGTCATCGGTGATGCCTGCGGTAAAGGGGTGCCGGCCAGCATGGTGACGGCCATGACCCGCAGTTTCGCCAATGCGCTGGGAGACGCCTTCACCACCTTGTCGGCATTTCTCCGGGATCTCAACAGAAAACTTTACAACGATACCGGCGGCGACCGGTTCATCACCGTCGGCTGCTGTCTGCTCAACAAAAAGTCCTCGCTCCTTGAATTCGGACGGGCGGGACATACCAATCTGATAACCCATGTCCACAACCACATCCGCGTGATCTCTCCTGACGGCAACGCCGTGGGGATCCTGCCGGATGAATTTGTGACATTTGAAACTCTCTGCATCTCTCTTGATCCCGGCTCAACGGTCCTCATGTATTCCGACGGCATGACTGAGGCCATCAATGCCTTTGATGAAGAATTCGGCGAACCCCGGCTCATCGAAGCCTTCAGCCGTTCCTGCAAAGAGCGCACCGAGTCCTCAGAGATCATCGACGATCTGATGAATGCCGTCAGCAGTTTTGAGAGAGAGCAGTCTGACGACCAGACTGTCGTCCTCATCCGGACAGGTTCCGGAAAAGAAGAATAATATTTTTTGAACTCCCTCTCCTGAAAAGAAAGTGGTATTTTTATGGATATTGCCCGTTTGGAAGCCTATGCTGACCTGATCGTTGAAAAAGGCGTCAATCCCGACAAGGGACAGGATGTGATCTTGATTTCAGGTCTTGAGCAGCTTGATTTTGTCCGTATGGTCGTTGAAAAATGCTACCGGCGCGGTGCCGGAAAGGTCATCATCGACTGGATCGACATGCCCTGTGCAAAACTGGATCAGCTCTATCAGACCCGGGAGCGCCTCTCTGTGGTGGAGCCCTGGGAACTGGCCAAACTCCAGTGGCGTGTGGAAAAACTCCCTGCCCTGCTCTGGCTGGACTCCAATGATCCCGACGGCATGGAGGGCATAGATCAGGAAAAACGCGCCCAGGCACAAATGGCCCGTTATCCTCAGATCAAACCTCTGCGGGATGCCATGGAAAACCGTCATCAGTGGTGTATTGCCGGTGTTCCAGGTAAAAAATGGGCCGCCAAAGTCTTTCCCGGCATACCGGAAGAGGAGGCTGTTGAAAAATTGTGGGAGGCGATCCTGGCCTCCGCCAGAGCCAACGGAGATCCCATTGCCAACTGGGATCAGCACAATGCCACGATCCACCGCAGAACGGAGCAGCTCAACGCTTATCACTTTACAGCGCTGGAATACAAGTCTTCCAACGGGACCGATCTCAGTGTGGGTCTGATCCCCCGGGGGGTCTTTGCCGGAGCGGCGGAAAAAGATCTTTCCGGAAGGGTATTCAATCCCAATATCCCCTCTGAGGAGATCTTCACCTCTCCCATGCGCGGCCAAGCCGAAGGCATCGTTTACGCAACCAAACCCCTTTCCTGGCAAGGCTCCATGATCGAAGATTTTTCCATTCGTTTTGAAAACGGAAAAGCCGTGGAAGTCAAGGCCAAAAAGGGAGAAGAGGTCCTCAAAAAGATGATTGCCATGGATGAAGGCGCCCCTTACCTGGGCGAGTGCGCCCTCATTGACTACAACTCCCCCATCAACAATACGGGGATCCTCTTTTACAGTACCCTCTATGACGAAAACGCCAGCTGTCATCTGGCGCTGGGACGGGGTTTTGAAAACTGCATCGATCATTTTGAAAACTACTCCCAACAGGAAATGCGCGATATGGGAATTAATGACAGCATGATCCACGTGGACTTTATGATCGGCAGTGCCGATATGGATATCACCGGCATCACTCCGGACGGGAAAAAAGTTCCCGTTTTCCGCAAGGGATCCTGGTGCTTTTAAGAGGAAATCAACGTGAAAAAGAAACAAGGAGCTTACACACGCGGACCGATCGCCCGGACGATGATCAAAACCGCTTTCGCCATGGTTCCCGGAACGCTGGCCATGTCCGGCTACAACCTGGCCGACGCCTTTTTCGTAGGACGGCTCGGACGGGAACCGCTGGCCGCCATGGGCTTTACATTCCCCGTCATCATGCTGGCCTGGTGCATCTTTCACGGCCTGGGCGTGGGCGTGGTCACAACGACCAGTCAGGCTCTGGGCGGCGGACGCAAAAATAAAGCCGCAGGTCTGGTGGTCAACGGTATTCTGCTTTCCATCGTCCTCTCGGTGGTCATCGCGGCTGTCGGCATTCTCAGCTGCAACTGGATCTTTCAGCAGTTCGGCGCAAAAGGTGAAACGCTGACGCTGGTCAAATCCTACATGTATATCTGGTTTGCGTTCTGCGTCTCCGGTACCTTGTCGGGACTGGGCAACTCTCTGCTGATCGCTGCGGGAGATGCCAAAAGAGCCGCTTTGATGATGATGTTGGGCATGGTCGTCAATGCCATCCTTGATCCGGCCATGATCTTCGGTTTCGCCTTCATTCCCGCCATGGGGATCAAGGGAGCGGCCTGGGCAACGGTGTTTTCCCAGTCCCTCGCCGCACTGGCTGTTCTGTCGCTGGTCAAGACCAAACATGGCCTGATCCGCTGGGAAAAGATCCCCCTGCGCCGCCTGATGGCTTCGTGGGGCACGATCATCCGCTTCGCCGTTCCCGCGACGATCGGTATGCTGATGATGCCCGTCGGTTCGGCGATCATCACCCGTGTCACGGCCTGTTTCGGAGATGCGGCAGTCGGCGCCACTGCCGCCGCCGCCCGTGTGGAAGCGGTAGCCTTTATCTTCCCCATGGCCATGGGGATCTCTCTTGTCCCCATGATCGGCCAGAACTACGGCGCAAGACTCTACGGACGTATCCGCAACATCCAGCGTTTTTCCATGCGTTTTGCCGGACTCTTTCTGCTGGTGATGGCTGTTATTTTCTTTTTCATGGCTCCCATCATTGCCGGATGGTTTTCTCCTCAAGACAAAGAGGTCCAGCGGATCATGACCATGTGTCTGCGGATCATTCCCTGGGGCTTTCCCTTTATTGAGATCCACCGGTACGGCGGCTTTCTCTTTACCGGCAGCGGACGCCCCCAGGTGGCCGCCTGGCTCAACGGTATCCGCATGCTGGGCCTGCTGGTCCCCTTCTCTCTGCTGGCGCTGCTTTTCAACTCCGTGGCGATCCTCTTCGTTGCACGGCTTCTGGCTGACCTGCTGGCGGGAACTCTTGCCTGGTATGCCGCAGTCCGTCTGATGAAGCATCTGCCCGGCAACGGCGCCCTGCCCCCTGTCCCCGACCGCAGATTCTTCGGTCTGGCCCAGATGTTTCCGCCGCCCCGGCGTCCCGATAAAGGATGATGGAGCTTTCCTGCAATTTCTTCCCCCTGACAAGAGTAGATGGCATCGGGGGAAGAAGAAAACTTCTTTTCACGTGAAAAGAAGTTTTCCTCTTCCCCCGAACCCCCAACTCTTTTCAAGAAAAGCGAAGTATTTTCAGTTCTGAATCATTGTATCTAACCATATCGGGAACAAAGCCTTCAAGAACAGCGGCGTATTTTTGACTTTTGTCATTGATCCCCCAAAATCGGAAACAATGTCTGCAAAAATTAATGCAAGCGCTTGCATTATTCAGTAAAAGATGCTACATTAAAAAGAGAATAAGGATTCTGTAAAATCCGTTCAGGGGGATATATATACTTATGGCAGAACGCATGACCATCAAGGAGATCGCCCGTCTGGCAGGGGTGAATATTTCCACCGTTTCCCGGGCGCTGAACCCGGCAACGGCCGATAAGATCAGCAGAGGACAAAGAGAAAAGATCCTCGCTCTCTGCGACCGGTACAACTACCGTCCCCGGATCGCGGCAAGGGGTTGTGCCACGGGCAGAAGTTTCCGCGTCGGTCTGGTTCTGGGAGACATCACCAGCGACCTTGCCAGTCCTCTTCAGGCGCTTTATACCCGGGGCCTCTGCTCGGTGCTTCAGGCTGAAGGCTACACGCTTTCGATCCTGTGGGCTGAGCAGGAACCGGCCAAACGCGATGAGGCTGTCCGGCATTTTCTCATGTCGGAGATCGCAGACGGTTATATTCTGGGAGCGCCCCTGCTGGCGCCGCAAACACTGGAAACATTCTCTCATTCCGGACGTCCCATCCTCTCTTTCAAAACCCTTCAGGCAGAGGAAAATAAATTTCCGACCCTGGAATTTGATCCGCTCAACTCCTTCAGACGCATCTGGAAAGCCATGCCGCAGGAGTTGGCGGAAAATATCCTGTTCACAGGCCCTGAATGTCACAACACGCTCCGGAAAAAAGAGCTGTTCTGCAGCTGTTCGGAAAAAGCCGCTTTGGTGAAAACCCTCTATTATCCGCTGGAACAGGATATGACAGCCTTTCACCATGATTATCTCCGGGCCCGGAACTTTTTCAGCAGCCATCTGGATGCCCTTCTCAACGCACGGCTGATTTGCTGCGCCTCCGACCTGGTGGCTCATGCCGCCTGCGATGAACTGGCTTCCCAAGGCCGCAAGGTGGGCGAGGATATCTTTGTGCTGGGCTATGACAACATGGAGGGCACGACCCCCTATCCTGGCAAAGCCCCCTGCCTGTCAACGACCGATCCCCACTGGGAAGAGGCCGGAAGGGCCAGCGCCCGTTTCATTCTGGACGCTTTGCAGCAGCCGAAACAAGACCGCTCCATTGCGGATATCGTTATCAAAAGCTCCTACATCTGCCGCAGCAGCTTTCCCTTTGATCTGCCGGAGGATACAACTTATCAGGAAGGATAAATCATCATGGCGTCTCTCAACAGAAAAATAACTTTAAGCACCTGTGCGTTTTCTCCTGCACCGGAAAACAGCGATACCTTCGTCCGTTATTTTGAAATGGCCATGGAGGCCGGATTTGACGGCTTTGAACTGGGAATGCCTCCGGAAAAAAACATTCCGGCCCTGCTGGAAGCTGTCTGTAAAACAGCGGCCCCCGTGGTGGCAGTCCACGGTATTCCCCGGGGGAAGTGGCTTTCCGGCGATCCTGAAGAGCAGGAACAGGCCGCAGAGGACTCCGCCAAATACCTCTCTTATTTCACCGGCTTTGCCCCCTGCCCCATCGTGGAGCATTATATCGACCGTTACAATGATCCGGTCCCCGGCCGGAATTTCCGGACCGTCATGGGGCTTCTGCTGGAAAAAACAGAAAAAATGGGCTTTGTCTTCTGCATGGAAAACGCCCCCTACAAACCGGAATATGATGAGCGTTATCCCGCCGTTGCCGAAATAGCCGCCTTTGCCCGCTCCTTCGGCAAAGACCGGATGTTTATGACCTTTGATCTCAACCACGCCAATCTGCACGAAGATCCCGTGACGGTCTGCGCCGACTGTGCCGGACTTGTCAAACACATCCATATATCGGATAATCACGGTTTCCGCGAAGAACACCTGATCCCCGGTCAGGGAACGATCGACCTGGGAAAAATCATGGCCGCATTGTACCGCAACGGATACAACGGCCCCTGGAACCTGGAATTTGATTTTCCACAGGGCGAAGTCCCGACTGTGGAAAAATTCAGAGAGATCAGGCGCGGCATCGCAACTCTGCTGGATCAGATCAACGATCAACAATAATATAGGAGTAGGAAAAATGAAACAGATACCTCTGACAGAAAAAAAGCTGTATTCCACGGCTTGTTTGGAACAAGAAAAAAACACGCAGCCGTGCAATGGGGGGCGCGGGGCGTTGGTACGGAAAAGTACGGAAGTGTACGGAAGAGTACAGA
>JAFVYP010000017.1 GCA_017508555.1 Lentisphaeria bacterium
ATCCTCTAAAAGCGTTACCCTGTTCCGTAATATAAACCATTCTGCCCTACTTTGCAAGTTGCATTGGCCATTTTGCAAAACTTGCTATTTCAATCTTTCTTTATCTTGACTTTTCTGATACATTGAATGATTGCATCGGCCATTTTTTCTGCATCTTCAAGAGTATTATATTTCCCAAAAGAAACCCGCAAAGTCCCTTTTGCCAAATCTTACTGTTATCTCTTATCAGTAACAGAAATCAACTTTTTGCTGATCCTGACCGGTTTGCCTTTGCGCAGACAAAGGGTAAAGGGAACGCTTCCGGCAATGACCGCTTCAAGATCAATATCCATTTGAGATACAAGCGTTATGGAGACGGACTTTCCATCCCTCATTCTGCCGGAGGCCGTTATACCGTAGGGGAGACGCATGTTTTCAAATGAAACATCGCGGAAACGCCGGGGGATCCCCTGAAAAAAGCGGATCTCTTTTCTGTCACAGAAGGCAAAAAGTTCAGAAACAGCCGTTACACAACCCATTTCTGCATCCATCTGCATCACAGAATAATCCGGCGTCAGGGTCATACCGCGGAAGGGAGGCATGTAAAGAGAGGTCCCGGCCTGATTGGTATAGCACATATTCCAGAGTTTCAGCAGCATCACGGCCCCGTCTGGATTACACAAGCGTGTGCGCAGCGAAGAGGCCCAGGGAAAACTCCATCCGGCCCATTCGCCCATACCTCTGGCGGTCCAGGTTTTATCGGAGTTATCCACAAAAGGCGCTTGGGGGGCGATCGTGCCGAAGGGGGTGATCCCCGCCAGATGAGAGTGGTGGCGGTGGCAGACGTCAAGAGCCTGTCCCTCCCAGAGAGCGATCTCTTCTCCTGCCGGACCGCTGCACAAAGTCACCTGGGGCAGATTTTCTTCGATATCCAGCCAGAGGGAATCCACCTGTTCATCCAGCAGCCGGGCGCTTTCCATCAGATCCTGACAGACAGCATGGACAGCCGCCAGCTGAAAAGAGGCATTTTTGCCCCAGGCATCCATCTGACTTGCGTTGTATTCAGGAGAAATACTCACCGGCAGGGAAAGTTTTCCCTCTTCATCCCTTTCCATCATCGCGTAAAAGACATTCAGGACCCTCTTGAGGAAATCAAAAACCTCCTGTTTCAAAAAGGCCGTATCGGCTGCAAAAAGACAGTAGCGGAACATCAGATGTCCGATCCAGGCGGCGCAGCCGTGGTCGATACATCCGGTCCAGAACTTGCCCATGCAGGTACAGCGGTCATCCACAGCGTGCGGAAGCATATATCCGTCACCGATCCCAGCGAAGAAACGGGCATTGCGGGACATCAGTTCCTTCCACGAAAGCAGCAGATCGAACGCCGCCCGGACATGTTCAAATTTCCCGGCGGCAAGCCCCGGCGTAAGACACATCTGGAAATTGATATTGAAGTGGTAATCCCCCTGCCAGGGAGGCAGGGAAAAATCCTCTATCCAGGAGCCTTGAAGCCCCGGTGGAGGCGCAGCCGGATCGGTCATGCAGCCGAATTTATAAAGTCCCAGATAGTACAGCCGGAGCAGATCTTTATCGGCAATGGCAATGCGCGGGATATCCTTCCAGTACTTTTTCCACCAGTTGACAGAGGCCCGGGCCACCTGACTGTATGTGTCACCGCAAGGCAGATCAGAAGCGCCCGTTTTTTCCGGCAGACGGCAGCAGCAGCCGCAAAAGCCCTCCGGCGTCCGCAAAAGAGTCATGGCAGCCCCGTTATCAGCAGGCAGTTCCTGACGGAAGCCCGTGCGTTTTTTTCCGCGTAAAATCTGCGGCGGGGCGATTTTTCTTGCGGCCATATCCGGACAAAGTTCATACGAGGGGATCACCTTGACCCGGGTCTTTTCCGGAAGCCCTGTGCAGGCAAAATGCCTTCCCTGACTGCCGGAAAGAGCAAACCGGACCCTGCGCTGCTCTTTTTTTCCGGAAGCGTCAACGGTCACGATGCCGGTCAGCAGATCCAAAGCCGCCCGTTCCAGACGCCATCCGGCGGGGAAGAGGACCTCGACCCGTCCCAGCGGCAGAAGCGTGGGACGCCGGAGACCGGGCAATGTCTTTTCGGCAAAAATACGGTTGATGGTCTCTTCATCATTTTTTTCCAGCGCAGCACGGATATCGGCAAAATTCTGTTCCGGTCCCCAGGACATGCCGCCACGGTGATCCCAGAGATCTCCCATGCCGACAGAAAGATTCAAACGCCGTCCGCCGCCCCAGAAAAAAATACCGAGCCCGCCGCAGCCGGCCATCAGCCCTTCATGGATGGTCGGAAGGGGAAAATCAACAGCATGTTCCTTCAAAAAAATATCCATTTCACCCGTCCTTTTTTGTCAGAATATCATCCAGTCAAGAAAACGAACCGTTTTGTCAGCAGGTCCGGTGACAGAAAATCCCTCGAAGCTGAAAGAAAAACGTGCTGACGGCTTTTTATCTTCACTTGAAAGTTTCACATCCACCGTATAGAAGCCGCTTTCCTTCACAGCCAGATTGGAAAGACGTTCGGCGATCAGAGGATCAAGCGTCTCACTTAAAAGCTCTCTATCCGTCCTCAACCGGCGGAGACTTTCCAAAACCTCTTTAGCCTCATCCTCATCCAGACCGCAGTAAGTGCGCAGCATCAGTTCATCGGCGGTCATCAGACTGGGTTTGACGGGAATATCCCCCATTTTTTCCGGCGGGATGATGGTCACACGGGTAAAGCGGCCGTTTTTATCCGGCGGAAAAAGCTCACGGGCGCCGGGGATCCACAGCAGCTCCTCACGGAATTGGGGCGCGGCATTCCGGGGCAGATTGTAAAGAGGAAGCTCTTCATACTCTCCGGACTCCATACCGTCGGTTTTCACATCCGTATCCGAGTCGATGTAGTCAGCCAGTTTATCATGAAATTCAGTGAGTTTATCATTCCACTCGGAGTCATCTTCAAAGCCCCGGGCCATCCGCTGAAGGGTTTGGGTATAGCTGGAGGCGGTCATAGGAAAGCCGCTGGCGGCATCGGTGATGACAAACTCAACAGCCTCGCCGTAGTAGTCCAGCAGGTGCGGAACACCGTCTGCCACATAGCGTTCGTAGTCAAATTCAGAATAGTCCAGCTCTCCCAGGGTCACGTCGTCATTGAGATATCTGTCGGCGGCAAGCAGATACTGGATACGGTTGCCGGCCCCCTCAAGAATATACATGGAACGCTGACGGGCCACATGGGGCAGGACTTCAAAAGTCCCCGTGCGGGAAAGGGCCAGAATGGCGGCAGTCAGCATGCCTGCGGTGAAGATCAGGCCCAGAACAGCCACAAGAGCGGAACCGTTTTCACTGGAAGGGTGTTTCATCGTCTGTTACCTCCGGAATTGCGGGAGCTGCCGGACTGGCTGCTTGAGACAGCTTCGCGGTATCCGAAAGAGCTTTCTTTGGAGTTGCCGGCCGTCCGCCGCAGCCAGTATTCTTTGCGTCCGTCGGTCCACTCAACGGTCATGCGGATCGCCAGAGGAATAGCTTCATGGTCATCTTCCTCCCAGGTTTCCAGCCACTCGATCCCCTCCTCGTCGTCAAATTCCGCGTATTGGAAAGTGATGGCGCTGATATTTTTGGCAAGCACCTCCCTTTCGATGCCCCGGTCGTCCTGCTCTTCGGCCCAGGGCAGAATGGGACTTGCGGAATATTCGGCGATCAGCTCTTCATCCTCAACCAGCAGACGGACAAAGATCAGACCGCCGGAGTCTTTTCCGTAAGTCCGGCGCAAAGCCGTGAACAGCAGACTGTCGGCATTGCCTTCAAAGACAAAACGCGAAGCGTTTTCCTCGTCATTCCATTTGAAAGGCACGGCATTGCGAACAAGGGAATCAAAAATACGGTCGATCTTGATACAGGTTTCCAAGTGCTCCACCGTGCGGACACTGCGCATATAGGCGTTGTAAAATGTCGCACTGGCAGTACCGATAATCATGGCGACGACCACCATGACCGCCATGGCAACGACCATCTCGATCAGTGTGAATTTGTGTTTACTTGCCACCGGAAGACTCCTCCTCATAGCCGAAACGGTCGATAATGACGCTTTCAACGGTTTTGTGATCGGAAGAACGGATCAGTTCGATCCGGCACTGTTTAAGGGGGATCTGTCCCGTCAGATTTTCAAACTCTTCCGGCAGACCTTCAGCATCGTCGTAGGTACAGTTGATCTCATATCCGGGATAGGGAAAAAACTCCGGCGGGATCTCTGTCGTCTCTTCGTTGTGGAGAAGGAGATACTCTGCCGCCTGGGTAAGCATGTGCATTTCCTCCCACTTTTCCCGGGCGCGGCTGATTTTGAGCTGGGAGCTGATCGCCAGTTGAAGAAGTCCGCCCAGACTGATGGCCAGGATCCCCAGTGCCACAACGATCTCAATAAGGGTAAACTGTTTTTTCACTGTTCGATGACTCCTCTTTCCAGCTCTTCCCGATCCATGGAAACAAGCCGTCCGGTCAGATGGGTGATCTTGAAGAAGCGGCTCAAATCGCCGCATTTGAATTCCAGATAGCCGTTGCCGGAACC
The DNA here is from genome assembly GCA_017508555.1 of Lentisphaeria bacterium. GTDB lineage: Bacteria > Verrucomicrobiota > Lentisphaeria > Victivallales > Victivallaceae > UBA1784. Next base: position 4,556 of record JAFVYP010000017.1, read on the forward strand.
GCCGCCGTCAGGAAAAAAGCGGAACAACTCCAGTTTTTCTCCGGCCATGAGCGTATCTTCGCTGCTGTTTTCCGTGGCAAATTCAAAATTTTCCGGCAGAGACCAGCGCAGCGGCGCATAGGTCCCGGAAGAGGATTCACTTTCAGGATCGTCGGGATCCTCTTCCTCCTCTTCTGTATTTTTGTGGGAGGAAGAAGCCAATCCATCGCCGCCGGGCATTTCAAATTTTTCAAACTTGCCGGGAGATGAGGAAAACTTTCTGGTCTCCGGATCATAATGGATGACCCAGTCTTTTCCGCTCTCACAGGCCCGGTAGCGCACCCGCGCGCAATAGGCGCGGAATTCATTTTCCGCGTGGCTCAAAGCCTGTGCCGGAGAGTCCTTGCGGAACACGGCCGTCACAATAGCTACGGTGAGAACGATGATGGAAATGGTGACGACCAGCTCAATGAGCGTAAAAGGCTTTTTTGCCCTCCTGGCGTTCAATGTGCAGAAGCGTCCCATTTCATAACTCATCTTTATCCGGAAGGAATTATTCCCAGTTGTTGATATCGGCGTTGTCGCCTTCGCCGCCGGGCTGTCCGTCGGCGCCGTAGCAGGTCAGGTCATAATCGCCGTGTTCTCCGGGAGAGGCATAGACATAGCTGTTACCCCAGGGATCTTTGGGAATAGCCGGCTTGATATAGGGACCGTTCCATTTTTCATTATTGTCCACATTTTCCACAAGAGCCTGCAGTCCGGCGTTGCCGTCGGGATAGCTGCCCATATCCAGACGGTAACCGGTCAGAGCATCTTCCAGAAGTTTCATCTGGGTTTTGGCAGCGCCGATATTGGCTCTTTTCACGTAATTGAGGTAAAGCGGGGTCGCCACAGAGGCCAGCGTGACCAGAATGACGATGACGACCACGATTTCGATCAGGGTGAAACCGCGGCGGGTGAGTTTTTTACGCATGTTTTTCATATGGAAGATCCTCCTTGACTGATTGAATTTATTTCCATCATGGCGACAAAAATCGACACAACAACGACCAGAACGACAGCGGCAAGAAAGACGATCACCGCCGGTTCAAAAAGACTTAACAGACGTTTGATCTTGAGACGGGTATCGTTTTCAAGATTGCCTGCGATCTTCATAAGCATCTCGCCCACGGTGCCGGACTCTTCACCCACGCGGAGCATGGGGACGAGACTGCCGGGAACGAAGGGATTTCCCCGCAAAGCGGCGGAAAGTTTTTCTCCGCCCTTGAGCTTGCGGTCGATCCCCTCAAAGGCGGCGGAAACGACGGGATTGACGATGATACGCCCGGAAATACGGACCGTCCGGATGATCTCCACATGATTGGCGATCAAAATAGCCATGGTCCGGATATATTTGCACATATCCAGATCAACCGCGATCCGTCCGAAAAGGGGCAGCGCCACAATGATCTCACTGACCTTGTAGCGGAGATTTTCCTCACCCATCACATGCTTGAGCACCTGCCAGATGACGATGATGCTCAAGGGGATCAGCCACCAGGCCCAGGCGAAGAAAGAACTTGCCCCCATGAGAAAAAGCATGGATCCGGGCAGATCACGTCCCATGTCGATAAAGATTTTGGCAAAACGGGGCACAAAAACAGTGAACAGCAGCACCGTCACTGCAAGCGTGATCCCCAGGATCGCCAGAGGATAGATGGAGCTGGAAACGATAAAGTCCCGCAGCTCCTTGGTCTCGCCCATAAATTTGTAAAGCTCGTTGACGACGATGGGCAGACAGCCGGTCTCCTCGCCGCTCTCGATCAGATTGGCATAATACCCGGGAAAAAGCGATCCGTGCGAACGGACAAGCTCAGAGAATTTTTTACCTTCATGCAGGCCCTGACGCAAGCCGTTGACAAAATTTTTCTGATCCTGCTCCTGAGCGCCCTCTGCGATAATGGCCAGCGCCCGTTCCAGAGGGATGGCAGAATCCAGCAGCGGAGCCAGCTGGCGGGTGAACTCATAGGTATTGATCCGGCTTTTTCTCAATGAGAAGCCGCTGCCTCTCCCCTCCTGGGAGGCGTCTCCCAGAAAACGGATGGGAACAGCACCGCGGCTGCGCAGTTTACCGAGAGCCTCCTTTTCAGTATCGGCCTCAATAATCATTTCGCGGGCGCTTTCGCCGGGAATCGCTGCGATGTACTTGTAAAGTGCCATAATCAAAAAGCCTTACAGATTGGCCGTTGAACGGTTGAGTTCTTCCTGAGTGGTCACACCTGCGGCGACTTTGGCCTGACCATCTTCCAGAAGCGTGGTCATACCGTGGTCAACGGCAATACGTCCCAGCTCGGCGCTGGAGGAATTCCGGTTGACAGCAGCCCGCAGTTCATCATCCATAATCAGCAGCTCATAGATACCGCAGCGGCCTTTGTAGCCGGAACCGTTGCAGCGGCGGCACTTGCCCCCGTCGGAAGCCTTGCCCGTTCCGTTGCACTCGGTACAGATCTTGCGGACAAGACGCTGTGACAGAACGCCGAAAAGTGCTGAGGAAACAAGAAAGTTTTCCATGCCCATATCCAGCAGACGGGTAACGGCGCCCACAGCATCGTTGGTGTGGAGCGTACTGAGAACAAGGTGTCCGGTCAAAGCGGCATTGATGGCAATATCGGCGGTCTCCTGGTCGCGGATCTCACCCACGAGAATCACATCAGGGTCCTGACGGACGATGGAACGCAGTCCGGTGGCAAAGGTGACGCCGATCTTGTGATTGACCTGCATCTGACAGAGGCCCGGGGTTTTGTATTCCACAGGGTCCTCCACAGTGATGATCTTCTTTTTGCTGTCATTGAGCTGGTTGATAACGCTGTAAAGGGTGGTGGTCTTACCGCTTCCGGTGGGACCCACCACAAGGATCATACCGTGAGGGATACTGATGAGCTTGTTGAACTTTTCAAGAATGGCATCGCTCATGCCGAGCGTCCGCAGATCGAAACTCACGGCCTCCTGATTGAGCAGACGCAGAACGATGCTTTCACCGGTCAGGATGGGAATGGTGGATATACGCATATCCAGCTCAGTCCGTCCGATCTGGACATTGGTGCGTCCATCCTGGGGAACGCGGCTTTCTGCGATATTGAGGCCGCCGATGAGTTTGATGCGCGACGCAATGGCGGGGAACTGATTGAGAGGACAATTCATGATCTCAGTCAGCACACCGTCCACACGGCAGCGGACAGAGAGACTTGTTTCCCCCGGCTCAATGTGGATATCACTTGCGCCAAGTTCGATAGCCTGCGTAAAGATATCGTTGACCAGACGGACGATCTTTGCTTCGCCCGCCATGGAACGGAGCGTATTTTCGTCCTCCTGATCGAAGGCATTTTCCTCTTCATTTTCGGCGTTCTGCATCCTGGTAAGGACCCGCTCAAGATAGGAGCGCTTGACAAAACGGGGAGAGACGCCACACTCCCAGGTCTTGCGGATCAGGAACACCATGCCTTCCAGATCATAGGGATCCGGCAGCAGCAGAGTCACAGAATCCCGTTCCCACTCAAGAGGCAGACAGGTATTGGAGTTGAAAAACTCCAGAGGGGCCCCATCCGGCAGATCGGGAATATCCAGTTCCTCCTCGCTGACCTCCGGGACCTGATAGGCACTGCTGTAAAGGGCCAGCAGCTGACTTTCTGTCAGACGGCCGGAACGGATAAGTTCCCGGTCCGCTTCGCGGCGGCTGCCGCTGCGGTCCACATCCGGAAAACGCTCTGAAAAGAGATTTTCCAGTTTTTCGCGTCCGGCAGAACAGGGATCGATCTTTGTATTTTCCATTATTTCAACCAAAATTCTTTGCTGGTCATCAAACCGGGTTTCTTGTCGGCATCTTTGCCGTCGCCGAGACGTTTGTCAAAATCGTTGAGGGCTTTGACTGCGTCGTTGTAGCGCTTGATCATATCCTCCACGGGGCTGTGTTCTGTCACGATATGTCCCGTGACCATGACCAGCACCTCTGTCCGTTCGACGCTGGCATCGGTATTGCCGGCCAGACGGTTGAGGATGGGGATCTTGTTGATGAAGGGGATGGAAGCCAGACTGTCCTCTTTCCGCTCCTGGATCAGACCGCCGATGACCATGGTCTGACCATTGGCGATGGTCATGGCCGTCTCAACGGTCCGCTGGGTGATGGTGGGGGACTTGATATCGCTGCTGGTGGTGTTGATGGCCTGTGACAGCTCCTGTTTGATCTCAAGGGAGATCAGATCATTGCTGGTGATCTGGGGCGTCACCGTCAGGATCACACCCGTTGAAACATAACGGTAGTTGTACTGCTGGCTGCCGTTGCTGGAGGTACTGGTGATACCGCTGGAAATGACCGGCACATCCTGACCCACATTGATACTGGCTTCGGTATGGCTCGACACCAGCAGCTGGGGACTGGAAAGCACTTTCACAAGTCCGTCTCCGGCCATGGCGCGGATATAGCCGAACCGGGACTGGGGATTGTTGGGATCGGCGATCACAAATGTTCCGCCGCCCTGACGGTTGGCACCGGTCTTGAACTGTGCGGAGTTTTCCCAGGCTCCGGTATCTTTGTTGTAGATCTGGGCAAAGGGATTGAGGCCGTCGGAATAATTGGTCCCGAAGAGCGTCGATACATTGTTGTTGCCTTCAGCGCCGGAAAACTCCAGTCCGAACTGGGTGCTTTCAGAGAGGGTCACCTCAACGACCAGCACCTGAAGCAGCACCTGAGCGGGAACCACGTCCAGTCTGTCCAGAAGAGCCTTGATGGAGGCATAAGTCCGGGGCGTGGTGCGGATGACCAGACGGTTGAGAACGCCGTCAGCAAAAACTTTGATGGTCTTGGCAAAAATGCTGGATTCTTTATCCGTCGCCGTATTGGCAACGGCATTGGCAGCCGCCGTGCGGTTGTTCCGGGCGGTAAGACCGGTGGTGTTGGGCGTATAGACGGTCCGGGCACGGGCAGAGACGACATTTTCCATACGGGTCTTGCCAGTGGTGGTATCAATGGAAAGACTCGCGCCCTGGGTCTCATAGATGGTGGCCAGAGCCTGCGCCAGATGCGCGGCTTTGTTGTGGCGGACCTTGTAAACGAACACCCGTTCCTGATCGGTGGCATCCCGTGAGTCCAGCAGAGAGACCCATTCACGGATGGTACTGATGGCCTCCTGGGTGGCGGCGGAGGCGACAACGACCTGGAGACGGTCAAGTCCCACCAGCTGAACGGAACCGGGCTGCTCTGCGCGGTCAACGTTTTTGGTGACATGCAGTCCCAGAACGGGCAGGACTTCCTGAAGTTCGGAGATCAGCTTGCTGGGCAGAACGTTGCGGCAGGTGAGAACTGCACGGGGCCAGTGGGCCTTGTTGTTTCTGTCGATGCACTGAAGAAGCTGATGGATCTTGGTCATATTTTCAGGCGTATCACAGACCATGACAGCATTGGGACGGGAAATCTCCACACAGACGGACCCCGGCGTGACGAACTGACGGATGGCATTCATGGCTTCGCGGGCAGTCACAGAGGTCAGGGGGAAGAAAAGGATATCAGATTTGCCATCCGTTCCGGGACGGGCTTCCGGCTGCATTTTCACCTTCTGACGGTGGATGATACGCAAGAGAGAATCCTCCACTTTCACGGCGCCGCCGGCCAGAGCGATCATGTGGTCAAAAGTGGCCCACAGCTCCCGGCGGGTCATCTTGCTGTTCAAATTGAGGGTGACGGTGGATTTGATATCGCTGTCGGCAACAAAGTTGAATCCCAGCACGTCGGCAAAGGCGGAAAGCACATCCAGAAGAGGCGCACTGTTGAAAATCAGAGAGACAGCGATCTCCTCATCGGCATTGAGCAGAATAAAATCCTCATAGAATTTCTTGCGCTCGCTGATACGGACACCTTTTTTGCCGCTGCCCGCAGGCGTAAAATCTTTGCGGCGGACGACCTGACGGCCCTCAAGCAGCTTGAGTTTTTCGTCAGAAAGCGCAACGGCATCGGGCTGTTTGGACTTGATGATCTCATCATCAATCGTCTCATAAGCCTTTTTGATCTTTTTCTGTTCATTGCGGCGGAGAAAGGCGAAACGATCCTCCTTTTCCTCCTTCTTCTCCTCTTTTTTCTCCTCCTTTTCAACACTGCTGCAGCCGTTGAAACTGAGGATCATTCCCAGCAGGACCAACCGGAGAACCCAATTCCCGGCCGAACAAAAAATACTGTTTGTCTTACTTGTCATTTCTGTTACCGTATTTTTATACAATAGTTATTTTGTTTTCTGTTCTTACCGTCTGCCGCCGCGGCCGCCTCCTCCGCCGCCGGAGTTCATGCGGCTCTGCATCATATACATCATGCGGAGCATCTGCTGCTGCGTACGGATCTGGGTCTGCTGGAATTCACGCCAGCTGTTGCCCCGGCGGGCTGTACTGCTGCGCTGGGTCTGATTTTTGGAGGGATCCTGAAGTTCCAGCTCCATTTTATCCCCGCCCTTGCTCAAAACGGCCTTGGTCCGGGTGACTTCCGTCAGCGTGTAGCCGTTGGCCAGCGTCTCCCCCACACGGACATACTGTTTGATGGCCGTCTGCGTACCAGCACCATTCTGGGCTGCCAGCTGCTGAGCCAGCTGGGGATTGAGCATGGACCAGCGCTGACGCATGCTGCCCATGGGTCTGCGGGCAGCATTGGCATTCTGTCCGGAAGCCTGCTGTCCGGCGGGACGCTGCATCATCTGCATCATGGCCTCCTGGGACATCATGGCGCCCATGCGTGACAGAGGATTGCGCATCCTGTTGGAAACCTGCTGGAGGATAATAGCCCCTTCCACTTTGCCGACTTTGAAAGTACCTACCAGAGAGATCTGAGTCCGTCCCCTGCCCCACGCGGAGACATTGGGCGCACGCTCAGGATTGAAAATATCGGCATTGACGATGGTCTCCACCTGCTTTTCAGGCTCGATGACCAATTTGGTCCGTTTGGACTGATCCTGGGTTTGGACCTTTTTGCCCGAACGCTTTTTCACTTCGTAAGCCTGCTCCTTTTTGGTCAGTTTGGCCAGACAGGAAATCAGCAGAACAAAGAGAAGGACTCCCAGAAAACAGTTGAGTATCACGAGAAACTTCTTCATTTACGGCCTCCTTTTTTGACGGGACGGGAGATTTTTCCGTCAAAACCGATCAGACGCAACGTACCGTTGAAACCGACGCGTGTGGTGATTTTGGAGGAGCTGTTTTCATTGAGGACCCTCGCCGTGATGCTCCCCTGCTGATTGGGGCCGCCCAGATGAGGCGGTCTGCGGTCCGGACGTATATCTATCCGGCGCCAGACGACTTTGGGTTCGATCTTTTCAACAGCCTTGATGAATTTGACAACGTCCTCATAATTGGCTCTGACAGAGACATCCAGCTCTGCATAGTAAAAATCGGTATTGATACGGCTGGATTTGACGGCACCGAGGCTGTCAAGCGTCAGCTCCACACTGCGGGAGGCGTTGGCCACAAGACGGCGGAACTCCGTATCGACCATGCCGTGCTTTTCCTCTTTCCAGGCATTGTCGATGACCTGATTGTACTCTTTCAGCAGCTGATCGTTCTTCAGCTTCTCTGCTAACGCTTTTTCGTAGGATTTGGATTGCTTCACAAGCTCCCGTTTGGCTTCGGCGATACTTGCGGCATCCGGAAAAAGCGTGCCCAGTCCGTCGGCGTAGGAAAGAAGGATGATGACCCAGACCAGCACCAGCGCGCCGATGGCGGCGGCCAGTTTTCCATTGGGAGTCTTCAAAAATTCAGCGACTCTTTTTTTCATCTGCGGCGTCCTTTCTTTTGGGTCTCTCCGGTCACAGGAACGAGTTTCAAATTGACCGTATTACCGTTTCCACCCCGGTTCTGACGCTGCTGAAGCTGACTGATCTTCCAGTCTGAGAGAGGTTTGAGAACACGGGCAAGATCAAGATTTTCTGTTTCGCTTGCCAGAACGATATCCACGCCGCTTTCATTGAACCGCAAATTGCTGACGGAGACATTTTCAGGCAAAAGAGGGGAAAATCCGGCAAGAAAAGCCAGAACGTCCTGTTCACCGGCTTTGATGCCGACGATCTTGGCCCTCTCTTTATTGGTCCGGGTCTGGCGCCGCATTAGGGTCTGCATGGCCACCGTCTCACGGGACACACGCTTGATCTCATTGCGCAGACGGCTGTACTCCCTGCGGTTTTTGTTCCAGGCACCGGAGGAGTTCAGGATCAGCAGAACCACCACACTCACCGCCAGGATGCAGGTCAGCTGCAGCTGACGGCGGATGCGTTTGGGACGCATATTGTCAGGCAGCACATAAAGTCCGCCGCGTTTGGCGGCATAATCTTTGCCGGAAACGAGCCGGGCCGTCAGCAGCACAGGAAGCCAGGCGGCGATATCCAAATCTTCAGGCAGCGCAAAATGCTCTTCAAAAACCGTTTTCCAGAGGGCCGCCGTCTCCTTGCCGTCCCCGGAATAAGGACGCCACTGGCCGGCGGAAAAACAGAACCCCGGCTCGATCCCGCTGTGATAAAAAAGAGGATCGCCGTCATTCAGCGCCATCAGGGGATAAATGAAACCATCCGTCTGTCTGCCGCAGCCGGAAAGAGATTCAGCCACGCCACCCAGCGCATTGGGCGGAAAGATGTAAGCATTGACGAGCGCTTTATCATCCTCCCGGCTGTAAGACATGATCTGCAGCTTGTATTTTTCAGGAATGGAAATCAGATGCCGGGGCAGCTCAAGTTCAACCGCGCCCCGCTGTTCATTGACGGGAAGATCAAGGGACTCCGTCTGAAAAAAGATGCCGCCCTTGAAACTGCCGGTGATAAAAAGCGGAAGCGTTTTACTGCAGTTGATGGTCTGCAGCACCTTGCGCCACGCGCCGGAGGCATCTCCGGAAACGATCTCTTCAGAGGCATATCCCCCCAGAACGGTCCCGCTTTTCGTATAGCGGAAAACCGCTCCGCGGATGTGTGATGCTGTAAACATCACAACTGCAAAATCTTCATTTCCCCACAAGGACATGTCAAGCTCCAGTTATTTCAACAAAAAAATACTCTGCATTCCTGCAATTTATATAATGTATAGCCTGCATTACAATTTTGCAATAAATATTTTCAAAAAAAACCCTCTAAAATATCCCCATTTCTGTTTCCAAGGGGATCGGACGCTTTTTCAATTCTGTTTTTTACCGGATGCGGCTTGGCTCTTCCTGTCCAACTCCCGGATCTTGCGGGCAAACTCTTTCGGATCGCTTTCACGCAGAGCCATGATCTCTTTCATCTCGGCGGGATACTGGCGGCGCAGTCTGCGCAGCAGCGCATTGGGACTTTCACGGCGGGGCGCAGGAGGAGGCGGAACAGCGCCTTCTGTCCTGCCGTCACGGCGGCCGCCCTGACGCACTTCATAGAGAGGGATCTGATGTTTTTCAGAAAGTTCCCTCAAAGCGCCGAAGGTACTGCGGGGATCTTTGGACGCATTTTCTTCCAGACGGGCAAATTCCTCAGGCGCCTTGGCCCGCAGTTTGCGGATCTGAAGTTCCGTTGAAAGCGGCAGCGTCACCTTGGCTTTTCTGGCCAGCTCTTCGATTTTGTTCACGGCTTCAAGCAGCTGCCTGTCAGCGGCGGCGTACTCTGCGGCAAACTTGCTTTTGATCTGACTTTCAGCGGTATAGCGCTTCAAAAGGTTGAACTGACCGAAACGCATCATGCCCATACCCATTCCCATACCGCCGCGTCCGCCGCGGAAATTCATGCCGCCCTGACGGCCGCCGCGGCCGCTCCAGCGGCTGCGTTCGGAACTGCCGGCAGGCATGGAGATATTCCCCTTGCGGGCAAGTTCAAGAAGTCTCTTCTGCGCCGCAGCCATGTCGCTGGCGGCGAGGGTCTGGATCTCGGCAAATTCTTTGGGATACTTGGCTTTGACTTTTGCCTGAGCGTCAGAAAATTCACTTGCTCCGGCGGTCACTGAAACCAGAAGGGCAAGACTGCCCGCTGCGATCTGTTTGAACATTTTTACAAAACTCCTGTTATTTTCTGTTGAAACATTTTCAAAGTATCTGTTCCATTAACGCAGCGGGAAAGTTTTTATTTTACCGCCTTTTCAGAAAATATCTTTATTTCTTCTTTCCGGCAGGAACGAAGTCAGGAGGGACATTCCAATATTTGAGAACTCTTGCGGCGGTATTTGCAAAAACAGGACCTGCGACAGTACCGCCGTAACTGGCTCCGCGGGGATTATCAAAGGTGACCAGCATCACCAGACGGGGATCGCGTGCGGGAACAAATCCGATAAAACTGGCGAAATACTGTCCGGAGGCATAGCCCTTGCCCGGAATATATTTCCGGCTTGTCCCCGTTTTGCCCGCCACATGGAAACCGGGAACGGCGGCCCGGGTGGCGGTTCCGCCGGGTTCTGTGACTTTGATCATCATATCCACCAGCTGCTTTTGCGCTTCGGGACGGGCAAAAGTTCTGCAAAGGACTTTCGGCGCTTCCCGCGTCACCTCTTTATTCTGCGTATCGACGACTTTATCCACCAGACGCAGCTCAGGCAGATAGCCTCCGTTAGCCAGCGCGCAGTAGGCCCGCAGCAGCTGAAGAGGAGAAACTCTCACGCCGTAACCGATGGGGAAGCGGGTGATGGACAAACCATCCCAGCGTTTGGGCCGGGGCAGATAGCCGCGGCTCTCGATAGGAAACGGCAGATTGGTCCGTTCTCCGAAACCAAAAGTTTTGAGAGCTGTATAAACTCTGTTTTTGCCCATCAGCAAAGCGACTTTGGCCGTTCCGATATTGCTGGATTTCCGGATGACCCCCTCGACGGTCAGTTTACCGTAGTCGTGGGTGTCTGTCAAAAGGCGGCGCATATACATCCAGCGTCCCCCCTCTGTGTCGATGAGGCTTTCTGGAGAAACCACATTCCAGTCAAGAGCTTTCCCGATGGTAAAGGGTTTCAGCACAGACCCCGGCTCGTAGGAGTCTTCCGCAATACGGGTCCGGACCGCTGCCGGATCAAAAGAGGAACGGTCGCCGGGATCAAAGGTGGGACGCTGCGCCAGCGCAAGGATCTCGCCTGTTTTCGGATCGGCGATGGCGGCGTAAATGGTGTCAGGACGCCATTTGGCATAAGCAGCGTCCAACTCTTCTTCCAGAATCGCCTGAACAGGTTCACTGATCGTAAGATAGACATCTTTACCATCCCGGCTTCTGGAAAATTTCCGGTAACCGTAGTCAAGAGGGATACCGTCCCTTGTGCGCTCATAAATCTCGCGCCCCTTTTCGGGTGTGATCTTGCTGTTGAGCTCTTTTTCAAGTCCCCCCTGAGGAACAGCGGCATCGTTGACAACGTTGATATATCCGAGGATATTGGAGGCCAGACGCCCTTTGGGATAAGTCCTGTACGTTGAATTGCGGTACGCGATGAACCCTCCGGGAAAGTTGCGGCTGGTCTTTTTGCCTTTTCGGATCTCTTTTTCCGTACGGAAGATCAGAGGCAGCTCCTTTTTGAAAGCATCCGCCGTTTCAAGGGGAGTCTGGCGGTTGATCATAAAATAAAGAGAGGGCTGGAGCTTTTCCGTTCCATCTTTCATTTTTCTTTTGACTTTGGGCGCCAGATGCCGGTAGTACCAGTCAACGGGTTTTCCGAAATGTTTTGAGCAAAGTTCAGCAAAGGCCTGACGGTATTTTTCAGGCAGATTGGCAGGGGTGCAAAAAATCTCCACACAGGGGGCGTTGCCCGCCAGCAGATAACCGTTGCGGTCAAAGATCTCACCGCGTTTTCCGGTCGTTGTCCGGCTTGCCGTATAGCGTTCCCGTGCCTCCGCATGATAGTAGTCATGCTTTTCGACCTGCACCAGATAAAACCGGTACACAAGGAAAACAGCCAGCGGTATCCAGAAGAAGGCGATGATCCTGGTTCTCAACCGTATGGAATCGGCTGAATTACTCACGGGTCATGCTCCTGAAATGCCGGGGATCCCGGACCATGTTTCCCCGGGAGGCAATACCGGCTGCCCCGCGTTCTCTCTGCGCAGTCAGCCGGGCAGCTTGCGCGGGAGAATAGATCGCCATACGGACAACCTGTCCCGGCTCTGCCGGAACAAGATCAAGTTTGAAACGCACGATTTGTCTGCGGATGAAGGGAAAACTGCACTTTTCCTCATACTGATTGCGCAAATTGACAAGTTCCGTATTGATACGGCTGATATTGAGCTTGGCCTCGCGGATACGGCGCTCCTTCTCGGTGATCTTCTGCTTCATAAAAATATGCGCAGCAAGCACAGAGGAGATCAATGCAAGAAAAAGCACCACGGCAACGACCCGGCCCAGTTGTCTGCCGAATTGCGGATCGCGCCGCGCGGTCGAACCCGAACGGTTCCTGTTCATCCTGCCCGGTTGGATGTTCATAGATCTGATTTCTCCATCAATAAAATATATAATAAACTTTCTAACATTTCTCAGCCACACGCAAACGCGCCGGAGCGGAACGGCGGTTCAGTTCCAGCTCCTCTTTTTCCGCAGTCAGAGCATGCCGCGTCACCAGTTTGAGAAGCGCTTTGTGATTGCAGCAGCAGACGGGCAGACGGGGAGGACAAATACAATCTTTTGCCGCTTCCCGCATAAAATTTTTCACGATCCTGTCCTCAAGGGAGTGAAAACTGATAACAGCCAGCCGCCCTCCGGGCGACAAAATCTCCAATGCCGCCTCCAGGCCTCTTTCAAGCTCACCCAGTTCATCGTTGACAGCAATGCGCAGCGCTTGAAAAACCAGCGTCGGCCGGGGCAGTTCCCCCTTCCGCGCCCGTCCGAGGACCTCATCGCACAGCGCCACAAGGTCAGATGTCGAGGCAAAAGGCCGTTCTTCTCTGGCTGCGATCACTGCCGCCGCAATTTTCCGGGCCTGTTTCAGTTCACCGTATTCTTTGAAGATCCTGACCAGTTCCGTTTCCGGACTGCGGTTGAGCAGCCTTGCGGCCGTCGTGGGAGCCGTCTGATCCATCCGCATATCCAGCGGACCGTTTTCCCGCCAGGAAAATCCCCGTTCCGCCGTATCTATCTGCGGAGAAGAGACGCCGATATCCAGCAGGACACCATCCACCTGCTCCCAGCCGTGCTGCCGGGCAAGATCCGCCAGCTGAGAATAAGTTCCTTTGACAGCCTTGAATCTTCCGGCAAAGGGGGCAAGTCTTTCCCCGGCGGCAGCCAGCGCATTTTCATCCCGGTCGATCCCCAGAAGTTCCAGATGCGGATACTTTTCAAGCAGCGCGAAGCTGTGTCCGCCGCCGCCCAGAGTCCCGTCGATCAGACGGCAGGGACGGTCCTGCGGAAAAACAAGGTGTTCCAGCACCTCTTTTTTCAACACTGACACATGCTCAAAAGCCATTTTTATCTGCTCCCTAAAATACTGCTCAAAACCCCGGCAAGTCCATTGGCGGCACCGTTGCCCACCTGACGGATATTGCTCAGGTATCCTGCGATCGTTTCCTCATCCTCAGGAACACTCCAGTTCTGCGGCGCGCAAAGACGGATATGGGTGATCGCCCCCACCATTTTGACCTGTCCATCCACACCGATCGACTCCAGTTTTTTTCTGTCCAGCGGCAGACGCCCCTGTTTGTCACAGCGGCACACCCGGGCCTGGGAACCCAGAAAGGCAAAGGCCATCTGGATCTCAGGATTCGCAATCGACTCATCCTGAAGCTTTTCAAAAAAATCGTGGAGCGTCTCCTCCGGCAGAAGCACCAGCGCTTTCCCCGCAGCAGGGATCATCACAAGTTCCGTATCGCCCTCTTTGCTGCGCCATTCGCTCGGCAGAGAAACACGGCACTGGGGATCAAGCGCCCGGTCGTGCTCACCATAAAACATGGTTTTACGCTGTCTTTTCTCTTCTGCCATTATCAACTCTGTTCCTATCTATTCCTATTTACTCCTAACTATACCACAACTTTCCTTTTTTATCAAATCAGATTCCATAAAATTTTTAATTTTTTTTAATTTTTTTTGATTGGCTTTGTTCCCGACAAGGGTCGATGGTATCGCGCCGCCGCGCAGGAAGCCGCCGCCAAAGGCGAAATCTCCATGCAGCAGTGGTATGCCACCATCGAAAAACTGCATGAAGCCTACAAGGGACTCTCTGCGGAGCTTTCCTCCAACACCTTGGAGGGGGCTCGCGCCACCTACGAAGCCGCCAAATCTCTTGCCTACAAAGGCGCCGCAGATGCCGCCGACGCCGTGGAAA
>JAFVYP010000162.1 GCA_017508555.1 Lentisphaeria bacterium
GAGTACGGATAAGTACGGAAGTGTACGGAGCCAGACCCAGCCGCAAACAACCGGTATCACCCACAACCAAAATACCCCGCTTTTCTTTGAAAGTGAAAGGGGGTTTGGGGGAAAGCGAAAACCTTCTTTTCTCGTGAAAAGAAAGTTTTCGCTGTCCCCCAAGCTCTCCCCCTTTACTCTCATAGAACTGCTGGTTGTTATTGCCATTATTGCTATTTTGGCGGCGATGCTGATGCCGGCATTGCAGAAATCCCGTGAGACGGCAAAGGCGATCAAATGTTCTGCGAATCTGAAGCAGGTCGGCATGTGTTTCCAGAATTACGCCATGGACTTCAGGGGCTTTGCGCCTGCGCATCATTATGCAGTTTTCAAAGGCGGAACTACCAAATATAACTGGGTCGGGTTTATGCGTGATGAGGTAAACTATATTCCCAAAGACAAAAATGGCTCAGGAACTCCTTCTGCCGGTTCCATATTAAGCTGTCCTGCCGGATTGGAGTTAAGGACGATCCATGATGTGTCAACGCATATCGGCATCAACAATCAAATGAGTACTCCCCGTTCCGGAGGGGGATATTACAACGCGTATGCCAATAACGCTTCCCGCGGGGCAGGTAAGCGCGCCTGGAGTTTTGATGCGCTCAAGTGTTATGTCAAGACGGAGACGATCGACCGTCCTGCCCGTATCGCCCAGATCGGAGATGCTGCGCAGTCTGACTATCATATCGCAAGAAATAGTGAAGATCTTGTCGAATTAGACGGTTTCCGTCATTCTGACGGTCTTAATATCGGATTCTGGGATGGTCATGCGGAACATGCCAAACGCAGCAAGTTCAGAGTTATTTCCTCCATTTCAGCTACTTGGGACAAGGCTGAATGGTGGAGCTGGCCCTGGTGGTAAAATCAATAGAACAGGAGTTATCTGAATAATGAAAAAAATATATTTTCTCTCTCTTCTGATCTGTGCATTCTGTTCACTGCATGCGGCTGTGTCGATCGAACATAAACAGACCCGCAAGGGCAGCCGTGAATATAATTCTTTCAAGATCCTGAACGCGTCGCCCGTCAAGTATGCGATCGACTACAACATCAGCGAGCGTAAGGGCAAAAAGACTGTGGGAGACAGTTCCGCTTCCAGCACGGGGATCGGTTTGAACAATGGCTGGTACGGCAGTGCTACATTGCGTATCGGGGTCAATGGAAAAAGTCTGACGTCTCCTGCCAAAATCAGTAAAGATGCGGGGACACTGACCTTTACCTGGAATGAGGCCGTTCTGACAATGACTTTTCCTGAAGGCAGCGACAAAATTTTCTGTCACGTTTCCGCGCCGGGAGCCAAAAGGCTGACCTTGGGATTTCTGGGAATGCCCGGTTTTCTTGCCAAAAGAAAAACGGAAATGAAATCCTGGGTCTCCACTGAGAAAGTCAATCATTTTCTCAACGACGGCAAATATCAGACCCGTGGAGAAGTCTGGTATATGTTCTATGACAGAGAGAGCAACCGCCGCGGAATTCCTGTGGTACTTCTTGATCCGTCAGAGGTGAAGTCCGGCAACGTGACAGGCGGGGCCAAACGTCTGTTGATCGTCAGCAGCTTTGAAATGAAAAAATCGGAGTGCCGTTTTCTGCTGATGGGGATTCCCTCCGGCCACATGGATGCTGAAACGCTCTATGAGGATCTGAAAGCCAACGGCGGAAAATATCTTGAACAGCTGAAAAATTTTCAATTCAAATAATCAGAAAAATCCATGAAAAAACTGTTTTTATTTTTGTGTCTGGCCGCCGGAGGACTTCTCTGGAGCGCTCCCCGGGTGGCTGTGTTTGATGAACCGGGATTTCCCAATGCGTCCAAACGGGATGCGGCCTTTTACAGCCGTGTCCTCAATGGCCGTATCCTGAATTTGAAAGATTTGGGGAAACTCAAGAGTTTTGATGTATTGATCTTCCCTCACGGCGGTTATGTTCCGGCGGATGCGGAATCTGCTGTTTATCACTTTATGCGCCGGGGTAAAACGGTCATCATCTGCGGCGATTTGCAGGAGCCGCCGGCGCGTCCGGCGAAAGCGCCCCGGGCGCGCAATGCGGAACTGCTGGCTTTTGAGGAAAAATACGGTTTGTCCCACGGCGGCCCCCTGTCCTGCGTCAACGGACGCTGGATCGTGGCGCCGTCAGGAGCTGTCTATGAGAGCAACAACGCTCCCCGGTGGTACGATTTTTTTGCACTTTTCGGATGGCCGAACTATGCACAGAGTTACGCTCCCAATTACATGCGTCCCTTTGACAAGCCTGTTTATTTGAACAAAGCGTTCCAAAAGAGCGGACTTGCGGCAAAGATCGAGCCGGAGAAAAAAGGCATGATGCTGGCCCGTCTGCGTCCCATGTGCGAAACGGGAGATCACGCGCTGGATGTGTTCCATCCTCTTTATCAGTTTGCCTCTCCCAGCGGCCGTCCCTACCGTCCCTTTCTGATGGCGGGAAAGTCCGCTGAGGACAGAGCTGCAGATGGTTTTATTTTCCGCAAATACCGTCCGGATATGTTCGGCGCAACGCTTGTTGTCATGGGCAAGACAGGCCGTATCCTTTTGGACTCTGAGAAGGGAGAGGAGACGATCCGCAGTATCGTGAAACTGTCCGGCTCTTCTCTGCCGGGCGAATTTCCAGCCCGTTATATCAAAAAGGTCCATGCTCTTGAAAAACGTATGCAGGATTACAATCTTGTGAACGCGGATCTGACAGCCGCCCTGAAGCGTCTTGCTGTCAAAAATCATTCGTCCGGAAAATACCACCCCCAGCTGGTGCGTCTCAAAACTCTGCGTTCAGAATTCACCCGTTTCAACAACCGTTTTGACGGGTTGATGCTGCTCAAAGAAAACCGCAAAGAGATTCCGTCAGCGGTTCTGGATGAGCTGTCGGCCGATCTTGCCAAATCCATCGTGCGTTTGCAGACAGAGCTTGTGCCGCTGAAAAAGTATGTGCTTCCTTCAGATGGCGGTCCGGCCGTCCATCCCTATCAAAAATTCACCGTGATGACCTCCAAATTCGGCCCGTGGCATGTGGATGATGCCGCCAACTGGAAAAAGGTGAAGGAATTGGGGGTGACAGTTTCCGCCATCGGTGCCGTCAACTGGAAAGATATGGAAAAACTCAATGCCCGTTACGGCTTTGTCTCCACCTATACGGCGATCCCCATGCACCGCAGTCATCCTGATAAAAAGCGTGTGGAGTCCGGTGTGTTCAATCCGGCATCCGGCACAGTGAAAAAGGTCAAGGCCCGGGTGTGGGGAAAGGAGGCCCCGGATATTGACAGCGCAGTGATCCGCAATCTCCGTTGGGCAGAGAAGAGCCGTGGGATCGGCGTGATCCTTCATGGAGACGAACGGGATTTCCAATGGTCGCTCTGGGGCAAGTACATGGAGGGCATGTTCCGGAGATATCTGGCTGAAAAATACAAAACTGTCAGTGTCCTCAACAGGGAATACAACGCCCGATACAGCTCTTTTGACGAAATCATGCTGCCTTTGAAACGGCCGGAAACGCAAACGGAACACGCTCTCTGGGAGGATTGGACCCGTTACCGCGAGATCTACCGTCAGGAATATGAGCTGGAACGCTGGGTGAAACTCATCAAAAAACATGCGCCCTCCAAGCGTCAGTGGCTTTACGGCTCCTACCATTTGCAGAACAAACATCCTGCCAACGGGATCAACTATTACGAAACGGGCAAATGGCTTGATCCTGCGACCTTTGAAAGCAGCAGCAATCCCCGTAAAGAGGTGATGACCTACGACATTGCCGCCTTCGGCAAAAAGCATGCCAATCCCGAATGGGCAGGGTTTTATTTTCCTGCGGGCAGCCGCATTGCCAACAGCAACAGAATGAGAGAGTTTTTCTGGAATGAGGCCAACTGCGGAACTATCAGCTGGCATACGTTTATGGGCGGCGTCCAGAGCAGATCCAGATGGACCCATACGCCTCTTATCACGCCCAACGGCAATATCCAGCCGGAAGGGATCGCCTTGCGGGATACGGTGCGGGAACTCAACGCCGCGCGTAAGCTCTTTCTTGACGGTAAAAGGGCGGAGCCTGAAGTGCGCTTTGTCTATTCTCCCACGACCCGGAGACA
>JAFVYP010000004.1 GCA_017508555.1 Lentisphaeria bacterium
ACAAAAATACCCCGCTTTTCTTTGAAAGTGAAAGGGGGTTTGGGGGAAAGCGAAAACCTTCTTTTCTCGTGAAAAGAAAGTTTTCGCTGTCCCCCAATCTCTCCCCCTTTACTCTCATAGAACTGCTGGTGGTGATTGCCATTATTGCCATATTGGCTGGGATGTTGATGCCGGCGTTGAGTCAGGCGCGTGAGCGTGCGCAGGGGATGGCTTGTTTATCCAACGGGAAGCAGCTTGGCATGATTTACCTTTATTATGCGGAAGACTACAAGGGTTATCTGCCGTGCAGGGATACATTGGCCGGCGGTTTTACGCCTGCGGGGGAAAATATCAGTCCCAAAAATTGGCTGGACGGGGTTGTTTTATACTATCTCAACAAAGAAAACGCTTCAAAGGAGCCGGTGCAGCTGCTGCGTTGTCCGCGGGAAGATTCCCGGGAGGATATCACGACGAATTACGGTTTGAACTACCTGATAGCGACAGACAACGGGCGCGGCTTGAAAATAACCTCGCTTGCCAATCCGGGAAAAACGGCCATGCTCGTGGAAAATTACGGACATTTATGTTATGGCCACGATGCGGTCAATCCTGGAAAAACGCATCTGACGGGCAATATCGGTCCCAACCGGGCGGCGTATTTCCGTCACAACGGCCGGGCTGCTGTGATTTTTGCGGCGGGTCATGTGGAAAGCAGAAGCAAAGAGCAGGTGCCTTCCCTGGAGGGGTATCCGGAAACGGATACGGAGATTTTGAAAAACACCTTTTTCAACATGGGTAAAGTCGATCGCAACAAGGAAACGCTGGCAGGGTTTTGATATGAGACAAATTTTGACTGTATTATTCTTACTGTTGATGCTTCCTCTTTGTTACGGCCGCTATTCCATGGAGTTTCATGGCAAGCGGACAAAACTTTTTGCCAACGGCCGGGCGGTTGATTTTTCCCAGTGCCTCATGGAGCAGCAGCGGCGTTATCCGGCAAGTCAGATCAGGGATCTTGTGAAGCTGGCTTATCAGGCGGCCTTTGGGGCGGCGCACGGTGTTGCTGACCGGGGAAAGGCGTGGAAATATTTTACAAAAGAGTTTTCGAGAGTCCGTGCTTCGGATGATCTGCCCTTGTTTGAAGTTATTTCTCCTGATTTCTGCCGGGTCAATCTGGGGGCGTGGAAAAAAGCGGGATTGCCGGGAAAATGGCTGTTCAACATGTTTTGTGCCTCAGCGGAACCTCTGCCGGAGAGTCAGAGTCTTTTTGCAGAATATATCCGTCAAATCAGGGCCGCAGCGGGAAAAAGGCAGAAGGCATTGGATGATTTCATGAAGCGTTACTCCGGAGGGGCCGTCCATCATTCAGAGGTGTACCGGCAGAAATATCATCCCTCCTACCGTTTGATCAGCAGCCGTTTTCTGACGGTGCTTCCGGTACTGGCGGCAGCGGCGGCACTGCCGGAAAAAGAGATCGCAGTCATTGCCATCGACGGCAGGTCTGCTTCCGGAAAAACGACCCTTTCCCGGCAGCTGGCTTTGATTCTTGAAGCTGGCGTTATACACATGGATGATTTTTTTCTGCCGCAAAATTTACGCACGGCAGGGCGGCTGGCTGAACCGGGCGGAAATATCCATTACGAAAGGTTCCGATCTGATATTCTGCCCAGGCTGCGGCAGGGAGTTCCCTTTTCATATCAGCGTTTTGACTGTTCAAAAATGCAGCCGGGCAGTCTGCGGCACATTTCAGTTTCCCGCTGGCGGATCGTGGAGGGGGCTTACTCCCTGCATCCGCGGTTCGGAAATTATGCCGACTTGAAGGTGTTCTATGACATCTCTCCGGCGGAACAGCTCAAACGTATCCGGCAGCGCAACGGAGAACGCATGGCCTCTGTCTTTGCACAGCGCTGGATACCTATGGAGGAAAAGTATATAACCGCGTTCAAAATAAAGCAGCAGGCGGATGTCATCCTCGGAGGAAAAGAGTGAATTTTCCTCTGATGATAAAAAAATATCAATAATTTTTTTAATTATCCCTTGAATTTTGCTCCAAGTGGACTATATTATGTTCCAGATGATAAAAATGGAACATCTGATGATAATAAAAAATCATCCTAACAAATCCATAAGGAGTAAAAAATGGATAAAAAAAATAAAGCCGTCCCGGAAGTGACCCCTGAAATTCAGGAGGCTCAGGAAAAAGCTCTTGTTGATGCTCTGGTTACGAAAGTTGCCGCTGCGCAGAAGGAGTTTGCCAACTTCTCTCAGGAACAGGTTGACAAGATTTTCAAAGCCGCCGCACTTGCCGCCAATGCCATGCGTATTCCTCTGGCGCAGATGGCTGTGGAAGAAACCGGCATGGGTGTTCTGGAAGACAAAATCATCAAGAACCACTATGCTTCTGAATATATCTGCAACAAGTATCTTCCTCTGAAGACCTGCGGCATCATCGAGACCGACGATGCAACGGGAATAATCAAAGTGGCAGAACCCCGCGGAGTGATCGCCGGTATCATCCCCACCACCAACCCGACTTCGACAGCGATCTTCAAAGCGCTCTGCGCCCTTAAAACCCGTAACGGTATCGTTTTCAGTCCCCACCCGCGTGCCAAAAAATGTACCTGCCTTGCGGCGAAGATCGTGCTGGATGCCGCCGTCAAAGCCGGCGCTCCGCAGGATATCATCGCCTGGATCGATGAGCCCACTGTTGCAATGAGCGGTTATCTGATGAGCCATAAGGATGTTTCTCTGATCCTGGCGACCGGAGGTCCGGGCATGGTCAAGGCGGCTTATTCCAGCGGAACGCCTGCTGTCGGCGTCGGTCCCGGCAACACCCCCGTTGTTTTTGACGACACCTGCGATATTGAAATGGCGGTCAGCAGTGTTCTGCTTTCCAAGACCTTCGATAACGGTATGATCTGCGCCTCTGAACAGTCGGTGACTGTCATGGCTTCCATCTATGATGCGGTCAAAAAAGAGTTTATCAAACGCGGCGGCTATATCCTCAACGCCAAAGAGGCAGAGGCGGTCGGCAATGTCATCCAGGTCGATGGCAAACTCAATGCCAAAATCGTCGGACAGACCGCTCTCACCATCGCCGGACTTGCCGGGATCAAAGTGCCTGAAAATACCAAGGCACTGATCGCGGAAGTTTCCGGAGTCGGTCCGGAAGTTCCCTTCTCCCGGGAAAAACTTTCTCCCACGCTGGCGCTTTACAAAGTCGATACCTATGAGGAGGCCATCGCCAATGCCAAAGCTCTGCTTGAATACGGTGGTCTCGGTCATACGGCAGTGCTTTATACCAATACCCAGAATGAAGAACGTATCCGCGAATTCGGTCATATTATGCTGGCCAGCCGCGTGATGATCAACTCTCCCGCCTCCCACGGTGCCATCGGCGACCTTTACAACTTTGCCCTGAATCCCTCCTGGACCCTTGGATGCGGCAGCTGGGGCGGCAACTATGTTTCCGAAAACGTCGGACCTATGAATCTTCTTAACATCAAAGCTATTGCCAAACGGAGAGAAAACATGCTCTGGTTCCAGATTCCTTCCAAGATCTACTTCAAGTACGGCTGTCTCTGCACCGCCATCAAAGACCTGGCCGGTAAAAAACGTGCCTTCATCGTCACGGATAAGTTCCTCTACTCCACCGGACTTCTGGCGCCCATGCTTCAGACCCTGACCGATATGGGCATCGCCACCCACGTTTTCAGCGATGTCACTCCCGATCCGACGATCCAGCTGGCGCACAAAGGTCTGGAGCAGCTCCGCAGCTTTGATGCCGATGTGATCATCGCTGTTGGCGGAGGCTCTCCCATCGACGCCGCCAAGATCATGTGGCTGATGTATGAACAGCCGGAGGTGAGTTTTGAAGATATCGCCATGCGTTTTATGGATATCAAAAAACGTATCGTTAAAATCGAGCCTCTCGGCAAAAAAGCGATGCTGGTCGCAGTTCCCACCACCAGCGGAACCGGTTCTGAAGTTACGCCGTTCGCCGTTATCACCGACGAAGAGACCAATCAGAAATTCCCGCTTGCCGACTACGCTCTGACGCCCAGCATGGCGATCATTGATACTGAACTGGTGATGAAGCTTCCCAAAGGCCTGACAGCGATCTCCGGTATGGATGCTCTGACCCACGCTCTGGAAGCCCGCGTTTCCTGCATGCAGAGCGATTACTGCAACGCTCTGGCCAATGAAGCCGTCAGTTTGATCTTCAAGAATCTGCCTGAGTGTTACAAAAACGGTCCCATGAACGAGATCGCCCGTGAGCATATGTTCAACGCTTCTGCGATGGCCGGTATGGCGTTCGCCAATGCCTTCCTCGGACTGTGCCACTCTATGGCGCACAAACTCGGCGGCATGTACCATGTGCCCCATGGTCTGGCCAACTCCTTCCTCATCAGTCACATCATCCGGTTCAACGCTGTGGACTGCATGACCAAGCAGGCGGCGTTCCCGCAGTACCATTGTCCCAGCGCCAAAGCCGATTATGCAGCGGTCGCCCGCTACATGGGTCTGCCCGGCAATAACGATGATGAATTGCTGGCGGCTCTGCTGGACAAGATCGAAGAGCTCAAAAAGGAACTGGATATTCCCAAGTGCATGAAGCCCTGGTTCGATGCCAAAGGTATCAGTGAAGAAACCTTCCTCAATAATCTGGAGGAATTGAGTCTCAAGGCCTTTGATGACCAGTGCACCGGTGCCAATCCGCGTTATCCGCTGATCTCCGAGATCAAAGAGATCTACCTGGCGGCTTACTACGGAAAATAAGACCTCATGCTCCTTCTGCCGGATCCGGTTTCATGCAACACATTCCGGATCCGGCAGGAGAGACTGTAAAAAATAAGGAACTGTCAAAAATGGATATATTGGAACGTATTTCTCAAGTCAGAAGAGAAGAGTATGAGTTTACCGGTCATGTTGAAGATGCCGTGTTTGTCTTCAAAGGTGTCCTCGGAGAAGCTCTGGTCAGACAGCCGAAATTTGCCGGAGATGCCGTCAAAGTGATCGCCGCATTCAGCGAAAAACCGGTTCAGTCTGATTTTTATGAAGTTTTTGAGCAGGAAAAAATGAGCAATCTCATTCCCCGCCTTGCCGTCAAGACTGCGATCCTCTGTGTTCCCCATAAAGAAGCCGCCCGGATCGCGGAGCAGCTGATAAAGTGCGGTATCGTCCGGATACTGAATTGGAGCGGCGAGATCCTTCATACAGAAAGCAGCGCCGCCATTCTCAACGAAGAACCTCCCGCTGTCGGCGATCAAAAGTAATTGATGGAGCAAAAGATCATGGCCAACGTGAAAATGGTTATTTGCATCGGCAGCAGCTGTTTTGCCAGAGGTAATGCCGAAAATGTCAAAATCGTGGAGGACTTCATTGCCCAGCGCGGTCTTTCCGATGAACTGGATATCGAATTATCCGGCGGCCTGTGTACCAATAACTGTCCGGATGGTCCGGTGGTCATTGTGAATGATAAAATTTATAAACATGTGAATCCGGATGTCATGCTGGATATCATGGAATCCTATTTCCCGGCAAAGGGAGAGTAAAAAATGCTTAAAACGGCTCCGGTATATACCATCGAAAATGAGTGTCAGGATTGCTACAAATGCGTCCGTCACTGCCACTGCAAAGCGATCCGCATCGACAACGGCAAGGCCTCTGTCATCGCTGAAAACTGCGTTGCCTGCGGCGAGTGTGTCAAAGTTTGTCCCTCTCACGCGAAAAAGATCCGTTCGGAACTGCCCCGGCTCCGGCAAATGCTGGACAGCAATACCAGACTTTTTGCTTCGATCGCACCGAGTTTTACCGCATATTTTCCCGGTACGACCATCGGTCAGTTGGCAACAGCTTTGAAAAAAATCGGTTTTTCCGGAGTCGCTGAAACTGCCATCGGCGCCCAGACGGTCAGCTGTCAAACCGCAGAATTCCTCAAAAACACAGATTTGCCGCTTGCGATTTCCAGCGCGTGTCCGGCGTGTGTGGACTATATCCGCAAATACCATCCGGAATTCACGGCCAATATCGTGCCGCTGTATTCACCGGTGATGGCGCACTGCCGGATGATAAAAGATCAGATGGGCGAAGAGTGCAAAGTGGTCTTTTTCGGTCCCTGTGCCGCCAAGAAAAATGAGGCAGACCGTCATCCGGAACTGCTTTCTCTGGCCATGACCTTTTCCGTTCTGGAAGAGCTGCTGGATGAAAACGGCATCGTTCCCATGGCCGAGGAGGAATCTGAGCTTCTGATGGAAAATGCCAGCGAAGGACGTTTTTACGCCATCGAAGGCGGAATGAATGATACCCTGCGCGATGATAACCGCGATGTGCGTTATATCTCCGTTTCCGGCTTGGAAAATCTTGACCGGATGCTCAAGCGTTATCACGGCACTGCCGGAGAAAGAAAGATCTTTCTGGAAGCCCTGGCCTGTCCGGGGGGCTGCATCAACGGTCCCGTTATTCCGGGGGATTATGCCGGCGGCCTGGAGGTCATTGCCGAAACCGATAAGATCAGCACCATGGAACCCAGTTCCCGGCGCCGGACCAATGAGAATATCCAAGGGGAATTTGCCGCAGAACCGCTGGTCGAAACCCGGTCCAGTGAACGGGAATTGACGATCGCTCTGGCAAAAGTCGGAAAATTCACCCGCGAAGATGAACTCAACTGCGGCGCCTGCGGCTACAATACCTGTAAAGAATTTGCCGCTGCTCTGCTTCAGAATAAAGCGGAAGAGGCGATGTGTCACACCTATTTGCGGAAAAATTTTGAGCGTACCAGCAACGCGCTTATCCGCTTTATTCCTGCCGCTGTCGTTATGGTGGATGAAAAACTCAATATCTGCGAATGCAACCGCAACTTCGCCGCCATGAGCAATATGACCGAAGTTTACGATGCCCTGGGAAATCTCAACTCGATCGCCATTGAAAATGCGCTGCCGGGATTTTCAGAACTGTTTTCCAGCGTTATCAGCAATGGCGGTGAAATCGAAAAATTCAATCAGAAACTTCAGGATAAAATCGTCAATATCAGCGTCTTTTCCATTGCCCGGGGCAAGTCTGCCGGAGCCGTGATCCAGGATATCACCAAAAATGAGCTGCAGCGTGAACATATTGCAGAAAAAGCGCGGGAAGTCATCCGCAAAAATGTGTTGACCGTGCAGCAGGTGGCCCGGCTCTTCGGAGAACATGTCGCCGATACGGAAATATTGCTCAATGAAATTGCCGGCAGTTACGAACGGCGCGGAGGAAAATAATGTATTCCCAGCTGTTCGTTGAAATGGAATCGTTCCAGTTCACCAAGACCGGTCAGGCCGCGTGCGGTGACGATATCCAGATCAAAGTATTGAAAGACGAAAACCGCTATCTTGCGGTTCTTTCCGACGGTCTGGGCAGCGGCGTGAAAGCCCATGTGCTTGCCAATATGACCACGACCATGGCCTTGCGCTATCTGCAATCCAATATGGATACGCTGCAATCTGTGGAAACGATCATGGATTCCCTGCCTGTTTGCGAAGTGCGGAAGATCAGTTACGCGACATTTTCCATGATCGACCTGCGTTTGGGAGGCATTACCCGCATCGTTGAAATGGGCAATCCCCAGTATATCCAGCTGCGGGGAGATAAAGAGGTGCAGCCGTTGAAGCATGAAACCATCGTTTCCAGACACTGGCCCGACCGGCAGGTGGAGTGTTACGAACTGAAAATGGAACCCGGCGACCGTTTGATCGTCTGTTCCGACGGCGTGACCCAGTCCGGACTGGGGGAAGGACCGCAGTACCGTTTCGGCTGGCGGCGTTCCGGAGAGATGGCTTATGCCCAGTCAAGGATCACCGCCAATCCGGAGATCTCTTCCTTTGCCCTGGCCAGATCCATCGCCTATCAGGCTTACGGCATATCCAAAAATACCTGCAAGGATGATATATCCTGCATGGTGATCTATATGCGGAAACCCCGGGTCATGCGCCTTCTGACAGGCCCTCCCTTCCATAAAGATCATGACGCCGATTTCGCCGCCCGCGCTGATCTGGGAGAGGATCACACCATCGTCTGCGGCGGTACAACGGCCAATATTCTGGAACGGGTCGTCGGCAGAAATGTTGAAATTGATATCAGCAAACTCAAACCGGGAGATAAACTGCCGCCGGCAGGACGGCTGCCCGGCGTGGCCATGGTCACCGAAGGGATATTGACTTTGACGAGAGTTTGTCAGGCTCTGGAAAATAATGAACCTGCGGAAAAACTTCCCACAGCCGGACGCAGGATCATCGAGATGATGATGCAGCATGATAAAATCGAATTCATTGTCGGAACCAAGGTGAACGAGGCCCATCAGGACCCCAGTCTGCCGCAGGATCTTGAACTGCGCCGGGGGATCATCCGCCGGATATCGGCAGCCCTGAATCAAAAATTCCGTAAGGAAACTGAAATAACATTCTTTTAACACAAAGGAGAAAAGAAAAATGAAAAAAATGCAACTTGAAATCTGCTGCGGCACAACCTGCTATATGCTGGGCGCCAACCGTCTGTTGAACATTGAAAACGAGATGCCTTCCGATCTGCGCGGCAAAACCGATGTGCGCGCTCTTCCCTGCATGGGTCTGTGCAATGAAAAAGAACTTTCCGGCGCACCGTATGTGAAACTCAATGGTCAGGTCATTGAGAACGCCACGGCTGAAAAAATTTATGAAAAAATGAGAGCGCTGCTCGAGGAGTAAGAAATGGTTGACGGTTCTGTTTTTCTGAGACGGGAGTTGATGATCCGTTTCGTCCGGGCGTTTAACAACGGCTCTCTGGAAACGGAACTGGATCGTTTCCCTGTGAAGATGCGTCCCCGGCAGGATAATTCCAGCCGGTGCTGCATCTACCACGATCGGGCAGTCATCAAATACCGCCTGATGAATCTGCTGGGATTTTCCTGCGAAGAGGAGACCGATGAGTCCCGGACTCTGGCCTCCTATTACCGGGAAGCTGTCAAGCGGGATAAACCGGCTGATGTTGCGGAAAAATTACCGCTTTCAGTCTGTGAAGCCGGTTGTTCCGAGTGTCCCAGTTCCAAAGTCGTCATTACCGGGAATTGCCGGGGATGTTTTTCCCGTCCCTGTATGTACAGTTGTCCCAAGGGGGCGATCTCTGTGGTCAATCAGGTTTCCTCCATTGATTACAGCAAGTGTATCAAATGCGGCAAATGTACCTCAGTTTGTCCCTACCATGCGATCGTCAAAACCACGGTCCCGTGTGAGGATGCCTGTCCCACGGGCGCGATCCACAAGGATAATGACGGTCATACCAGGATCAATGTGGAAAAATGTATTTCCTGCGGCAACTGTTTCGCCAGATGTCCCTTCAGTGCCATTTTGGAGCGTTCACAGATGCTGGATGTCCTGAGGGCATTGAAAAACGGTGAAAAGATCGTGGCCATGATCGCTCCCGCAGCGGCTTCGCAGATCGCCGGAACCATCGAACAGCTGTTCACCGCCGTCAGCCGCCTCGGGTTTTCTGATGTGATCGAAGTTGCCCTGGGGGCTGAAGAAACGACCGCCCGTGAAGCGGAAGAGTTTCGCGAAAAGATGAATGCCGGAGAAAAACTGATGACAACAAGCTGTTGTCCGGCCTATGTGGAACTTGTGAGAAAATTTATTCCTGATTTTCTTCTGCATGTTTCCACCACGCCGAGTCCCATGGTTTTTGCTGCGGAAATCGCCCGCAGAGAACATCCCGGATGCAAGGTGGTCTTTATCGGTCCCTGTGTGGCAAAGCGCGTGGAGGCCGCACGGAAAAACGTTGATTATGTTCTGAGTTTTGAAGAACTTTTTGCCATGCTGGCCGGCAAAAACATCGATGTTATTTCCTGTGAGCCGTGGCCGATCCCCCGTCCGGCGATTGCCGCTGCCAGAAATTTCGCCAGAAGCTGCGGCGTCACAGAGGCGGTCATTTCCGAACTCGGCGGATTCAAAGAGGATTTTCAACTGGATGCCAAAGCCATCAACGGTATCGACAGAAAAACTGTGGCGATGCTGAAAATGTATGCTTCCGGTAAACTGCCGGCAAATTTCCTCGAAGTCATGTGCTGTTCAGGCGGCTGTGTCAACGGGCCCTGCTCATTGAAAAAATAGCTGTTGTCCCGGATTTTGTGAAACACCGGCAGGGATCGGGGAAAGACCGGATGCCGGTGTTATCATTCAGCTGCCCGCATCGGGAACAAAGCTGCGCAAAAAACAGGACAGCACCGACAGCGCGATCTCAAGTACACGGAACGACAACTGGCGGAGAAAAATTTATTGATAAAAAAATATCAATATCTTTTTATTGTTATCCTTGCATTTTTCAGCAGGTTGAAGTATATTAAGCCCAGATGATAAAAATAGAACATCATATTATCAAAAAATCAATCATTTATCCTGTAAGGAGGATTTGTTATGTTTATGGAGCCCACCTTCCGCTGGTACGGACCTGAAGATCCTGTTCCGCTGAAATTCATCCCTCAGACCGGAGCGACCGGTATCGTCACCTCTTTGCACTACATTCCTTACGGGATCTTGTGGACCCAGGATGCCATCATCGAGCGTAAAAAAATGGTCGAAGCCGCCGGTATGACCTGGAGTGTTGTCGAAAGTCTGCCGGTCCATGAGGACATCAAGATAGCCAGCGGTTCGTACAAACGCTATCTGGATCAGTATAAACAGTCCATCCGTCACCTCGGCGCCTGCGGCATCAAGACCATCACTTATAACTTCATGCCGGTTCTGGACTGGATCCGTACAGATCTTCACCATGAATTGTCCGACGGCTCCCGGGTGCTTTATTTCAATCAGATCGAATTTGCTGTCTTTGAATTGTTCATTCTGGGCCGCAAGGGAGCGGAAAAGGATTACTCCGCCGAAACGGTCGCCAAGGCCGAAGAGATGTTCCGTGATATGAACGATCATCAGCGTTTTGTGCTGACCCGTTCCATCATCGACAACTTCCCCGGCTTCAAGGGGGTCACGCTGGTCGATATCCGCAACATGCTTGCCAAATACGAAAATTTCCCTGCCGAGCGTCTGCGTGAAAATCTGGCGATGTTTCTGGAGGAAGTCGTGCCCGTGGCGGAAGAGTGGGGATGCCGTATGGTGATCCATCCTGATGATCCGCCCCGTTCCATCCTGGGCCTGCCCCGTATTTTCAGCAATATGGATGATATCAAATCTCTGCTGGCGATTTCAGACAGTCCTGCCAACGGCATCTGTTTCTGCGCCGGAAGTTTCAGCGCAAGAGAAGATAACAATGTGGTGGAAATGTTCAAAGCCTGCGCACACAGAGTCGGATTCCTGCATCTGCGCAGCACGCAGGTCCAGAACGGAGACTTCTTTGAAGCGCCGCATCTTGAGGGCCGCGTGGATATGTATGAGCTGGTCAAAGCTGTCTGCGAAGAGCAGCTCCGCCGTAAAGCCGAAGGCAGAGACGATTGGCGAATCCCCTTCCGCCCGGATCACGGCGCGGATATTATGGACGACCTGTTGAAGCAGCCCAATCCCAATCCCGGTTACGGCGGTCTGGGACGCATGCGCGGCCTGGCTGCCATACGCGGTCTTGAAATGGGGATCATGCGCTCACTTCATCCGGAAGTTGAATACTGATCCGTTGTTTCAAACGCAGTCCGCATGCGGCTGCCTGTCGAACCGTGCAAAGCGGCAAATCCAGCCGGTTACAGCCCTGATCCCGCAGTAAAAGTTAAAAAACAGAAATTGCGGGATTGAATTTATAAAAGCGTAAGGCTATATTACACACAAGTTGTTGTGTGTTTTGTCAGGAAAATTGTAAGGGCGTGAAATGGCGGAACAGGATTCCGGTTTTAAAATCAGATATATCTTTTTCTTTGCGGGGATTTTACTGGCCTTTCTGGCGATCATCAGTTATTCTCCGCTGGATGCCGCACTTTTGTCCGGAGGGGCGGAGGGGATCCCCAGGAACTGGATCGGACGCCTTGGGGCGTGGTTCAGTCTGGGGGTGTTCCGTCTTTTCGGTATCGCCGCCTATTTTCTGCCGCTTCTGGCGCTGATCCGGGCGGTGAGGCTTCTGGCCCCCGGACCGGGACGCTTTTCTCTGTTCTGCGGCGGCTGTCTCCTTATTCTTGCCGGACTTGTTCTCGTTTTCGGGTTGAATCCGGAAATTTTTGCCATCCTCTGCGACCGTCTGGGACTGGGACACGCCCGTCTGCCGGCGCTGGCTCTTTCCGGCGGTGTGATCGGACAGGTCCTGGCAGCTCCCGCCTATCCGCCTTATGAATTGCCTGAAGGGGTTTTGCGGCACTTTATCGGTGCTGTGGGCACCATGATCTGCGGCTGGGCTTTCCTGACGGGCGGCGTGGTCGTGATCTATCTTTCTGACTGGCACAAATTCATTATGGAGCATATCACCTTCCCCGAAGAAAAGCCTGCTCCGAGAAAAAAAGCCCGCAGAACGCCTCCGTCTGAGGGAGAGTTTGAAGAGGACGAACTCTTTGATGATGAAGAGGAAGAGGAGGAAGAAAAGCCCGCCTATGCCCCTCACTCCCGTCTGGCGTCGATCCTCAAACGTGTGGAAGAGGCTGAAAAGAGAGAAAAAGTCTCTCCGCCGGAAGATCCGGAAGAGGAGGAGCCGGAAGAAGAGTTTGACGATACGCTCTTTGATGCTTCCGGGGCTGATGAGACTTCGGAAGAGGAGATCGATTCTATCCGGAAAAAAGAGACCAGGAGAATATTAAAGGAAAATCCCTCTCTCAGAGAAGCCATACTTTCCGCTCCCTCTGCGGCCGTCGGGACCACTGTGACGGAAAAAGGGGAACGCCTTCAGGCGCAAGCCAAAGCGGCCTATACACTGCCGCCTGTTTCCATGCTCAGTCAGGGAACGGATGCCACCGGGGAGTCTCCAGAAGCGATCAAACAGGCCACACTTCAGATCCAGCGCTCTCTGGACAGTTTCAATATTTCCGGAGAGGTCGTCGGCTACACCTCCGGTCCCCGCATCACCCAGTACGAGATCAGTCTGGCCGACGGCGTGCCTGTGAAGAAGGTCGAGCAGATCAAAGATGATATCAAAATGAACCTCTCTGCCATGAGCATCCGCGTTCTTGCGCCGATCCCCGGACGGAATGTGGTGGGCGTCGAAGTTCCCAATACCCGCAGTGAAGCTGTCTTTATGCGCAGTGTCATGGAAACTGATGAGTGGAACAACGGCAAATACGCCATCCCTGTCGTTCTGGGGAAAAACGTTGCCGGTAAACCCATTATCATCGACCTGGCCAAAGCGCCGCATCTTCTGATCGCAGGTTCCACAGGCTCCGGTAAGTCCGTCTGCATGAACACCCTCATCATGAGTCTGCTTTTCAAATTCAGTCCCGATGATCTGCGGCTTATCATGGTTGACCCCAAGGTGGTGGAGTTTGAGGACTACCGTACCCTGCCTCACCTGATAACTCCTGTCATCAACGATGCCAAAAAGGTTCCCATCGCTCTGCGCTGGGCCGTGACTGAAATGGAAAACCGCTATAAGATCATGGCCAATGCGGGCGTGAAAAAACTGGCGGAGTTCAATGCGCTTTCCAAAAACGGTGAACCCATTATGAGCAAAGAGGGCAAGGCGGTCACTGACTCCTTCGGAAATGCGATCACCCACATGCCCATATTGATCGTCATCATCGACGAGCTGGCGGAGCTGCGCATGCAGGACTCCTGGAAAGACTCCGAGACCTACATCGCCCGTATCGCCCAGCTGGGCCGCGCTTCCGGAGTGCATATCGTTGTGGCGACCCAGCGTCCCTCCACCAACATCATCACAGGCGTCATCAAAGCGAACTTGCCCACGCGTATTGCATTCCGCGTGCTTCAGCTGGTGGACAGCCGTGTTATCCTCGACCTGCCCGGTGCGGAAAATCTCCTGGGCCTGGGCGACATGCTGGCACTGCTTCCCGGCGCTTTCGGTCTGGAACGTATCCAGGGGGCTCTGGTGGATGATATGGATATCAAAGCCATTGTCAAATTTGTTTCCGACCAGCGTCCGCAGAACTTTGACAGCACGGTCATTGCGGATGAAAAAGAGGCTCTGGACGAAGATGAGTGCGACCGGCCGGGCGTCAGCGAAGAGGAGGATGATGTTTTTGACGATATGGATAAAGCCCAGATCGCTCCTCTCATCAAAAAATACATGCTTCCGGGAGATGATGATGTTATGCGCCGTGCGCTTGAAGTGGTCATTCTTGACCGCAAAGCCAGCACCAGTTATATCCAGCGTCGGCTGAAGATCGGTTACAACCGTGCGGCGGAGCTTGTTGACACCATGGAGGAACGGGGTATTTTAGGTCCTCCCTCCGGCAGCGGCAACAAGCGCGAGATACTCATTTTTGACGGTATGGAAATCAACGAATAAAGGGAATAAAAGATGGCAGATGCGAAACAGGATGATTTTGAACTTTTTGTGGAGTCCTCTGAAGATGATGTTTTGATAGAAGAGGATCCCTCCGGCTCTTCTGCTGATCTCAATGTGTTTCCAGACCCTGAGGAACTGCGGGGGAACACGGATTTTTCAAGAGACTATGTTGCCGCAGGCGCTTATCTGCGCCGGAGACGTGAAGAATTGGGGCTTTCTCTTGAGGCGGTGCAGCAGGAAACCAAAATGTCCGCAAGTCACATTACCGCCATCGAGGAGGGGGATCTGGATAATATTCCTCAGCCCGCGCACCCTGTTTATATCGTTGCCTGCGTCAAGAAACTGGGGACACTTTATAAGATAGATCCGGAGACGCTTGCAGAGATCACTGCCGGTTTGAAGGAGCAGATTTTCTGTCAGGCGCCGGATGACGTGAGCAAATCCTGTTCCGGACATGAGATCAATGAAGAGAGTCTCCGCCGTCAGAAGCGTCTTTTGATGATCCTGAGTATTCTGGCAGGCGGAATCGTTCTTCTGATCGCGGCAGGTATCATCCTTCTGGTGCTGATGCTGACCCGTCCGCCGGCCATGACGGCCCCCTTTGAAAAAAAGGCCCTTCTGGAGATCCAGAGCAAGCCGGAATTGACCGTCACACCAGTTCCGATGGTAAAAGAATAAGCATCAATGACGTTGAAAAGTTGGCAAAATCAGAAAAATATGCTATATTGATAATATGAAAAAGAAAATTTTACTGATAAATGGTCCGAATCTCCAGTTGCTGGGCGTCCGGGAACCGGGGATCTACGGAGTGAAAACTCTTCCGCAGATCGTGGAAGATTTACGCAGTTATGCCAGTGAACTTGGCTGTGAATTGGAGGATTTTCAGTCCAACAGTGAAGGCGCCCTTGTGGATAAGATCGGCAGTTCTCTGGCCGCAGGGGTGGACGGGATCATCATCAATCCGGCGGCGTACACCCATACATCAGTGGCGCTGCGCGATGCCCTGGCAGCGGTGGCACTTCCGGCAGTGGAGGTCCATTTGAGCAACATACTCGAACGGGAGGATTTCCGGCATAAGTCCTTTACCGCGGCCAAATGTCTGGGCGTCATTTCCGGATTCGGCGCCCTGTCTTACCGACTGGCACTCACGGCTTTGGCGGATCATTTGAGATCCGCAGAGAAATAAAACAAGCAGAGGGATCATCCGATCCCCGTCAACGGAAAGAGAATAGAAAATGATGAAAATAGAAGAGATCGAATCCCTGGCCCGCATGATGAACGAGTATGACTTGAGCGAATTCAAGATCGAGATCGAGGGCTGCAATCTGTGTATCCGCCGCGGAGCGGTCAAAAACGCCGCGCCTGTGGTGGTGGCCCCTGCTGCTCTGCCTGCTGCTGCGCCTGCTGCTCTTCCCGCCGCCGCCCCGGCCGCCGCTGGGGAAGCGCCCGCTGCTGCGCCTGCTGCACCGGCTGCTGCCATTGAATCTCCGCTGGTGGGAACTTTCTATCGTGCATCCAATCCTGAATCCGCTCCCTTTGTGAATGTGGGAGACAGAGTGACGCCTGAGACCGTGGTCGGCATCATCGAAGCGATGAAGGTCATGAACGAGATCAAAGCGGAAAAAGCCGGTGTGATCAAAGAGATCCTGGTCGAAAACGGCCAGCCCGTGGAATTCGGTCAGCCTCTTTTCGTGATCGGCTGAAAGATTTAACTTGAAAAACCAGTGGTGATAACGTGTTCAATAAAATTCTGATCGCCAACCGCGGAGAGATCGCCGTCCGTATTATCCGTGCCTGCCGTGAAATGGGCATCAAGACGGTGGTCGTTTACTCTCAGGCCGATGCACAGAGCATGCCTGTCAAAATGGCTGATGAGGCCGTCTGTATCGGACCTGCCCGGCCAGCGGCAAGTTATCTTTCCATTGAGCGGCTTCTGACGGTCGCAGGGATCTGCGATGTCGATGCCATCCATCCCGGCTACGGTTTTCTTGCTGAAAATGCCTATTTTGCCGAAGCCTGCCGGAAACACGGCATTGTTTTCATCGGTCCCACGCCCGAGGCCATGCGCGCTCTGGGAGACAAAGCCGAAGCCCGCGAAACCATGAAAAAAGCCGGCGTTCCCATTACGCCCGGCTGTGACGGCATCCTTAAGAGCGAGGAAGAGGCTCTGGAACTTGCGCACAAGCTGAAGTATCCTGTGATCGTCAAAGCCGTCGCCGGCGGCGGCGGACGCGGCATGCGTATTGCCCACAACGATCCCAGTCTTATTCAGGGCTACTATGCCGCCAGAAGCGAAGCGGAAGCCGCTTTCGGCAACGGGGATCTTTACATGGAAAAATTCATCGTCAATCCCCGGCATATCGAGGTGCAGATCCTGGCCGACAACTTCGGCAACGTGATCCATCTGGGCGAGCGTGACTGCAGTGTTCAGCGCCGCAATCAGAAGCTGATCGAAGAGTCTCCCTCTCCGGCCCTCAATGCCAAGCTGCGTGAGAAGATCGGAGCGGCGGCGGTCAAGGCCGCCAAGGCCGCCAAATACACCAGCGCCGGAACCATCGAGTTCCTGCTCAACGGGGACAACAACTTCTATTTTATGGAAATGAACACCCGTATTCAGGTGGAGCATCCTGTGACCGAAGCCGTGACCGGCGTGGATCTGATAAAAGAGCAGATCCGCATTGCCGCAGGGGAACCCATGAAGCTGCGCCAGAAGGATATCGTTGTTTCCGGTCATGCCATCGAGTGCCGTATCAATGCGGAAGATCCTTTCAACAACTTTGTTCCCTCTCCGGGAAAGGTGGATCTTTTCGTTCCGGCAGGCGGTCCCGGTGTCCGTCTGGATACCCATGTGTATTCCGGCTACACGATCCCGCCCTATTATGACAGTCTGCTGGGCAAACTGATCGTTCACGGCAGGACCCGTGAAGAGGCCATCGCCTGCTGCCGCAGAGCCATTGATGAAGTGATCGTCAACGGTGTCAAGACCACTTTGCCATTCCAGAAACTTGTGCTTCATCACAAGAGCTTTATCGAAGGAAAATACGATACCGGATTTGTCGAGAGGATGATGAAGGAACGTACCAATTCACCACAAAAGGAGGAATAACATGAAAGCTGCAAACGAAACTAAAAAAACTGAACAGGAAGCCGTGCAGAATACCGCGTTGATCGACGGTTCTGAAATGGGCGATGTCAAGATCCATGAAAATGTGATCGCGGCTCTGGTCCGTCAGGCTGCTCTTGAGCAGGAAGGTGTTTCCCGTCTGGCCGGCAGTGCATTGGTCGATGACATTGCCAATCTGGTCGGCAGCCGCCGCATGCAGGCCCGTGCGATCAGTGTTGAATTGGCAGAGGACAGCCGTGTGACGATCGAGATCAAACTCAATCTGATTTTCGGCTTCCGTATTCCTGAAGTGGCAGAACGTGTCCAGAAAGCGGTCATCAGCACCGTTGAAGAGATCACCGGCATGACCGTGATGCGTGTCAACGTCCTGATCCAGGAGATCGAGGAGCCTGTGGTCGAGTCCGATGAAGAGGAGATCCCGGCTGCTGCTGTGGATACCATGCCCCTCAACTGATCGGAAACTTTTTTGCCGTACCGGTATTTTATTCTGCCGGTACGGCGAAGATTTTTAACAGAGGAGTTTTCAAAAACTCCTGAAATCAAGGAGTCGGATTATGATTTTCGCTGCGGCCTGTTCGTTTCAGGGGGCTGTTCAGAGTGTCCTGCATTTTCTTGCCTGTCCCGAGTTTTTGAAAGTCCTTCATGTCGATCCGGAAACGATCGACCGGATCCTGCAGAGCGATTTCAACTGCGGTTATATTGCCGCGATCGCAACAGTCGTTCTGTTGATCGTGTTTCTTCTTTTTCTCAAGCTGCTGGGCTTCATCTTTTTCCGCACCAGACGGTGCAGCCGTGTGACCGTTGCTCTTGAAGGGGGAAGCATCATCGTCAAGAGCAATGCCATCGAAGCAACGGTCCGGAATGAGATCCGGGATTTCGGACAGATCTCCTTGAGAAAACTTCTGCTTTTCAAGAGCGGCAAAAACTACTCTCTCAAACTGCTGTGCGAATTTGACAGCAAGGGCGAGGGGATGCCTGAAATCGCACAAAAGCTGCGTCCGCGCCTTCAGGAAGTGATGCAGAATCTTTTCGGCATCACCAATATGACGGATATATCCATCATTGTTGAGCGTCTGCGCGGCGGAGATGAACCTGAACAGGAAGAAAAACCCTTTGCTGCCGATGCTCATACTGGCCTCTGAATCTCCCCGGCGGCGGGAGCTTTTGCAGCAGTTGAAGATCCCTTTTACTGTTCAAAGCGCCCGTGTCTGCGAACTGGAACAGCCTCCGGCAGGCTGTTCCGTTTCTGTTTTGCCTGAAATGAATGCTCAACTCAAAGCCGCGGCGGTGAGTGTTCTGCATCCGGAAGCCCGGGTGATCGGCGCGGATACAGCCATCGTGTTTGCAGACCGGCTCATCGGGAAACCCCGTGATCCGGAGGATGCCCGCAGGATACTCCGTCTGCTGTCGGGCCATACCCACGAGGTCATTACGGGGATCACGGTCATGCGCGGCGGAAAAAATCCTTTCCGTTACAGCTGGAGCGAGGTCTCCCGCGTCACCTTCAAGCCTTTGGATGAGCAGACGATTGGAGCGTATCTTTCCCTCGTTCATGTGCTGGATAAAGCCGGTGCCTACGCTGTTCAGGAACACGGAGATATGATTATTTCAGAGATCTCCGGGGACATGAACAATATTATCGGTCTTCCTCTTGAGAAACTTCACCGTGTTCTGACGGCAGCTGCTTCTGAAGATATCCCTGTGTTTGCAGATATTTGAGAACCTCTCCGACCGCCTCATCAGGCGTGCTGGCTCCGGCGCCCAGTCCCAGTCGGGCATAGGGGGCAAGATCGGGCAGTTCTGTGGCGGAATCCACCAGAAATGCCGCCTTCCCCATCCGGCGGGCCACATCGCGCATCCGGTTGGCATTGGAGCTGTGGGGAGATCCGACAATAATGACAGCATCCACAAAGGGGATGACTTTTTCCACCGCCTGCTGTCTTCTGAAAACGGCATTGCAGACTCCGCCGTTGGCGGTCAGGTCAGGATAGAGGGTTTTGAGTTTCTGCGTAAAAGCCTCTATTTCCAAGTGATCGCGTGTGGTCTGGCAAAGCAGGAGAGGATGAGGCAGTACTGCGGGCAGGGAGGCGATATCTTCAATGGATCTGACGATATAGACATGCTTTGTCCGGGCATGTCCCGCAACGCCCTTGACTTCCGGATGATCCGGGTTGCCGAAAATGACAAGGGCATTTTCCGGAAGAACGGCAGCGGCTTCCCTGTGCAGTTTTTTGACTCTGGGACAACAGGCATCAATAATATCAAGACTTTTTTCCAGAGCCTTGTTTTCCACCTCTTTTCCCACGCCGTGAGCGCCGAAAAGAATGGTGCTGCCATCGGGGACCTCGTCCGGAGATTTGACAAAAACAGCCCCCTGCGC
Organism: Lentisphaeria bacterium; assembly: GCA_017508555.1. GTDB lineage: Bacteria > Verrucomicrobiota > Lentisphaeria > Victivallales > Victivallaceae > UBA1784. Next base: position 19,869 of record JAFVYP010000004.1, read on the forward strand.
GATCATATTCTGCCTGACCCTGCTGTTATGGACAAGTTCATTGAGGACAAAAATCGTCTCTTTCCGCGCGCCTCTTGCCTCTTGAAAGATCTCCAGCGCACCTCTGACACCGGAACAGAATCCTCCGGGGGAGACGGTATAAACTGTTTTTTCGGACATATTTCAACTTTTTTTCAAATAAACTCTTGTCATTATCAACCAAACATACTATAATATATAGCAAAAATAAAGTCAATACAAGAACGGGGAGCGCTTTTATAAGCAGGATCTCTGTGAAACAGAAAAAGGGATAAATTCAGATGTCTGGATTTTCAGATTTGCCGGGGGGCAATGAAACAATATTGATTGTGGACGATCATGAAACGATTTGGGATTTTCTCATAGAGGCGCTCCAATCCCTGGGGTATTCGGTCCTTCTTGCGGAAAACGGCCTGGACGCGGCGGAAATTTATGAAGCCAATCCGGAGGCCGTGGATATGGTCCTTCTGGATATGATTATGCCGAAAGCGGGAGGACATGAAACCTTTTACCGCATACGGGAGATCGATCCTGAGGCAAAGATCCTTCTTTCCAGCGGCTTTGTCAGCGAAGAGGAGGTCCAGTATCTGCTGAAGGAGGGCGCCTGCGGCTTTCTGGCCAAACCGCACCGTCTGCCGGTGGTGATCCGTGCCATCCGCGATGTGCTTGACGGCAAAAAGGTAACGTGCTGATGGATGATTACGTTTACTTTGAGCGGGATGAACGGCATATAAAAAGGGAGCGGGCCAAAGCCCGGGAGCTGCGCAAGACGCCCTATTTTCAGGAACAGCTGCGTAAAGGGATCTGTCATTATTGCGGCCGGAAATTCAAGCCGGAAGAATTGACTTTTGACCATATCGTTCCTGTCGTCCGGGGCGGACGCAGCACGCGGGGCAATATGGTTGTCTGCTGCAAAGCCTGCAATCAGAGCAAGAGCTGTCTGACGCCGGCGGAACAGCTGCTGAGTCTGCTGGGGGATCCGGAACCGGATCTCCCGGAAAACGACCTTGAAATACCGGATGAACTGCTGAACTGAGCATGCCGCAGCTTGAAAAGCGGCATGCTTTTTTTTATTATACACCTTCAGGTCAATAAAACCACCGGCTTTGCCGGTGAGTACCGAAAAAATCTTTAGAAATAGTTTGCAAAAGTTCACCTTTGCTACTACACTATGTTCAGACCTGCCAGTCGAACTTAATGTAATAACAAAGGTG
>JAFVYP010000163.1 GCA_017508555.1 Lentisphaeria bacterium
CCCCTTTTCGAGAAAAGCGAAGTATTTTTAGTTTTATATCATTGTATCTACCCGTATCGGGAACAGAGCCTTCAAAAAAACAGGATAAAACTCAAAAAACAGCTTGCGTTAAAAGGAACAAGGCTGTATATTTTCCGGACAGCCGGGAACCGTTTTCAAAATCAGAAAATACCGGTTTGAATTTCCGGGATGATCTTACTGAACATCCTCACCCCGGCGACATGAAGGAAATACTGGAAAATGGAACCTCAATACAGGCACTGGAAGCGCAACGTGATCATGATGGTCGGTTCGCAAATTCTTGTTATGACAGGCTTTACTGCAGCCATGCCTTTCATCCCCCTTTATCTGAAAGAGGGACTCGGGATCATCAATGAAAGCGACCGGGGATTTTATGTATCCATGTTCAATCTGGGCGGATTGCTGGCATACGGTCTCTTCAACCCCATTTGGGGAACGCTGTCTGACCGTTTCGGCGTGAAACCCATGCTGCTGCGGGGAACATTCCTCACCTGTATCTTTTTTCCGATGATGGCGTATGTCGGCAATGTCTGGCTCCTTGTCCTCCTGCGTTTCATCACCGCCGCCTGCGCCGGAACAACGGTAGCTGCTCAGACTTTGCTTGTTAAAAATACGCCTGAAAACAACCAGGGCCTTGCCCTGGGGATGCTCACCACAGCTTACTGGACAGGCAGCATGCTGGGTAATGTCGCCGGAGGTCTCGTTGTCTCTTATTACGGTTATACAGCGGCATTCTGGTTCTGCGGCATCCTCTATTTTGCCGCCGGACTTTTTGTCGTATATGCCAAAGATGATTATATCCCGGCCAAAGCCATGCCGCAAAAGACGCATACGGTCAAAAGAAACCGTTTTCATTTTCCGGAGTTCACTTCAGGCGTCCGCCTGATCCTGCTCCTGACGCTGCTGGCCGGATTGGCTTTCAGTTTGGAGGGACCCTATATTTCCATGCTCATTGAGCAGATCGTCGGTATCAAAAAGGCCGCCTTCTGGACCGGGATCATCAGCTCCGGCGCCGCCGTCGGATCGGTCATCGCAGGCGTTGTCAACGGATATCTTGCCGACCGGGTCAGGCCGATGCGCCTTTTGATCCCGATCCTCGTCATGACAGGGATTTTTCTTCTGATCCAGGCCACGTCGCCGGTGTTTTTCAAAGAGCCGGAGGTCCAATGGACACTTTTCGGCAAGAGTTTGACGGTCAATCTCAATCTGCTTGTTTTCGGTATCAGCCGCGTTCTCATGCTTCTGACGCTGGGCGGCAGCGGCGCTATTTTTATGAAACTTCTGGCCAATTCGACCCCGAAGCGGAAAAGAGGTTCTGTTTTCGGATTCCGCAGTACAGCTCACTGCTGCGGCGGTATGCTGGCCTCCCTCATTGCCGGCGGGATCATTTATCTTTGCGGCAACGTCCGTTCCGTTTTTTACGGCGCCTCCCTCTTTGTGTTTCTGTTGATCCCCCTCGCGGTCTGGATCATCAGACGGGTCATGGCTCACCCCTTTTACCGCGCCCATTCCCCCTTCGGCAAACGCTGAAATTTGACGTTTTGACATATTCCCGCCTGCAGGCGCCGTCCCGGCAGAAAAGGCGCGCGATGCAGGTATCCGGGGCTTTTTTTTGCAAATTTCATAAGGTATCCGCAGAAAAATATAAAAAAAATGCCCAAACTGGAGGATTTTTTTAGAAAATCAGATTGACAAAGCCGTTTTTCGGGATATTTTATCATAGTGGAACGTGTATTCCCGCGAGAAATTTTGTCAGGGACACCGTATCCGCACCCAATAAAAGGATAAAAAGTTAATATTTTAATGCAGTATTTGTACGGAGAAAAGAGATGAAACAGGACTTCATTCAATTTGTCACCAAAGATTCAGTCATGACTTTGGGCGGAGCTAATAAATTGGAGGTCATGGACAACCTGATCACTCGCGCAGCAGATCTTACCAAACTCAATCGGGATACGATCTTCAGACTGATCTGGAAACGCGAACAGATGATGACCACCGGTGTGGGCGGCATGCTTGCCCTGCCCCATATCCGCATCAATGATATCCTTCACCCCTATGTTCTCGTCGGCGTCTGCAAGAACCCCATCACGGACTATCAGGGACAGGACGACCTGCCGGTGCGCGTGATCGTTCTCACCGTTGCCCCTGATGAAGATCAGGAAGCCTATCTGCAGCTTCTGAGCGGCATTTCCCGCCGTTTCAAAGATCCCCAGCTGATCGAAGATCTCATCGACGCCGCCGATGACGTGCCCCGGATCTTTGAGATCATCAAAAATCTGGAGGCGTAACAGTGAGCAATTCAGTCAACGAACTCGCAGCCAAAGCACAGATCGACTTCCACTGTCTGGAAGCCGATTGTGCGGAAGTGATCAAATTCAACCTTGCAGACATCGTCTCAAAAGATTTTCAGGCCGTCTGTCCCAAGTGCCACAAGGCCTACCAGCTGGACGCCTCTTTGCGGGACAAACTTTCACGCATGCTGGATCTGATCCAGTCCATCCGCAAAGCGGAGGATATTCTGGGTGATGCCATGGTTTCCGTCAATGTTGCCGGCGGTGATGTCCGTATCCCCTACGCGCTTTTGCTGACCCGTCTCAATACACTGATCACGCTGGATTTCGGTGACAGGAAGGTGGATTTCCACTTGTGGATCGAACCCTCATCTCAGGATACTTTCCGTTAAGAACAGACTTTCCCGGATCGTTTTGACCTGTTTTTCACAGAAAAATCCGTTCCGGGATGGTTTCTATTCAGACGTCCCGTTTTTTCAACCCCATAACCCCGAGGAACCTGCCCCATGCTGTCAGCTGTTTTTAAAGCTGTTTTCGGAACCAAGTCGCAGCGCGATGTGAAGAAAATGCTGCCTCTGGTCAACCGGATCAACACCATTGAAAAAGACCTGCAAAAACTTACAGATGATGAACTTAAAGGTAAAACGCAGGAATTCAGAAACCGTCTTGCCCAGGGGGAGACCCTTGATGATATCATGTGCGAAGCCTTCGCCGTCGTCAAAAACACCTGCCGCCGTCTGGTGGGCAAAGAATTTGAAGTCTGCGGACAGCCTGTCAAATGGGATATGGTCCCCTTTGATGTTCAGCTGATGGGCGGTATCGCCCTCCACCGGGGCAGCATCGCCGAAATGGCCACCGGTGAAGGAAAGACCCTTGTGGCGACCCTTCCCCTCTACCTCAATGCCCTGACGGGGAAAAACTGCCAGCTGGTCACTGTCAACGACTATCTGGCACTGCGCGACTCCTCCTGGATGGGACAAATTTATACCTTCCTCGGCCTGACTGTCGGATGCCTTCAGAATATGCAGCCCCCCGAAGTGAGAAGGCAGCAGTACGCCTGCGATATCACTTACGGAACCAATAGTGAATTCGGCTTTGACTATCTCCGCGATATGGGCATGGCCGGAGACAAAGAGGAACTTGTCCAGCGCGATCACTATTACGCGATCATCGACGAGATCGACAGTATCCTGATCGACGAGGCCAGGACTCCGCTTATTATTTCCGGCCCTGTTCCCATGTCGGACAATCAGTACGCGGAACTTCAGCCCAAAGTGGCCTCGCTTTACAGCAGCCAGAACCTGCTCTGCTCCCGTCTGGCCCGTGAGGCCAAAGCCGTCCTTGAGGATGAAAATGCCTCTCCGGAAGCCCTTGACGAGGCTATGATAAAGCTCCTTCAGATCAAGTTCGGCATGCCCACGCACAAACAGCTGCTGCGCATCCTTGAAAACGGCGAGATCGTCCGCGAACTTGAAAAGGTGGAGTCACGAGTCCACAGCGACAACAACCGCGGCTTGCTTCAGGAGGTCCAGGCGGAACTCTTTTTCACCATTGACGAAAAGACCAACGAAGCCGACCTGACCGCCCGGGGCCGTGAAGCCATCTCTCCCGGCAGTCAGGAGGATTTCATTATGCCCGATCTGCTGGAAGAACTCCACAAGATCGACGTGGATGAGTCCCTTTCCCCCGAAGAACGGACCGAAAAACGCAACCGTTTCCAGGAGGAGTTTTCCGTCAAGAGCGAACGTCTCCACGACCTTTCCCAGCTGCTCAAGGCCTACTGCCTCTTTGAAAAGGATGTGAACTACGTCGTTCAGGACCGCAAGGTCATGATCGTGGATGAACATACCGGCCGTCTCATGCCCGGACGCCGTTTTTCCGACGGTCTCCATCAGGCCCTTGAAGCCAAGGAATGTGTGCCGATCGAGCAGGAAACACAGACCATGGCCACCATCACCATCCAGAATTATTTCCGTCTCTACAAAAAGCTGGCCGGTATGACCGGTACGGCTGAAACCGAGGCGGCGGAGTTCCACCAGATCTACAAGCTGGATGTGATCGTCATTCCCACCAACCGTCCCTGTATCCGCAAAGATGAGAACGACTCCATCTTCAAAACCAAGAGAGAGAAGTTCAATGCCATCGTCAGCGATGTGGAGGAACGGCACAAGATGGGACAGCCCGTGCTTTTGGGAACGATCTCCGTGGAGGACTCCGAGATCCTCTCCCGCATGCTCAAGATGCGCGACATTCCCCACAACGTCCTCAACGCCAAAAACCACGCCCGCGAAGCGGAGATCGTTGCCCGCGCCGGAACCCCCGGCTCCGTGACTGTCGCCACCAACATGGCCGGACGCGGAACAGATATCAAACTGGCTCCCGGCGTTGCTGAGCTGGGCGGCCTGCACGTGATCGGTTCCAGCCGTCACGACTCCCGCCGTATCGACCGTCAGCTGCGGGGCCGCTGTTCCCGTCAGGGAGACCCCGGCTCCTCCAAGTTCTATGTCTCTCTTGAGGACAACCTGATGCGCCTCTTCGGTTCCGACAGGATCGTCAAGATCTTTGACCGCTTTGGACTGGAAGAGGGGGACGAACTGCAGCACCCCTGGCTCAACAAATCTATTGAAACAGCTCAGAAACGCGTCGAACAGCAGCACTTTTCCATCCGTAAACGCACCCTTGACTTTGATGATGTGATGAACAAGCAGCGCGAGATCATCTATCAGCTGCGCAAGGATGCCCTGCTCTCTGAACAGCCGCAGGATGTGCTTTTCGGCGTGGTAGAAGAGGCCGTTGCCAACGAGATCCAATCCTGCGCAGCCTATGGCGAGCGCAGAAAAGACGGCATCTCCTTCGACACAGCCCGCCTGGCTGCCTATCTCAATGACGCTTTCCCGCTGGAGATCAAGGTGGAAGAGTTGACCGAAGGCATCGAAAACGGCAAACTGACCGATGCGGATAAACTGACCCTTCAAATCGTCAACCGGGTGGAAAAAGCCTATGTGGACAGCCACGCGGATCTGCCTGAAGAACAGCTCAGTTATCTGGAACGCCATACCGTTCTTGAAGCCATCGACCGTCTGTGGCAGGAACACCTTTACGCCATGGATCAGCTGCGTTCCACCATGAATCTGCGTGTTTACGCTCAGAAAGATCCCCTTGTGGAATACAAGCACGAGGCCTTCGGCATCTTCAAGAGCATGATGGATCAGATCTACCGCGATGTGGCCCACAATCTCTTCAGAGTGACCATCACGCGGCTTTCGGATTTCGAGGAGCTTCTGGCTTCCATGCCTCAGGAAATGATCCACCAGACCTTCGGGCAGTTCGACGGCAATTTCCCGCAGGAACTGCCGGTGGATATGCAGGAAGAGGCCTATGCAGAACCGGAACCGCAGATCACTTTCCACCGCGAATCACCCAAGATCGGCCGCAATGATCCCTGTCCCTGCGGCAGCGGCAAAAAGTTCAAAAACTGCTGCGGCAGAAATGCCTGAACAGAAAAACGGGAGCAGTCAACATGAGTTCTGTCATTGAAAAGATCCTCCGGCTCAAAGAGGAAAAAGGCGCCGTTATCCTGGCGCATAACTACGTCAATCCCGAGGTCCAGGATATCGCGGATTTCACGGGAGACTCTCTTGAATTGAGCATCAAAGCCCGTGATCTCAAAGCCGGGCTGATCGTCTTTTGCGGCGTCTCCTTCATGGCGGAAACGGCCAAAGTGCTTTCTCCCGGTTCCGTGGTGCTTCATCCGGTTCCCGGAGCCGGCTGCGGCATGGCGGCCATGGCGGCGGCCGGGGATGTGGCCTCTTACAAAGCCGCTCATCCGGAAACAGTCCTGATCGCCTATGTGAACACCACTGCCGCAACCAAGGCCCATGTGGATATCTGCTGCACAAGCGCCAATGCGGAAAAGATCATCCGTTCCATCCCGCCGGAAAAAAAGATCATGTTCCTGCCCGACCGCAACCTGGGGGCCAATATACGCAACGCAACGGGAAGAGACATGGAACTCTGGCCGGGGTACTGCCCCATCCACAACAAAATCCTGCCGGAGAGCCTCAAAGCGGTGCGCGCAGCCCATCCCGAAGCGGAGCTGCTTGTCCATCCGGAGTGTACGCCTGAGATCGTTGCCCTGGCGGACAGGGCGCTTTCCACAGGCGGCATGCTCAAAGCGGTCAAAGCGTCTGACAAAAAAGAGTTCATCATCGGCACGGAATACGGTATCCTGCACCGCTTGCAGAAGGAAAATCCGGATAAGGTCTTTTATCCCCTGACACCGCTCCCGGCCTGTGAGGACATGAAACTCATTACCCTTGAGGATATCGCCTCCTGTCTGGAAAACAACAGCAATGAAGTCATCCTTGATGATGAGATCATGACCAAAGCCCGTCTGCCTATTGACAGAATGATCGCCCTTTCCTGATTTCTTTTTGAATGGAGAAAAAAAATGAAAAACTTACTGCTTTTACTCATGTTGGCCGTCTGCACGATCGCTCTTTCCGCCGCCGAGCAGACTCAGATCGCCATTTTCAACTACGGAAAAAGAGCTGTCCTCAAACCCGGATCGGGCAATTTCACCGCCAAATTTACCCAGTCCAAAGACCCCAAAACCGGAATGGTCAAGTACAAATGTCTCTATTTTACCATCTCGGAAAAGAACAGTGACAGAAAAGACGGAGATAAAAAAATCGACTATTCATTTGAAGCCGGCAACGGTAATCTGGTGGTTTATGTCGGTTACAACAAAGCCTCTATTTTCAGCTGGACAAAATTTGTCATCGACGGCAAAGAACAGCTCCAAAATCCCAAGGGTGAGATTTTTCAGGTCAGAAAATTTACGGTCGGAAATCTGACCAAACCGAAAAAGATAACGCTTTCTGCCATTTACAAGATCCCCACCAAAAAAGAGATCAACGCTGAAAAGAAAAATCAGAAAGAGAGCAGAAAACGCGCCAAGAAAACCCAGGCAAAATAAAGGGACGAAGCTATGCGCTGGCGGACAGGAACACCTGAATCAGCCGGTATATCATCCAGGGCTCTCCTGAAATGGGTGGAGGCCCTGGACCAGTATGAGCATGTCCACAGTTTCATGCTCATCCGCAACGGTATTGAAGCTGCTTCCGGCTGGTGGGCTCCCTTCGATCCCCATACGCCTCACCTGCTTTTCTCACTGAGCAAAAGTTTTATCAGCTGTGCCGCCGGTTTTGCCATTGCCGAAAAAAGGTTCGCTCTTTCCACACCGGTATTGGAGATTTTTCCGGAATACCGCAAGTTCATTACGGACAGCCGTTTTGAACAAATGACCATCCGGCATCTGCTGACCATGTCCACCGGGCACGGCGTGTGTTCGACGGCTTTTTTCAAGCTGGTTCCCGACGGAGATCTTGTCAGGGACTTTTTCACCTCTCCCCTTGAATACGCTCCGGGAGAACGGTTTGTTTACAATTCCGGCGCCACGTTCATGCTCTCAGCGGCCCTGCGGCGGACGACCGGAGAAAACCCCAGCCGATATCTGCGCCCGCGCATGCTTGACGCCTTGGATATCGGGGAACGGTTCTGGGAAAAAAGTCCCGACGGAACCGATTTCGGCGGCTGGGGATACCGGCTGACCACGGAGGAGATCGCCTCATTTGCCCTCATGCTCCTTGAACAGGGCCGGGTGAACGGGGTCCGGATCCTTCCGGAGGATTACTTTCAGGAGTCCGTCAGACAGCAGATCAGTACAGAAACGCCCGCCAACGCCAATGCCGACTGGCGGCAGGGATACGGCTATCAATTCTGGCGCTGCCGGCACAATGCCTTCCGTGCAGACGGCGCCTGCGGCCAATATGCCCTTGTCATGCCGGAACAAAATATGGTTCTCGCCGTAACAGCAGGCGGCAGAAATATGCAGCAGATCCTGGATACGGTCTGGGATATCCTTCTGCCGGGCGTTGCCGCCGCCCCGCTTCCGGAAGATCCTGAAAACCGGCAGCGGCTTTCAGAGAAACTGGCAGGCCTCGCCCTGCCCGTCCTCCACGGAGAAGCCCCCCGGAAAAAGAAAGAGCTGATAATAGAACTTGCTTCCAATCAGGAGTCTCTGACCCATATCGCCATTGCTCTTCATCCGGAATCCTGTACGCTGACCTTCAAGCGCAGCGGCATGCCGGATGAGGTGATCCGGGCCGGTTGGGAAAAACCTCTGGCCGGAGAAACGGCCCTGGAGGATCACGAAAACCGTCCGGTTTCCGCCACGGCAAAGTTATGCGGCAGCACACTGCAAGTCCGGTGCATCTTTTTTTCAACGCCCTTCATATCGGATTACCGGTTTACTTTTGAGGGGAACCATGTCCGCCTCAACCGTAAACGCAATCTCTCCTTCCGCTACTCTCCGCTGGAGGATTTTGAAGGCACGCTCATTCTGCCTGACGGGAAAAACAGCAATGAAATACATTGATATGCACTGTCACGTTTTCCCGGAAAGCATCGCCGCAAAAGCCGTGGAAAATTTGCAGAACTACTACAATTTCCGCTGGGAGGGCAGCGGACTTGCGACAGATATCAAACAGCGTTGTCAGGAAAGCGGCATCAGCAAATGTCTGATTTTTTCCTCCGCGACCAAACCTGAACAGGTTCCGGCGATCAATAAATACATCAGCGACCTTGTCCGGGAGACACCGGATCTTTTTGAGGGACTGGGAACGATCCACCCGCTTTATCCCCACTGGCAGAAAGAACTGCAGCTTCTGAGTTCCTTCAAACTCAAGGGGATCAAGATCCATCCGGATTTTCAGCACCTGGATATCGACGATCCGCGCATGATGGATATTTATGCGGCAGCCGGCGAACTTGATCTGCTGCTGCTCTTTCATGTGGGAGACAAAAAACAGGATCACTCCTCTCCGCGGCGTCTGGCACGGGTCATTGAAAAATATCCCGGTCTCAAAGTCATTGCGGCGCACCTGGGCGGCTATTCCCGCTGGGATGAAGCTCTGGACTGCCTTGCCGGTTCCTCTGTTTATTTCGATACGTCCAGCGCCATTGCCTTTATGGAAAAGGAACAGGCCCTGCGCCTGATCTGCACACACGGCACAGATAAAGTTCTGTTTGCCAGCGATTATCCGGCGGCTGCACCTGCAACGGCGCTCCGCCAGCTGGAAACCCTGGGGCTGCCCCGGGAGGATATGGAAAAGATCTGTCACCGCAATGCCGCAAAACTTCTGTACGGCGTCCCCCTTTCCTGACCGGGAGGCGATCAATAAGTTCTGTTGATCCGGCAAAAAACCTGACAAGGGGCAATGGTATCGCGGGGAGGGGGCCGAACGTCGACTCCGTTATCTTTCTTTTCACGAGACGCGCTGTTCCCGACAAGGGTCGATGGTATCGCGGGGAGGGGAAAAACCTCTTTTCGCGGGAAAAGAGGTTTTTCCCCTCCCCGCACCCCACCCCTTTTCGAGAAAAGCGGGATATTCTTAAAGTAAGGACAGTACCCTATCGGTCATATCTACCCATACAGGGAACAGAGCCTTCGAGAAAAGCGAAGTATTTTTCAGTTTTTCCCCCTCGTATCTACCCGTATCGGGAACAGCGCGTTCAAAAAATTCCGGTAAATCCCTCCCATAGAGCAATTATTTTCTGTATTTCTTAATGTTAAACTTGACTTTTGTGCAAAGTGACTATATCTTACGTATATGTATAGTTGTGTATAATTGTTTTTATATCAGGATATCTTTATGGAACGTAAAACATTCAGTCAGGTGCAGATTTATGTCCGCGAGACCTACAACCGCGCCGCAAAACTGGCTGCGGGCGGAAACTACGAAGAGGCCGTCGAACTGCTGGTACCTGTTGTCAAAGCCAATCCCGCTGTACCGATCTTGTTTGAAAAATTACGGGAATACGAAGTGGCCAAGTGCCGCTCCTGCAATCCGCTGGTGAAACTTTTCTGGAATCTGATCTCTCCGGCAACTTTTATTTTTATCAAGATCATGTCCCTGATCGACTCCCAGAAGGCCATGGCGCTGTGCGAGGGACCTCTTTCCTTCTGTGTGGACCAGCCGCTTCTGCTGTCAGCGCTGGCAGATGCTTCAGAAGCCAGTGCCGCCCCGTGGGGCGCGGCAACGGCACTGAATGTCATCCGCATTTTTCATCCCAACAATGAAGGCAATTTGCGCCGTCTGGCCGTGGCCATGCAGAACAACAATCAGGCCGTGGAAGGATTGAAGATCTTCCGTATCCTGGCTAAAAAGTATCCCAACAACCTGGCCATGCAGAACGAGTTGCGCGCGGCCATGGCGCTTTCCAGCATCGAGGCGGGCAAGTGGGAGGACAAAGGCTCTACGCAGGATAAAACCGACCTCAAGGATGCCCTTATCAACCAGCTGCTTCAGGGAACGATCCATGATGCGGAACAGGCCCAGATCCTCATTGACAAATTCCAGAGCGACCTGGCCACCACCGACTCCGTTGACCTGCGCCGCAAACTGGCCGATGCCTACATGATCAAAGAGGACTTTGAAGCGGCTTACAAAGAGTACTGCCTTGTGGCTGAAAAACTGGGTATCGCCGATCCCGTTCTGGATAAACAGATCGAAAAGGCCAAACTGGCCCAGATGGATAAAGAGATTACGACCCTTGAAGCCAACGGCGCTTCCGCAGAAGAGATCGCAGCGGCCCGTGCGCAGCGGGAGGCCTATCACGAAGAACAGGTGGTCAGCCGGGCCAGCCGTTATCCCAACGATCTTCAGCTGCAGTTCGATCTGGCGGAACTGCGTTTTGAACAGGGTGCTTATGAAGAGGCGCAGACGCTTTTCGGTCCTGTCAGTGAAAACCCGCAGAAACGCCGGGCAAGTCTCGTTTACCTGGGCAGATGCGCCCTGAAGCTCGGCGATACGGCCGCCGCAGAACCCCTTCTGGCTGAAGCTGTCAAAGAGATGTACCGTATGGATAAATACCGCCGTGAGGCGTTGTACTATCTGGCTATTGCCTATGAAGGCAACGGCAAAAAGGCAGAGGCCCTTGATTGTTACAAAACGATCCGGGCAAATATGGAAAATTACCGGGATATTGCGGTCCGTATTGCCGCACTGACAGAAGATCCCGCTCAGGAGCAAAAATAAAATCATCCGATTTTTGGAAAGGATATATGGCAAATGGCTGAGAATGACAGCAACAGACCCGCGGAAGATACACAGACAAGAAAAACCATCCGTCTGAATCCTGCAAACATCTCCCCCGCAGCCGCTTCCGGCAAAATCGCCGACCCCATGAGCGGACGGGATACCGATACCAGCAATCTGGAGATCCTTGATGATACCCAAACCCGGCGTACCGTCAAGATCAAACCGCTGGCGCCGCCCAAAGGAAGTCCTGTCAAACTGCCGATCGAAGCAGATACCAACACCCGCAAAACCGTTGTTCTGCGGCCTCAGGCCTCCGGCGGTGTGACTGATACCAACACCCGCAAGACCGTTGTGCTGCGGCCCCAGAATGCAGCGCCTGAACCGGCCCCCGTCCAGCTTTCTGACGAAACTGTGGCCGTGGCAAAACCCCAAGCCTCTGCTGTTCCGCCGCCGACAGTCGTTTTGAGTGCGGATGATAAAACACAGCAGAATCCGCAGACAGTCATTCTGACGGATGAGACCGTGGCTGTGGCCAAACCCCAAATGGCTCCCAAGCCGTCGGTGCCGCTCAATCAAACGATCCCGCTTTCCAAACCGGTTTCTGCTGCGCCTGCTCAGGCAGAGGAACCGGCTCCTGTCGCACCTGCGGCCTCCGTCGGTGTTTCAGATGAAACTGTCGCCGTTGCCAAACCCAAAGTGGATCCGGCTCCGCCTGTTTCTCTTGATGCCCCGGCAGACGATGACCAGACGGTCAAAATCAAGCGTCCGGCGGCCCCGCCGCGGATCGGTCCCCGTTCCATGGGAGCGCCCATGGGCAAAGCCCCCCTGCCGGGACGTCCCGGACTGGCCAAACCGGCGGCTCCTGCTGCTCCGGCGGCTCCTGCTGCTCCGGCCCCTGTTGAAGAGAACGCAGAGCCCAAGGTGGAAGTCATCGAAGATGTCAAAGAGACCGTCAAACTGCCTCAGCCCAAGCGTCCTGTGGGTCTGGGTCCCCGGCCGGCACCCAAACCGGCGGCTCCGGCACCCAAACCGGCGTCCCCTGCGCCCGCGGCAGCTCCTGCTCCCGCAACGCCTGCGCCTGAAACCGTTGCGCTGATGTCCGTTCCGGAGCTGGAAGAGCCGGCCAAAGAGGAAAAAGCGGCCAAGAAAGACGATGACGATATCCTTCTTGCCCCCAGCATGAAGGAGCAGAAAGCAGAAGCCCAGGAAGGCGGCAAAGAGGATAAAAAAGCCCCGAAAGCGGCTCCCAAACGGTCTGTTCCGGGCAAAGCGGCAGCCAACAGCGCTTCTCCGCTGTATCTGGTGCTGGGCTTGCTCACCCTTGTCCTGCTGCTGGGCATCACGGCGCTGACGCTGACACAGTATCTGGATTTTGAACACAAAGTCCAAATTTATGAACATGTCCCCGGACTGCCTCACGCCAAATGATTTTTTGAACCGTGAAGATCGTTCATTTTTCTGATCCCCACGCCGGAGGCGGCGCGGAAGACTGGATGGCTTATTTCGACAAGCGCTGGGTCGGGGTGTTCAACTACCGTTTCCGGCGCCGTTTCCGTCACGATTTGAGCAAACTGGAACGGGCTGTGGCGTATATCCTTTCAATCCGTCCGGATGTTGCTGTCTGCACGGGCGACCTGACCAGTGCCGGACAACCCGGAGAGTTTGAACGTGTCCGTCAGGTCCTTGAGCCTTTGCGGAATTCAGATATCCCGCTGATCTACATGCCCGGCAACCACGACTGCTATGTCAAGCGCCCCAAATGCGTCAAAGCGATGAAAGACATGGTGGAATACCTTTCCTGCGGCCGCAGTTCTTTCGACAGTTTTCCCTCACGGGAGACCGTTGCCGGAGCGGAATTTTACAAACTCAACACCAGCCGTCCCTCCAATCTGCTTTGCTCCTGGGGTTTTCTTTACAAAGAGGATGCAGAAAAGATCTCCGGTTGGAGCCGTGAAGAAAAAACGCTGCCGCGTATCCTTGTTTCCCACTATCCCATGACAGAGGATCACCCGATCCTGCGCATCCGTCACCGGCTCTTCGGACAGAAAAAAATCCTTCAGCTTCTGGAGGAGGAAAAAATCGACCTTGTCCTTTGCGGTCACGTCCACAAGCCCTATTTTCAGCGCCGCGCTGACGGCCGGATTTTTGAATGCTGCGCAGGCTCCGTCACCCGGAACGGCTCTCTGGTGGAAATAAATATCTCTGCCGACGGCAAGTTTGACTTCAAGACTGTGGAGTTGTAAAACATGTTTTCCCCCTGCCGTTTATGTCCCCGTTTCTGCCAGGTGCAGCGCCCGCAGGAGCTGGCCCCCCCCCTGCCCGGTGTCTGCGCAAGCCCCCGGAATCCCGTTGTCGC
>JAFVYP010000164.1 GCA_017508555.1 Lentisphaeria bacterium
GCTTCTGGCTCATACCGCCTTGAAACTTTTCGGAAAAAGATCTCTTGCCCTGATCGCAGGGCTCCTCTGGGCGCTCAACCCGGTGGAACTGATGTATGAATTTACCACATTGCAGGACTCTCTGGTCAATTCCGGTATCATTTTGAGTTTCTGGACATTCCTGATCGCCCGGCAGAAGCGTTTCCGCTGTCCCTTTGCTTTGGGGGCCGGTGCCGCAACAGGTCTTGCCGCCACAGGACGGCCGGTTGCCATCGGTTTAGCTTTCGTGCTGTGTCTGTGGACTGTTTATGATCTTTTCCGCCGTCATCTGCCGTTGAAGCGTTCTTTTTCCTTTGGAGCAGGCCTCCTTGCCGTATGGCTTTTTTTTGCCGCTGTCAACTGGCTGTACTCCGGAAAATTCAACTGTTTCTTCAATCCTGTTCCCTATGCAGTCAGTGTCAACACAGCTCCGGTGTCTCTGCCGGCAGCTGCTGTAAAAGTACACTCTTCCCCGTATCCGCTGCTGGAAACGGTTGCCAAAATGGTTCTCCGTACCCCCCGTTTGTGGCATCCTGTGGAACTGCCTGAAAATTTGAATATTTACTTTTTGCGGAACCATATCCCCTTTTTCAGACTTCCATTTGAATTTATTCCCCTCTTTGCCGCAGTGGGGATGATTTTGCTGATCACCAGCGGCCGCTGGCAGAAAAGAGAAGGTTTTCTTCTGCTGCCGATCCTCTCTCTGGCTGTATTTCTCTGTATCCGGGAACCTATCGGCCGTTACCGTCTGCTGCTGCTCCCCTGGTTTATATTGCTGACTGTCTGGCTGATCAGTTACTGCAATACCGCCAAACGGCGCATATCGATGGTCGTATTACTCTCTTTCTTTGCCGCATTGACCATTTTTGTGCCCCGTCCTCTGCGGGCGGCAGATCATGCGGCATGGGGCTGGGCGCTGGAAAAAGAAGCAGGTAAAATCACGCCTGATGTGATGTTCCATTTCCAGAAAGCTTTTCACTTGAAACCTGACACCAATAATGCAGTCTCTCTGATCACCCGTGCCATGCGCACCAATGACCGTGCCGTTGCCGTCAACACGGCCCGACAGTGGATGAGCAGCAGCTGCAACTCCTCTTTGTCCCTTTATTATGCAGCTCTGACAGCTTATCCCGATCATAAGGCGATGAAAACCTTTCTTGATATGGTCAAACAAGAAGAATTGCCCCGGCGGCTACTTTTCCGTTACTGCCTCATGCAGGGGGATATCTGCCGTCAAAACGGTCAAGATGATGAGGCCGTTACTTTTTACAAGTCAGCATTACAGCTGCCGGAAGGAACTCCGGCACAACGAAAATATATCCAACATTTCATTCTAACACGGGAGAGAAAAAAATGATCGAGGGATACCGTATCGTGGATGCCCATTGTCATCCCATTGCAGATGCACTGGCAGATTGCAAACTCAATGCTTACAAAACGCCTGACAACACAGTTGACTTTTTTTCTGAAATGCGTACCTACGGCGTTGATTTCTGCGTAGGATCAGTTATCCGCCCGACCCGGGAGCCCAAAGATTTCACCCCCTTTGCAGAAACCAATGCGGCCGGCTTTGAATTAGAAAAACAGTATGCCGATTACTATCAGACCGGTATCCGTATCAATCCGCTTTTTGTCAAAGACTCCATTGCCGAACTGGAAAAATATCACAAACTGGGTGTGACCTGGATCGGGGAGCTGGTGCCTTATATCAGCGGTTACACCTCCTGTTCTTCCCCGGA
>JAFVYP010000165.1 GCA_017508555.1 Lentisphaeria bacterium
AGGACTTCAGCCCTGGCATCAGGCCCACTCCTTTGTGCGGGGCAACTGGCGCAACGAGGAAGAATCCAGCTTCATGCTGCTGGCCAAATGCTGTCACGACATCGACTGGCTCCATACGGTCATGAATAAAAAATGCACCTCCATCCAGTCCTTCGGTTCCCTGCGTCACTTCAAGAAGTCCGAACAGCCTGCGGGGGCTGCAGACCGCTGCTGCGACTGCCCCAAAGAGGTGGAATCCCTCTGTCCCTATTCCGCTTACAAGATCTACTTTTCCGACCGTTTCAGCAAGGGCAATACCGGCTGGCCGACGGATGTGCTGACCAATTCCGAACCGGTCACCAAAGAAAATCTTTCTGCCGCGCTGAAAGAGGGACCCTACGGACGCTGCGTCTATGCCTGCGACAACGATGTCGTGGATAACCAGACTGTCAACATGCTCTTTGATGACGGCGCGACAGCCTCCATGACCATGACCGCCTTCACCCGTCACGCCGGCCGGTTCACCCGTATTTTCGGTACACTGGGAGAGATCTATACAGACAGCAACATCATCAAAGTCTTTAACTTCCTGACCGATACGGAGCGGGTCGTTGATACCAATATCGTCAATGACGGCGGTATCCTTTCCGGCCACGGCGGCGGTGACTTCGGCCTGATGTACGCCTTTACGGAAGCCCTTGCCAACCAGGATCAAAGCAAGATCCTGAGCGGCATTGATGAGACCCTGTCCAGTCATCTGATGGTCTTTGCAGCGGAAGACTCCCGCAAAACGGGCAAAGTCATCAATATGGATTAAAAGAACACTGACAAGTATCTGCTCCTGCTGTCAGCACACCGCCGGGTGTGCTGACAGTATTTTTTTCAGTCATCCGTCTGAAGGATGAACTGGATCACGGTATTCCGGGGAGGAACCGGCATGCGGTCCAGACGGTCAAGGAGATTTTTGACCGACTCATCCATGGCCTGGATGCCGCTTTTTTTGACGATCTTTTTGGCCAGTACCCGTCCGTCAGAAGAAACAGCGATCTCAATGATGACCGCAGGCAGAGCGTTTCCCAGAAGGGATTTAGGCGGCTGTATCCAGACATTTTTCAGATACATACCGGCCTTTTCGTTGTATTTTTCCATATCCTCCTGCAAACCGCCGCCGGGGCTTCTGTGGTCAGCTTTTCCCAGAGCCTGCCCCCGGTCACGGCTGCCGATGGGAACATGGGGATTGAGGTTGCGTCCGCTGTGTCCGGTCCGCAGTTCGTTGGTCCCGGCAGGAGGACGGTAAACCTCTGACTGAAGATCCCTTTTTTTGCGGGATGGACGTTTCACCGCTTTGGACGCACTCTTTTTCGTCTGCTTTTTCACCGGTTTCGCCGCAGGCTTTCTGACCGTTTTTTTCACCTGTTTTTTCACAGGCTTTTTCACCTGTTTTTTCACAACAGGCCGGGGCGTCGGCTTGGGCTTGGGCGCGGGAACAACCACTTCTGGTTCAGACGCGGGGACAACCACTTCAGGTTCAGGCGCGGGGGCTCCGGCACCGGGACGGGCCCGTTCCGGTTTTCCCACCTCCGGCGCATGAGAAAGCTCCTTGGGACCGATCTTCACCCGGAACGCATTGAGTTTGGGCGGAGAAAAAAAGTTATCCAGCACGCCCCAGAGCAGAGGCACCCCCAGTGCCAGCACATGGATCAGGAACACACCGCCGCGGATCTTCCATTTCCGGTTGCGCGCATGTTCCTGCTCCTGCTGCCGATGCAGAAATGATTCTGAAAAAGGCTCCGTCATTTTGCCTCCGCACGGGTGACAAGGGTCACATCTGCAAAACCGGAAGAGCGGATCAGAGCCATCAGACTGATGACATCATCATATTTACGCGACCCGTCGGCCCGCAGTAAAAGCTGCGTCTTGGGTTCAGAAGCCTTCAGGGCCTTGAGTTTTTCCACCAGTTGTTCGCGGGTCACGGCCTCGCTGCCCAGCATGATGGTCCCGGAAGAGGTGATACTGACGCTTTTCACATTGTCAAGAGGCAATTCATTGCTGTTCATTTCCGGCGGATCTATCTTGGTTCCGTACTCCATCAGAGGCATGCTTATCATAAAGACGATCAGGAGCAGAAAAGTCAGGTCAAGGAGGGGCGTCATGTCGATCTGATCCAGCGCCTTCATCTCATGGCGTCTGCGTTTTTTCAGGCTCATGGCGTCAATTCTCCTGCTCTTCAAGGGCCAGCTGTCCCAGCTGGACCCGGACCATGAATTCATCGGTAAAGTTATCCATATCCGTGGTCTGTTTGCGGATCTCTCCGGTAATGAAGTTGTATCCGACCAGGGAGGGGATGGCTACGATCAAACCGGCGACCGTGGTCAGAAGCGCGCCGGCCACGCCGGGAGCAAGAGCCGTAAAGTCGGGTTTTCCGGCAATGGCGATACCGCTGAAAGCCATCATCACGCCCCAGACAGTTCCGAAAAGACCGCAGAAGGGACTTAAACTCACAAGAGTGGCCAGCATGCTCACATTAGTTTCAAGATCCTGGATCTGTCCGGAAACCTTCCGTTCCAGAACAGCCTCAATGGCATGGCTTTGGGCATCAGAGAGCTTACAGGGCGCCGCACCGCTGCCCCCGGCTTCGTAAAACTCCACAAGTTTATCGACGCCGGAGTTGTAGATCACGGCCAGAGGACCGGAGTTATTCATGCCCTCCCGGATCAGTCCGGAAGAGGTGATGTTTTTTCCCACCATATTGAAATGCGCCAGAAAACGCTCCGACTGGGAGCGGGCCCGCCGCAGATGAAGATACTTGTCGATCATAAGACTCCAGGTGAGAACAGAACCGGCCAGAAGTCCCAGAACGATGACTTTCCCCACCGTATCACTGTTCTGGAACGCGTATTAGACCCCCGGTGTGGCGGCAAGTGTGTATTGAATCATAAAAAATCCCTCCTGTTTGAA
>JAFVYP010000166.1 GCA_017508555.1 Lentisphaeria bacterium
AAAAAAGACTTGATTTTTTACCGTTGTGGAGATATAGTATTGTCACGATTTTGCCAATTAACTGAAAACAGGAGATTTTATTATGGCTATCAATGTTGATATCAATGATTTGATGGATTATATCGAAGAACACATGATGAAAACCGAAGAGGCTCTTCAGAAAAGTTTTGCCGCCATCCGTACCGGCAAAGCCTCTCCTTCTCTGGTGGAAAACATCATGGTCGATTACTACGGCTCCTCCACCCGCCTCAAGGAGATCGCCGGCATCACCGCGCCGGAATCCCGTCTGCTGGTCATCCAGCCCTGGGACCGTTCCGCGCTGTCTGCTATTGAAAAGGCCATTCTGGCTTCCAACGTGGGCATCACTCCCATGAACGACGGCAAAACGCTCCGTCTGCCCATTCCGGAATTGAGCCAGGAGCGCCGCGCCGCCCTTGCCAAACAGGCCAAGGCCGAAACTGAAGAGGCCAAAGTCGCCCTGCGCAATATCCGCCGCGACGGCAACGAAAGCGCAAAGAAGGGCGAAAAAGACGGCGCTCTGACTGAAGATGATCTCAAAAAGATGCTGGATGACATCCAGAAGATGACCGACCGCTACATCGCCTCTCTGGATACCATGCTGGCTGCCAAAGAAAAAGAACTTATGAGCATGTAAGCTCTTTTTCCGCATGCGCAGCAGGAAATACATCCCTCTTTTATTGACAGCAGCCGCGGCAGCTTTTCTGCTGCGGCTTTTTGTTGCCTTTGAACTGGGAAGCATCAACGGCGGCGTCAACAGTGTCTTTACCCCCTCTCAGGCCACGGATCTCTGTACCTACATGCGTCTGGCTGAGGAGATCGCGTCAGGCAAATACAAAGGGGTCTTTTATTATCAGCCCTTTTATTATGCCGTATTTCTGCCCTGTATCCGTCTGCTCTTCGGAGCGGGTGTCTGGCAGGTCATCATCATCCAGTCCCTTCTGGGAGGCGCAACAGCCTTTCTTGCCGGACTGGCTGGCGCTCTGATCTTCGGCAGAAAAGCCGGGATTTTTTCCGCATGGATGACCGCTGTTTCCGTGCCGCTTCTGCTTTATGCGCCTTTTCACCAGAACGAGACGCTTCAGACCTTTAATATTACGTTGATCTTCTATCTGGCTCTTCTGGCTGTTTGCAGAAAAAAGAAAAAATATTTCTTCCTGACAGGCCTCGTCTTCGGCATCGGCATCCTCACCCGGGGAAATCTCTGGATACTGCTTCCGGCAGTTTTGCTCGCCTTCCTCCTTGCGGAACGCAGAAAATTCAAAGCTCTGACCGGACATCTGCTGCTGTTTTTCCTGCCGCTGCTGCTGGTCCAGCTGCCCTTTGCCCTGCACAACTCTCTGGAACTGGGCCGTCTGAGCGGTCCCAGCACAGCGGCGGATGCCGTTCTGGGGCTGGGCAACACCTGGGAAGCTCCTCCCGGCGGACGGAATACCGGTCTCCCGGCAGGCCCCATGGAGTATCCCGAAGCCTACCACCGCGCCATGGCAAAAACTATTGAAGGCCTCTCTCTGCCCCGGCAGATGCTGGAAATGCTCCTGAAACAGCCGGGAGCGTTTCTGGAACTCCAATTCCGCAAACTGCTGCTTTTCTGGCAGTCGGGAGAGATCCCCAACAATGTCTCCCTTTACGGCGAAGGAGAGTTCAGTTTTGTTTTAAGGAACATGTTTCCCGGTTCCAGTGCTGTTCTGCTGGCGCTGGGCGCCGCCGGACTGATGCTGTTTCTGCCGGCTCTTTTCTGCCGGTTCAAAGTCAAAATGATTTTGCTGTACGGCTTTATCCTGCTTTACTGGGGCGCCGTGGCGGCCTTCTATATCCTTTCCCGTTTCCGCGCGCCCGTCATTCCCCTGATTACTGTTGCAGGAGGCGGATTTTTATGCGCTTATCTCAAAAGTTTCAAACAGGGCAGAGGGCGTTTTCTGAATCTGACAGCCCTGCTGTTCGCCGCCGTCTGGCTGACCTCCTTTGCCTATGACAGTTACCGCTCCTGTGAAAGCGCCGTCATGCGTCTGGTGCGTCCTTGTGGAACGATCCTGCCGGCTCAGAAAGGATATCCGGAAACACGCTTCGATCACGGCCCCTTTTCTTTCGGCGGCTGGGAAAGCCGGGAGCTGTCCCGGGGGACGCTCCTTGAAAAGATCTTCACAGCCCCGGGGCAAAGCGTCAGATGGAGCCTCACCGCTTCCCTGCCGGGACTTCTGGTCTGCCGCGTTCCGGGCGGAGAAGCCCGTGTCATTCAGCTGAAAAAAGGCATGAACGAGATCACGCTGCCCCTTTCCGGCAGCAGAGCGCAGCTGGAGATCCTCTCCTGCCCCCAGGGAACAGCCGCCATTCTGGATCATCAGCGGCATTACAGCAGAAGTCTCCTGAACGGACTCCCCCTCCCCGGAGAATGGGTCGCCCGCATGGACCGCCCGTAAAATCGTTTCTGCGAAAGGGGGATGGCATCGGGGGAGGAAAAAACTTTTTTTCGCGGGAAAAAAAGTTTTTTCCTCCCCCGAACCCCCTCCTTTTTCAAAAAAAGCGAGATATTCTTAAAGTAAAGACAATACCCTATCAGTAATATCTACCCATATAGGGAACAGAGCCAAAGTTTTTGAATTTTTTTCCGGAGATATGTTATGGCGACCGATAAAAATTGGTTTGAGTCCGGTCAGGGGTTGAATTCAGTCGATAATAATGGTATTTTACTGCAATATAAAAAGGAGATCCAATGAAAAAATTTCTTTATGTTCTGCTGTTTTTGACAGCCGCTCTTTCTGCGGCCGAAAAAAAAGTGCTGACCATCGGCAACAGTTTCACCTGGAGCTTGCAGAGAGATCTGCCGGCCATTGCCAAAGCCCAGGGGGATCAGCTGAAACTTTCTTTTGCCAATCACGGCGGCTGTTCTTTTGACCGTCACTGGAAATATGTTTCAGAGGAGGAGGCGCAAAAGGAGACAAGGCACTACCGTCTGGGTAAAAAGAGGGCCAAGCTCCGGGAAGTGCTTGCCAGTGACAAATGGGATATCGTCACGATCCAGCAGGCCAGTCCCAAAAGCTGGATCAAGGGCAGTTTTTATCCGGAAGCAGCGTTTCTTGTCAATTATGTCAGAAAGCATGCGCCCGGAGCAGAGATCGTTTTGCAGCAGACCTGGAGCTACCGCAGTGATGCTCCGCTCCTCAAAAAGTGGAAGATCTCTCCTGAAAAAATGTACGAGGGGATCTGCGCCAATTACAAGGAGGCTTCCGGCAGATTTTCATGCCGCGTCATCCCGGCCGGACTGGCGGTGAAACTGGCTTATGCCGGACAGACAAGACCCTTTGTTCCTCCTGATACCAGGCAGTTCAAAACGCTCAAAGAAAATGAAATTCCTGCACAGCCCGGCTCTCTGCACAAGGGGTGGCGGTGGCTCCGGAATAAAAAAAACGGCGGGAAAGATCTCCGTCTTGACAGCATCCATTTGAATGACCGCGGGGAGTATTTGCAGTCCTGCGTCTGGTACGGATTCATTTTCAAAAAGTCTCCTCTTTCCATCAAATACAACGGACGGGGGCTGACATCTGAAGATGCCGCATTTCTCCGCCAGTGCGCTGATAAAGCACTCAAAGAGTACCGTCCGTAAATTCCCGCAGCGGACTGTTCTGATGACAGGATTCACCGCTCGACCCATCCGTTTGTTCCGATAAGATCCATACGGACGCTGCCGCCGCAGAAAATCACAAGTTTCCACAGAGATTCCTTCCTGA
>JAFVYP010000167.1 GCA_017508555.1 Lentisphaeria bacterium
ATCCTTGAGCTGAAGATCTTCTGCCATTGGGCCGCCAGGTAAAAAATCCCTGCCGTCGTGAAACCCTTCTGCGAAGCGGGTCATAAGAAAAGCATTTTTCAGAATAAAACACCGTCTTTCATCTCCGGCAGCCAGCAATTCAGGAACAGGTATCCCCAATGCGGCGGCCCTGCTGAAATTCTCTGCCTCAAAGCCGCACAGCGACGGACGCAGTATAAAGCGCCACGGACGGGAGATCCACCGGAACCCCTTGAAAGCCGCAGCACTGCCGTCGGCAAGGCGGAGCTTCAAAACAAATTTGCTCCGGGTCTCCCAGATATTTTCTCCTGAACCGTTTTCCGAAAGTTCGCCTTTCTCTTCCAATTCCGCAAAGGCGGAAGCAAAAGACTCCTTCACGTAGCGCCATGATGAGGACAAACGGCGCATCCGGGGAAGAAAACAGATTCCGGTCACGAGTTTGACAGACATTTCTTCAGCGCAGTTTCAACGTGGCAAGAGCAGAAAGTGCCAGGATCCCGGCAATGATCCAGAATCTGACCACGATTTGAGTTTCAGTCCACCCCAGATGTTCAAAATGGTGGTGAAAAGGTGAACAGTAAAAGATCCGTTTGCCGGTCAGCTTCACAGAAAGGACCTGAAGTATCACCGAAAGTGCTTCCATCACAAAGATGCCGCCCACCAGTATGAGCAGAAGCTCCTGACGGGTCAGCACCGCCATCATCCCCACGATACCGCCCAGCGCCAGACTGCCGGTATCTCCCATGAACATGGCTGCGGGATGACAGTTGTGCCACAGAAATCCCAGGCATGCGCCACCCGTGGCAGAAGCAAAGATCACCGCCTCCTGGATCCCCAGCAGATGAGGGATATTCAGATAATCTGCAAAGACACGGTGTCCCATCAGATAGGTGAGAATGGCATAAGTGATCATACAGAAAATAGTACAGCCTGAAGCAAGACCGTCCTTACCGTCAGTCAGATTCACCGCATGACAGGAACCCAGAACAGTCAGAACGGCAATGATACCGCAGCAGACAGCTCCGATGGCAAAGGGAGTCTTGATAAAAGGCACGATGAACTGACTCATCATCCCGCCCACACCGGGCGTACTGTTGAGCAGCCAGACGAAGCCCGCAGCAACAGCCGCTGTGATCAGGAATTTCCATTTCCCGGGCATTCCGTCACGATTCCGGCAGACGACCTTGAGATAGTCATCAGCAAAGCCGACAGCTGAAAACAGGATCGTTCCGCAGATAAGCAGCGATGAGATCCTTCCGGGAGCGCACCAGAGCAAGCCGCTCAAAACAATGGCACCGGTAATGAGTACGCCTCCCATGCAAGGCGTTTTGTTCTTGGCTTTGTCGATCAGTTCCGGGGCGATCAATCCCTCAAAGCGGTCTGCCGCCTGTGCATGAAGAGATCTGAGCAGCCGGGCAACGGCCCCGCCGAGAAAAACTGTCAGAACAAAAGCCGTAAAAGCCGCTCCGCCCGCACGGAACGTAACATATTCAAAAAGACGCAGCGGTCCGAAAAAATCACTGAAACGGGACAGAAAATAAAGCATTGTACCTCCTGAAATAAAAAATTGTTTGTCCAATGTATAATTTATACGCAGTAGACTGATTTTTCCACATCAGGCAAGATGTTTTTTAAGAAAATTTTACAAAGCCATGAAACGGAAGATACAAAATCTGTCTTCTTCCCCTCATGCCTACTCCTGCCCCCAGGTTTGCGGCAAATAATCAACGTAAATTTGCGATAATGTCAGTGGCACAGACTAAAACTGCCAATCACCCATTGCAGACGCCATAGAGGCCTAAAACTACCCTCTGGCCGGTTGGCCGTCTGCGGGCGTTGGCGCTGACTTACACACCCCACGTGTATTGACCGGAGGTGAAAGATCTCGCCAGCTGAAACAAGAAAAAACAGTGGTCGGAGCCGGGAGCCAGCGACGGGCGAAGCCCGAGCGCGGCCGAAACGTCGGCTTCGAAGTGCTGCGGCTGCGTCTAGCCGCGGTTCGCATACGTAGGTTTGCGGCAATATTCCGCAGCGGATGCGCCCGGGAGGGCGCAGATGGAGTGCAGACCGAGCAGTGGAGGCCGTTGAGATCAGCCGCTCC
>JAFVYP010000168.1 GCA_017508555.1 Lentisphaeria bacterium
AAAAGCGTTACATGGGGATTTTTTCTCCCTCTTCCTACATTCTGGCGCTGGACGAGCTGCTGGATGAGGCGGGAGTGGATGTGTGGTATGATACCCTTTTCTGCAAATCCTGTGTGAAAGAGGGGCGTATCGAGGCCGTTGAAGTTGAAAACAAAAGCGGCCGTCTGCGCATTGAGGGCGGCTGTTTCGTGGATGCCACCGGTGACGGCGATGCCGCCATCAGCGCCGGGGCAGCGTATGTGAACGGTTCCAACACCCCGGCGATCTGGGAGATCCATTATGCCCAGGGTGCGCCCAAGACCCCCCGCTCGCTGAGTCTCAATCAGGAGCGTTTCTGCGGTAACTGGAAAGAGCAGGAATATCCGGGGATCGACGGCTGGACAGTGACGGATTTTGTCCGTAACACCCGCCGGCGTCTGCGGCATTTTTATCAGGAAAAATATGCGGAAAATCCGCAGCTCAAGCATGAATTCTTTTCCATGCTTCTGCCCTCCATGGCCACATTCCGCCGGACCCGTGCTGTAACGGGACTGGCCACCATGTGTGATGCCAACGAAGAGGCTGTTTTTGAGGATTCTGTGGCGCTCATCAATGAGTGGCGCACCTGCGGTCCTGTCCGTGAAGTGCCTTACGGGGCGCTGCTGCCCCGGGGTGTGAAGGGGATTTTGACGGCGGGGCGGTGTATTTCCTCCATCGAGCAGTCCTGGGAGTGGACGCGGGTCATCCCCGCGGCTGCTGTTACGGGGCAGATCGCGGGGTTTGCCTCTTATCTGGCTGTCCGGGATAATGTCTCTCCGGATGAGATCGATGTGAAGGAGCTTCAGCAGAAACTGCTGGCGGAAAAATTCTATCTCCACCGTCCGGATTTCTGCTATGAAGTCCAAAAACAGCTGGCTGAAATTGATGCCGGACATATCCGCTGAAAGGAAAATGAAAAATGAACGAACCGAAAAAAATCCTTTTTGTCAACGCCTGTAAAAGCCGGATCGACACCTTCTGGAACAAAGAGGCCGAAGAAAAGTGCCGTAAGTATAACTTTATTATGGATATCCCCGCTCTGAACGGAGATTGTCCCGAGGACTTCAACTGGGCGGAACTGCTGCCGGACTATGATGCCATCGTCACCACCTGGAGTTCTCCCGTCTGTACGAAAGAGTTTCTTGCGGCGGCTCCCAAAGTGAAGGTGCTGGGACACAGTGCGGGCTCTATCGCCAATGTGACGGATGCCACCACGTTTGAGACCGATGTGCGTCTGACAACGGCCAATCCCATCATGTCCGAAGCCGTAGCGGAGTGGTCTCTTCTGGCAACGCTTCTGGCTCAGAGACATTCCAATCAATACGCCTCGTTCCACAAGGGACACCGGATGGTCTGGGGCGTCAGCGATATCATCTGGGATCTGCGCAAACTGACTGTCGGTCTCTGGGGACTGGGAGATACAACTAAAAATCTGCTCAAACTGCTGGCGCCTCTGCGTCTCGGAGAGATCCTTGTGTGTTCCAATCACGCGTCAGAGGAGGAGATCGCCGCGCTGGGGGCGAAAAAGGCCTCTCTCGAAGAACTGCTGACCCGTTCAGATATTTTCCACTGTCTTGTGGGAGCCAATAAAGAAAATCTGCGGCGTATCGGTGCAAAAGAGTTTGCCATGATGAAAGAGGGCAGTGTGTTCGTCAATGCCGGACGCTCCAAATTAAGCTGTCCGGATGCTTTGCTTGAGGCCCTTAAAAGCGGTCATATCCGGGCGATCCTTGATGTGTTCGAGTCCGAACCTCTTGAGGAGGATTCTCCCCTTTACGAGCTGGATAACGTCATCATGACCCCTCATGATGCCGGTTATACGGGGCGGGATCGTTTTCTGCCCTTCGTGCTGGATGAATTTGACCGCTTTTTCCGCGGAGAGCCTATGCTGGCAGAGATCACCGGAGCCAGACAGAAGACCATGACCGTGGAGGCACTGAAGTGATTTTAGCGGGAAACCCGGGGGAAAAACTTGCCTTTTGAAATATTTTGCAGTATATTCTTCTTTGATAGTGTGGAACATAGAGAACCGGGAGGGTGCCATGACAAAACAGGATCGCGTTTTTTGCCGCATGCAAGCCATCAGCGGCGGCTCGTTTGTACGGAGGAGTACGGATAAGTACGGAAGTGTACGGAGCCAGCCCCTGCCGCAAACAGCTGGCATCACCCAACACCAAAATACCCCGCTTTTCTTTGAAAGTAAGGGGGGGCGCGGGGGGCAAAGAAAACTTTCTTTTCCCGTGAAAAGAAAGTTTCCTTCCCCCCCCGCACAGCCAGCCTTTACTCTCATAGAACTGCTGGTGGTG
>JAFVYP010000169.1 GCA_017508555.1 Lentisphaeria bacterium
CCTCCCCGCACCCCACCCCTTTTCGAGAAAAGCGAAGTATTTTTTAGTTTTTATCATTTATCTACCCGTATCGGGAACAGAACTTTTTTGAAAAAATTGCCCAACGAAAAGCGTTACAAGTATTGAAAAATAAAAAAAACGTGATATATTCAGTAAGATACAACTTGTTTATAGGGAAAATGTATATTTTTTCCTGTAAGGCTGTATCAGAAGAAATGGTATAAAAATAAAGAAACATGCTATTTTCACATACATAGGAGATTAAAAAGATGGCAGTTCCGAAAAGAAAAACGTCCCGTATGCAGAAACGTCAGCGCAAGGCTGCGAACCGCTACGAGGGAGTCCAGGCTAACTTCTGCACCAATTGCTCTGCTCCGGTTGCTCCGCACCGTGTCTGCCGCGCCTGCGGCCAGATCAACGGTGAGCAGATCATCAGCGTCGAAGCTTAATCGCTGCTCCCGTTTGCGCCGGTTCCTTTACGGGCCGGCGCTCTTGAAATCACAAACAGGTATGATATGAAGATCGCCGTTGATGCCATGGGGGGAGATTATGCCCCCGGAGTCGTGATCGAAGGACTTTCCCTGACAGTACAGGAATATCCCGATTACGATTTTGTGCTTGTGGGACATGAAGCCAAGGTCAGATTTTATCTTGAAAAGTACGGCCTTGCAGACAACCCGCACATCAGCATTTTTCATGCGGAAAGCGTCTGTGAGATGTCCGATCCCTCGGCCATCGCGCTCCGCGGAAAAAAGGATTCTTCCATCACTGCCTGCGCCAAGCTCCTCAAAGAGGGAAAGGTGGATGCCATGGTCACGCCGGGTCACACCGGAGCCACCGTTGCCGCCACCAAAGTTCTGCTGCGCACGCTGCCCGGCGTTGACCGTCCGGCACTGGCAGCCAACATGCCCTCCCAGCCCGGACGCTTTCTGCTGATGGATGCCGGTGCCAATCCCGACTGCACGGCACTCAACCTGGAGCAGTTTGCTGTCATGGGCGAGATCTATGCGCAGTACCTGTTCAAAAAAGAACGTCCGACGGTCGGTCTGCTCAGCGTCGGCGGTGAAGATATCAAGGGATGCGACCTCACCAAAGAGGCTTTCAAGCGTCTCGAAAAATTGCCGATCAATTTTGTCGGCAATGTGGAAGCAGACACGATTTTTGAAGGTGTGGCGGATGTACTTATCAGTGACGGTTTTGCCGGAAATGTTCTGCTCAAGGGGGCGGAGGGGCTGGCAAAATCCACTTTTGTCTGGCTCAAGCGCGTTCTCAAGAAAAACACGCTGCGTTACGTCTGGGCCATGTTGGCCGCCAACGTCTTCAGGGAACTCAAGGCTTTCGGCGATGCCGATAATGTGGGAGGCGCCCCTTTGCTGGGCATCAACGGTATCTGTATCATCGGCCACGGTTCCTCCAACCCCAAAGCGGTCCTCAACGCCATCCGCGTTGCCGCTGAATGTGTGAATTTCCGGCTGAACGAAAAGATCGTCGCCGGGATCAAAGCCGCCAATGAGGCCAATGCTCAGCGCGCGGCAGAATAATACTGGCAAGTGAGACCGCAATAAAGCGCGTCTCTAAAAAAATCCTTCTTTGCCGTTTTTTCGGTGGTATCCGGGTTCAGAAACGGCCCGGTATCGAAGGTCAGGAGAAATATGAGTATCAGAATAGCCGGAACCGGGAAGTATGTTCCCGAAAAGATTTTGACCAATGCCGATCTGGAACGCATGGTGGATACCAGCGATGAATGGATCAGAACACGCACAGGCATTGAAGAACGCCATATCGCAGCAGAACATGAAACAACTTCAGATATGGCTTATCAGGCCGGACTCCGCGCCCTTGAAAGCGCCGGAATTTCCGGAGAAATGATCGATATCATCATCGTCGCCACCACAACTCCGGATTATCTGTTCCCCAACACGGCGACCCTGCTCCAGCACCGTTTCGGCGCCAAAAACGCCTTCTGTTTTGATCTTTTCACAGCCTGTACCGGATTGATCTCTTCTCTTGAAGTTGCCTTTTCTCTGCTTGAAACTCAGAGAAGATACCGTTACGCGCTGGTTTTCGGCGCTGAAAAACTCTCTTGCATCACCAACTGGAAAGACCGCAACACCTGCGTCCTTTTCGGAGACGGTGCCGGCTGCGTCCTGCTTGAGAAAAAGGATGACGGTCAGCCCTCAGCCCTTCTGGCCAGCAGTCTCCACGCGGATGGACAGTATGCCGATATCCTTAAATACCCCGCCGGCGGCAGCGCCATGCCCGCCTGCCGTGAAAGCGTTGAAAATGCCCTGCATACCATCCACATGAAGGTAAAGAAACTTTCAAATTGGCCGTCGGAGCCATGTTGAGCGCCTGTGAAGAGACGATCCGGGCCGCGGGGGTATCCGCTTCAGATATTGCCATGGTCTTTCCCCATCAGGCCAATATCCGGATCGTTCAGGCCGTTGCCAAACGTCTGGATGTTCCCAACGACCGGGTGTTCTGCAACATCGCACATTACGGCAATACCTCTGCGGCCTCCATCGGCATCAGTCTGGATGAAGCTGTAAGAAACGGTTTGATCAAACGGGGCGACCTGATCCTGCTGACCTCTTTCGGCGGCGGTCTGACCTGGGGCGCTCTCCTGATCCGTTACTGAGGAGATCTGCCTCATGCCGCGGGATACCTTCATCAATGACAATCTGATCAACATCCGTGACAGACTGCGCAAAAATTACGAAACGATGAAGTCCCCTTTGGCCGGGGAGCCGTCACAGGACTCCCCGTCAGGAGAGATCCATCTGGACCTGAAAAATCCCCTGATCCAATCCACTCCCTCCGGCGGCCGTTCCGCTGACAGGGAGTTCAATGAGTTCGCCGGAAAACTGGAACACGATCTGGCCGCCGTGGCTGCGGAACTGGACGCCGCCAATACACGGCAGGCTGTTCTGGAAAAATTTTATTCCCAGCTTCAGGAAACGGCACAGGATCTCAATCGGCTGAAAGCCGATGATCCGGCGGCTTTTTTCAGAGAACTGGACAGACTGCGCCTTGCTTATTTTCACAACGCAGGCACAGCGGCTCCCTTCCGGAACAACTCAACACCCCTGCCCTTTTCCGCCGAACCGGAAAAAAAACAGCAGGCTCCCTCCAGAAATATCCTGCTTTCCCTTGCCGTCCTTCTGGGGGCGCTGCTGGTTTCCCTGACATTGTTCATTCTTTTTGCCTGACCGGCAAAATATATTTTATTCAATCTGATGGAGTCACCCAATGGAAAATCTGCTTGACACAGTCAACCGGATCAACAGCTGTTTATCCGATTACGTTTTGATGATCCTGCTCGTGGGAGCGGGGATCCTTTTCTCGATCCGTACCCGCTTTGTTCAGGTGCGCTGCTTCAAAGAGGGCTGGCGCAACGCCTTCGGTGACTTCACGCTTCACGGCGGCGCCCGCAAAGGCGGATTAAGCTCTTTCCAGGCCCTGTCCACAGCCGTTGCCGCTCAGGTGGGAACAGGCAATATTGTCGGTGCCTCCGGCGCCATCCTTACAGGAGGTCCCGGCGCCATCTTCTGGATGTGGATCATCGCCTTTTTCGGCATGGCCACCATTTACACGGAGGCTGTGCTGGCCCAGGAGACCCGCATTGAAAAAGACGGCACGCTTTTCGGCGGTCCTGTCTATTACATCAAACAGGCCTTCCCCAATCTTTTCGGCAAATGCCTCGCCGTCTTTTTTGCCGCAGCCATTATCATTTCTCTGGGATTCATGGGCTGCATGGTCCAGGCCAACTCCATTGCAGAGACATGCAGCACGGCCTTTTCCATCCCGCCCTGGTCGGCTGGACTGGTCATCGCCCTTCTGGCCGGTGCCGTCTTTCTCGGAGGCGTCTCCCGTCTGGCCGGTGTTATAGAAAAGATCGTTCCTTTTATGGCGATAATCTATCTGGCCGGCGGCATGTTCGTTCTGTTTTCCCGCATCCAGTATCTGCCTGACACCTTTGCCGTTATTTTCAAATATGCCTTTCTGCCCGAAGCGCTGATCGGCGGAACCTTCGGACATGCACTTAAAACAGCTGTCAGCCAAGGCGTCAAACGGGGATTGTTTTCCAATGAAGCCGGCATGGGGTCAACGCCTCACGCCCACGCCATTGCCAGAGCAGCATCACCTCATGCGCAGGGAACTGTCGCCATGATCGGTGTTTTTATTGATACGGCTGTCGTGCTGACCATGACCGCTCTGATCGTCATATCGACCCTCTATACCGGAGACGGTCCGCTTACTGCCGCAACCGGAGAAAGCTACTCTCAGCTTCTGGCCAATGCCGGACTTACCCAAACCAATCTTGTCCAGTATGCCGTTGCCTCCGTCAGCTCCACCAGTTTCGGCAATATTTTCGTTGCCGTCTGTCTGCTCTTTTTCGCCTTTTCAACGATCTTGAGCTGGAATTTCTTCGGCAAAATCAATTTTCATTACCTTTTCGGCAAAAGATCCATCCCCGTTTACTCTATTCTGGCGATCCTCTTCATCTTCATCGGAACGACCATGAAAAGTGACCTGGTCTGGTCTCTTCAGGATATGTTCAATCAGCTGATGGTCTTTCCCAACCTGCTGGCTCTTTTGTTTTTCCGCTCCGTTTCCAATACGCACCCGTCCCGGTGACAGGGAACGGCGGAAAAGGCTTTTTTTCAGCGATTTGAAATATTTTCCTTGATTAGAGGAGCAAATACATTATATTGCTCTTTCAGAGAGGAGAATATCGTTATGGAAAACATCAAAAAAAGCAGAGCTTTTGAACTCGGCTCATTTTTGTGGCTGGTTGTCCTTGCGGCGACCGCCGGAGCTGTTCTGACCGTCATCATCTTTTTCCCTGCCCGGGCGCAGGCCCAGGGACCGGCAACAACACAAAGTTACATACCGGCCCGCTACGCCCTGGAAACAGCAGAAATCAACGTGAACATGCAGCAGCCCTACGGCAAAAACACGCAGAAAATGCTGTTCAAACTCAATACAGCCACAGGAGAAGTCTGGGTCATGCAGCTGTCAACCATCAGCATCACCAATCCGCAGATCCTTTCAGCCGGATGGGTCAAAGTGGTCAAAAATGTGCAGACGCCCAATATCCTTCAGCAGTTCTGAAGGGCCCTGGCCAAATCATCTGCACCGGAAAAGACAAGGGCATTCCAGCCTCTTTTACGGGCAGCCTCAATGAGGATCTCCCTGTCATCCACATAAAGCGCGGGAACGCCGAAACGTTTTTCAAACGCCTCAAACATGGCTGCATCAGGCTTCATTGCCCCCACTTCAAAGCTGTAGATCCCGTCGGGAACGAGCGCTGAAGCACGGAACATGCGCCTGACAAGTTTCATGTGACGGGCAGAAACATCTGAAAAAAAGACCGGCTGGATCCCCAAAAGCGGCAGCGTTGAGATCAGCTCCTCCATACCGGGAACGGTTCCCGTGAGAATGGAATCAAAGTCTCTTTCCAGATCTTCACGGGATTTTGTTTTATCAGGGACAAATGCCTGAAACTGCGTCCAGAAAGTATCTTCCGTCAGGCGGCCGCATTCATATTCCCGTGAAAGCGCCATCACCTCTTCCGGCGGCATGCCGTCAAAACCCACCTTGGTATAACAGCCCACGTGGTCGATCCGGATACAGACATTTCCGATATCAAGAGCAATGTATTTCATTTTTTCTCCGTTGGTTTTTCCATGATTTTCAAGTCTATTTTCAGCTGTTCCACGCTCTGCCAGCCAGAAGGAACAGCAAGCTCGGCAACAAAACTCTGACCGGGCGTCATCGCATAAGCCGGATACAGCCCGTATCCCCAGTTGAAACGGTAAAAGTGCTTCATGCCCCGGAACATAAGCTCAACTGATATTTCCGCATCGCGTCGGCATCCGGAAGAAACGCCGAAAAATATCAGGATCTTCCGGGAGCTCGGCACATAAACCGCCCGGGCGCGCATACCCGGCTCCTTCAAGGGGATCACAAGCGCGCGGGGCGCCAGCTTTTCCGGAGTGCCGGCAACAATAAACGGCATCTGCCACGGCATGTTTCCTCTTTTGAAAACGATGATCCGGCATCCCCGGGCGTTGAACATGGCCACCGGATGTTCCGAACGGGCAGCCAGCAGCCGGTCCCGCAAAAGCATCAGCTCCCCGGATGACGCAAAACTGTCAGAAAAATCGACCACGCGGTAATCGGCCTTTTCAGCAGAGACCGGCATCAGCAGATGCCGGTGTGTTCCCACCAGCTGTCCTGCCCACTTCTGGGAAACCGCCACAACAGCATCAGCAGGGATCAGGGCTGTCAACCGTTCCCGGAGCATACGGATATCCGGGATGCGCCGCACGGCGGTAAAGGAATAAGGTCCCCCCACAGGCGTCTTTCCGACAAACCAGAAACCGGCAAGAGAACCGAACAGCAATGCCGCCGCCGCACCGGCGGAAAAACGCTTCTGCCGGTAAAGTTCAGCAGCACC
Organism: Lentisphaeria bacterium; assembly: GCA_017508555.1. Lineage (GTDB taxonomy): Bacteria > Verrucomicrobiota > Lentisphaeria > Victivallales > Victivallaceae > UBA1784. The sequence continues at coordinate 6,464 of JAFVYP010000169.1, forward strand.
GGAGATCATGGCGATCAGCAGCCAGACAGTGATTTCAAAGCCGTACTGCTGCACGATATTGAATTTCCCCTGATAGGTATCTTTGATAATGATCCCGCCCAAAAGCGGCAGCGCCGCCAGCAGATACCGGGGCGCGGCCCAGGCCGTTCCCAGCACCGGCAGCAGCAGCAGAAGAAGAAAAGACAAATTCCCCGGACGGAAAACCATTCCCCAGAACGCCCGGGGCCGCATGAATGGAGAAAGAAGCACCTCCCCCATGCTGTTTCCCAGTCCCTGATACTGGAACATCTGAAAATAACTGCCGCTGCCGTCGCAGCGGGGCAGAAGCACATGGGTCACCAGCAGAAAAAGGCCGGCACACACACCGGCAGCAACGGCGGCATGTTTCCATTTTTTTCTGCAGAGAAAGATCAATACACTGCCTGAAGCAAAAACGAAAAATGTTTCCTTGATCCCGCAGCAGAAAAGAAAACAAAGAACCATGGCCCACTTCCACTTCTTTTCCCGGGCAATGAAAAAAAGCAGGACCGCCGGAAGAAGAAAATTGACCGGATGATAGCCGTAAAGCAGCGTTGTATGCTGATTGGAAAGCAGCGGATTGAATGCCGCCGCTGCGGCGCACACAGCGGCGATCCCCCGGGGCAGTCCCTTGACCCGGCAGAGGCAATAGACAAGAGGAGCAGCCGATGCCAGAAGCAGAGAATTAACGGCAAAAACAGTTATTACCCGGGGAAAAAGTCCCACAAGTGGAGCCATGATCCCGTTGACACACACGTTCCAATGGTTGCCGATACTGCACCAGTTCCCCCACCCGGAACCCGGATTTTCCGCCAGTTTACGGTACCCGTCAAAATAGATTCCCCAGTCATTGAAGAGAAGGATCATCCGGTCAAGGGCAACGGTCTGCTGTTCCAATCCCAGGCAGAAAACAGCGGCCGCCAGCAGGGAAGGAACAAGTATCCAGTAACGGCTTTCACGGAAAACAAGCTCTTTTGCCCCGCCAGTCCTCACCAGAGCCGCCGTGATGAAAAACAAACTCGCGGCAAGAGCCGTAAAAGAGCCGAAGCAGGCAGAAACACATCCGGCAAGAATGAAAATGCCGCATAAAGGATCAAAAACAGCGCGGCTTTTTTGAAAAAAAACAAACAGCAACGCCGCTCCTGCCGCTCCGGCAGCACAGCTCTGAACAAGCCAATGGGCGGCAAACCTCAGTTGATGGAGGACCGGATCGGTCATTTCCAGACCGCCGGTCCAGAATCCGGCAGTCCCTCCCATGAGCAAAGCGGCTGCGGCGGCCAACCAAAGATTGCCGGAAACAAACCGGCTTTGATAAATGCTTTGTTCCCGACAAGGGTCGATGGTATCGCGGGGAGGGGAAAAACCTCTTTTCGCGGGAAAAGAGGTTTTTCCCCTC
>JAFVYP010000170.1 GCA_017508555.1 Lentisphaeria bacterium
CACGCACATGCACTCTCTGGATTGGTTTGCCGCCGATTCCTCTCCCGGGACCATCAACGCCATCATGCGTTACATGGGGTTTGATATCTGCTCTCTGGCTGTCAAAGATATCTCTTCTTACAACGGCAAGCTGGATCCTGCCAAATATTCTGATGACAAGGTCCTTTTCCTGGACGGACAGGAGTATCATCCTTTCAACTGGAAAGATCGTTTCGATCACGTGGGCCACAACAATTACCACATGCTTCCCATCGGCATCGATCCCGGCGCCTATACACCGGAGTTCACCTGCAGTTATTATGGCGATGAAGAGGTCGATGCCTACTTGAAAAAGGCCATTGACCTTGTTCATAAAAACCACGGCGCGGTCTGTGCCACCCATCCGGAAAACGTGGATTACTGGTTCGACTATGACTACGACGCCGTGGATACTGAGCCGCTCCACTCCCTGGAAGGAAATAATATCGAAAGATTCTGGCTCAACGGCGGCAGGATCGCCATGATGAACAGCGTTGACCTGTACGGTCTGCGCCGCATGCTTGATAATCCTGTGGTCAACTTCATTTATCTGGAAGGAAAAGCCCCCTGCCGCGACAGTGTGGTTGAAGCTGTCAAAAAACGTCATACCATTGCCGCCGTATTTTTTACCGATGCCGATATCCGTCTGGATCATTATCTGCCCGGAGATGTGGTGAAAACGGCTGAGGCGCAGCAGGCGGTCCTCAGGATCAAGGCGCGCATTGCCAAAGGTGTTGTCAAAGAGGTCAGGGTCTATTCCGGAAAAGAGGTGATCTGCCGCTGCTCACCCGGAACAGCTGAGATCGACTTGGAAATCGCCATGCAGGGGATGACGCTGGATAAATTCATCCGTGTGGAGGCTGAAGGCGATGATCCGGCAAGGATCCTTGTCAGCACCCCGTTTTTTCTTGAAGATTGACCGCACTGCTCCCGGTTTGAAAAAAGGATGCCGTCTCAGAAGGTGCCGCAATAGATCTGCGTTTCCTGAGGTTCTGTCACAAGACCGTTACGGGCGTGGCGTTCAAAGAGGGCGCGGAGTTCGGCGGTAAAGAGAGCGTACTGCCTGTCTCCCGGCTGAAGGGCATAGGAGCGGGAGCGCATATTGCCTTCAAAGGCTGCCGGATCCATCGTAAAGGGATTGTCGAAGGAGACGACTTCGACAGTCTTGAAAAACGTGTTCCGCAAAAAAGCATCCCCCTCTTCCGGAGAGCGTTTCCCGGCATGTCCGTTTTTGAAACGGGGACAGTATTTTTGGCAGATCCGATTGCGTTCGACGGTAAAATCATTTTTCAGACTTGTATTCCAGATGATCGCCGTTTTTCCACCGGGACGCAGGAGGCGCAGCGCCTCCTTTTTGAAAAGTTCAGCGTCCAGCCAGTGGAAGGCCTGGGCAACGGTGATGAGGTCGAAAGAGTTTTCCGGCAGTCCGGTGTTTTCTCCCGTACCGCCTGAACAGGGGATCTCCGGAAGAAGAGCCTGAAACATGGCCCGCATTTCCTCATTGGGTTCCACGGCGGAGACATGCTGAAAATGGTCCGGCAGAAGCCGGGTGAAGATCCCCGTTCCGGCGCCGATATCCAGAACGTGTTCTCCGGCAGTACGGGATCTCAGCCAGCGGACGGCTGTTTCCGGGTAAGAGGGACGGAAACGGGCATAATCCGCTGACTTGAGCGTGAAGAGTTCTGTGTTTGCTGGCATTTTTCAAGTGCTTTCAAAACTGCGGAAGGGCGTGCCTGAAAAGGCTTTTATTTGTTGAGCATATCCAGTTTTTTGCCGACGACGTAGGTGCCGATATTGTCTCCGGCCACGTTGCAGGCCGTTTCAAACATATCCAGCAGGGGATTGATCCCCAGGGCCAGGGCAACGATGGTCGATGTCTGCGCAGGCGTCAGATGCAGGGAATCCAGCACCAGAAACAGCAGAAAGATGCTGCCGCCGGGAACACCGCCCGCTCCCACGGAGGCAAAGACAACGCTGATGACCAGAAGAAGCATCTGGGCGAGAGTCAGCTCAAAACCGAATAAATTGGCCGCCAGGACAGCAAAGACTGGCAGATGGATACAGACGCCGTCCATATTGACCGTCGCTCCCAGAGAGAGGGTGAAGTTGGCCAGTTCGCTCTTGACCTTGAGCTTCGCCGCCGCTGTTTTCAGAGAAACCGGCAGCGCCGCCGCGCTGGAACGGGTGACAAAGGCCGTCAGGATCGGTTCCCGCAGCTGCCACAGCACCGGATAAGGATTGACGCGGCAGATGAGGGCCACGATCATGGGATAACACACCAGCAGCATCAGCATGATACCGCAGATGACGCACAGAGCCACCTGAAAATAAGATTGGAACAATTCAATGCCGTAAACGGCAAAATTGCAGGCCGTCAGCGCAAAGACGCCGATGGGAAAATAGGCCATGATCCAGTCGATCATTTTGAAGATCGTGTTCTGCATGGCGCCGATGATCTCAAGCATCCGGGAAACAGCCTCTCTGACAGCGTTATCCTCTGTCGTATCCAGCACGGTACGGGCGGCCAGACCGAACAGGATGGCAAAGACGATCACGGGCAGAAAATTACCCTCGGCAAGGGCCTTGAAGGGATTGGCAAAGAGGCCCAGCAGGATATTGAGGAAGGCATTTCCCGCGCTGCTTTTGCCGGTCATGGCAGCCACCTGGGCGGAAAGTTTTCCGGCAAGTTCTCCTGCGGAGGCAAGTTTCGGGTTGAATAAAAGCGCGATCAGGGAGCCGAACACAGCGGCAAACAGGGAGGTGAAGAGATACCAGGCGCAGACGCCTGCACCCATTTTGCCGAAGGTTTTGACCGGCAGACTTGCCGCACCGTGGATCAGTGAGAAAAAGATAATGGGGATCACGATCATTTTCAGCATGTTCACCAGAACGGCACCGAAGGGGGAAAGGATGGAGACTGTTTTGTTCAAAAATCCGCTGCCGTAAACATTGCCCAGATAATAGATCAGCACCCCTGCGGCACAGCCGAGGACAAAAGCGCCCAGATTGCGCCAGATGAGAGGGATACGGTTATACAACTTGAAAATATTCATTTTTCTTTTCCTTGTTTTTTTCCTTTGATTTGCAGATCGTCAAAATATGTTGTTCTGCTGTTTCAAATCGCCTCTTCAGAAGAGAAGGCCGGAGCGGGATTTTTTCCGTCATACAGGATGTTATTGGGATTATCCGCCCAGGCGTAACGGACAGAGCGGGGTTCGGGAACTTGAGCGGATGAGAGTTTGAGGATATTGCCGCAAAGCTCTGCTGTATCCGCGGGGAAGAATTTTCCGTCCTCACCTGCCAGATAAAAACTTTTGCCGGGATGATCTGTGAGCAGCATATTTTCCGCGAAGCGGAAAGCAAGTTTCAGCGCGCTGCCGTCAGGTTCAGCTTTGTCAAAAAGCGGACCGCCGGGGGCATTTTCCCGGTGGTAAATATAATGCAGGGCGGCATCTGCCAGACGGAGACCGACGGTTTTTTTATCCTGCGGATGGATGTCCTCAGCCTCTCCTGTCCCCAGAGCCGTTGCGAGATAGACCTGCGGCACCGTGCGGCTGACCCGATACTGCGCCTGCCGCAGGATCGCCCAGGTCGAGTAGGGATCATACTCTTTGGGCGCATGGAAATCGGCCAGCTGGACGAGGAAGAAGGGCAGTTCAGGCTGATCCAGATGATAACGCCAGTCCTGGATCATATTTTCCAGTTTTTTCTGATAACTGCGGGCTTCGGCGATCGTCTGGGCGTTGGATTCTCCCTGATACCAGAGAACGCCGCTGAAGGTAAAGGGGAGCAGGGTGGCAAACATGCTCTCAAAAAGCACGCCGGGCGTATTGGGGGCGCTGGAACTGTAAGGCATCAGGATGATTTGGCCAAGATCATATTCCGGCTGAGCTTTCCAGAGACCGGCCAGGGGCAGTTCCTGATCTTTTCCGGCAAGGCGCCAGAGGTCATCCGGACCGCGGAAAGCGCCGTCGTAAGCAAAGGAAAAGCCGCGGATGGCGATGGTGTTTTCTCCCTCTCTGACAAGAGAGCCGGGGATCTTATAGCATCGGGGCTGATCCCAGAACTGGCTATCCAAACCTTCTCCGGATCGTCCGATCTCAACGCCGTTGAAATAGGCGGTATCCTGTTTGTCGATGCCTCCTGTTTTAAGGAAAAGCTCCTTTCCGGCCATTTCCGGCGGAATGGTGATCTTGCGGCGTATCCAGACGGCGCCGTTACCGGAGATCTCCTGATCCACCCAGCTTCCGGGGATGGTCATATCCTGCCAGCTGGCGTCATCTTTTTCCGGAGCGGCCCAACCCTGGATAAAACCGGTATTGCCCCGGTCGGGACGGGCAAACTCCTTGAGCATTTCATCCAGTTCGATGGGTTTTCCGGACCAGGCCTTTTTCTGGCTGCGGATCTTTTCCCAGAGTTCCAGTTTCTGAAGGGTGTCGGGATTGCGCCGCAGGGCGGCAGGACTTGTCCAGGCCTCCACCATCGTTCCGCCCCAGGAACAGCAGACAAGGCCCACGGGAACATTCTGTTCAGAAGCGATGCGGCTGCCGAACCAGGCGGCGACAGCCGGGGCCAGAGGGGCGTTTCCGGTGGTCATGGGCTGCCAGGAGCCTTCAAAAAACTCCTCTTTGCATCCGGTGCATTTGTTGGGAACGGTGATGAAACGCAGACGGTCTGACGGACAGACTGTTTCAATGAACTCTCTTTTCTGCCGGGAGCGGAGCGGCTCACTGCCGTCTGAGTGCTGAAGGGGAAGTTTGGCATCAAGGAGATAGGCCATATTGGACTGTCCGGAACAGAGCCAGACCTCTCCTGCGAGAATGTTTCTGACGGCGGCGCTTTCCCGGGGATCATCCGGAGAGGTGATCGTCAACTCATAGGGACCGCCCGCTTCAAGGGGCGGCAGGGCCAGCTCAAAATAACCGGTGGAAGAGGATTTGCCGTAAAAAGTCATGCCGGCGATCGTGCCTTCCAGCAGGATCGCCGGAGAGGTTTTGCCCCTCACCGTCACTGAACGGCCCTGCTGAAGCACAGCGCCGTCTGAAAAAAGAGTACTTAACTGCATGAAATTCTCCTTCACATTTCGTGTCAAATGGTATAGGTGTTGCCGTCTTCAGCAATAATGACAGGCTCTCCCCAGGCGGCTTCGGCGCGGGCTTTGGCGCCGTCATAATCGTTAAGGATCTCCCGGCCGGAATGGACGAACATGATCTTCCGGACGCCCGCCTGGTCGGCTCTGAGGCCGGCACAGACCTCTGAGGCTTTGTGATGTCCGGTTTCCATCATCAGCAGATCACAGTTGTCCAGCCAGTCCCCCATATCGGAATAGTGCCGGACATCTCCGGAATAGATCACCTGTTTGCCTTCTGCGGTGATACGGAAACTGTAAGAGGTGAATTTTCCGTCCTCCGGAACCCCCAGATGGAAGTTGTGCCGGGCCTCCACGCGGATATTTTCATCTTCAAAGATCACACCGTCCGTGTAATAGGCCGGTTCTATCCTGATCCTGTCGCTCCACTCCAGAGCCATGAAGCCCTCGATGAATTTCCAGATGACAGGGGAGGGCAGGTGCAGGGTGATCGTTTCCGGATGGTCCAGATCCTGCATAAAGACCAGTTTGCGGATATTCCAAAAGAGATCCGGCAGACCGCCTGCGTGGTCCCGATGGGGATGGGAGATGAAAATATGTTCGATATCGGTAATGGGCAGTCTTTTGAGCCAGGCAGTACGGGCGCAGCCGCTGCCGGCATCAAAGCAGTAAAGTTTGCCGTTGACTTCGATCATGCAGCAGGCGTGCTGCCGTGTGGGCATGGGTTCTGTTCCGGCACAGGTGCCGATGGTGTGGATCTTCATTGTATCTTCCTTATGGATATGTTTCAAAGCAAAAAACGATTTTTCAGTCTGCCGCGCCTGTTATTTCCGCCAGTCTTTTCATCCGGTCGTGGAAACGGCTTGAAACGGCGCAGAGCCTGTAAACAGCAAAGAGGGCCAGCAGCAGAATGAACCACTCCCCATAGCGGGTGTAAAAGGTCCGGGGAGGATCAAGCGGAACGGGGACCGTGATGACCTCTGCCGCCCGGCACCGGAGCAGCTCCGGACGGGGACTCTTCCCCGTGGGATCAATGATCCTGAAGGAGCCGTCAGGCATGACCACGCCGCTGCCGCCGTTGTTGCCGCAGCGGATCATGGGCAGAGCCGTTTCCACGGCCCGCAGGACAGCGTTGGCCAGGTGCTGTTCCGGTTCGCTGCTGCGGGGATACCAGGCATCATTGGAAAGCACGATCAATACATTGGCGCCCCGCCGGGCAAAATGACGTATGACGTAAGAGAATACCCCCTCGTAGCATACGGCAGTTCCGGCGCGGAACTTTTCTGACAGCACGATGGGATTGGCGTTTTTTCCGGGGACAAGATCCCGTCCCATGTCGATACAGCGGATGAGGAATCCCGGCAGGTAACGGCGGAAGGGGATGTATTCTCCGAAAGGCACTCTGTGCAGTTTGTCATATTTTGTGCGGAGCGTTCCCGTTTCATCAAAAAGCAGCGCACTGTTGGTGGCGCCGGGAGCGGTGCTGCCGGTCGAGTTGTCAAAATCCAGTGCGCCGATGAGAAAGGGGACCTGCCGGGAGCGGCAAAGCTCTTTGACAGTCTGCTGGTACAGGGCGGCCAGACGTCCGTAGGCTGTGGTCTGGGGATAACGGGACAGATCATAAGCTGTGTAGAAGGGAATGGGGACAGCTCCCTCCGGCCAGATGACCAGATGGGGCCTGGCTCCTTTGTCAAGCAGCGCTTTTGTGGTTCCGGCATAGATCTCCAGGGCCTCTGCCGCCTGTTCCAGTGTGGCGTGCCGCCGCTGGGAAAGGTTGCCCTGGATCAGCGCCGGTGAAAAGTCTGCGGTTTTGACCGGAGGCGGATTTTTCAGCCGATAAAAGCCCGCCGCCGCCGCCAGCAGGATCACGCCTGTCAAAAGGCAAAAGACGGTTTTTGAGCGGTAAATCAGAAGCGCCGCCCAGGCTGTATTAGCCAGCAGCACGAGAAAATTGACCCCGTAGTGGCCGGTCCAGACCGCGATCTGCAGCAGAACGGGAACCTTCCAGAGAGTGACGGAAAAATCGTTCCAGGGGAAAAGTCTTGATCTTGTCCACTCCAGCAGGACGAACAAGACGGAAAGCTCCAGCGCGTACAGCAGGACTTTCCCCGCAGATTGTTTTTTGGCGGGGAGCGTTCCCTCCATATCCAGCGTGTTGCTGCGCAGAAAAGGGACAGCTCCGGCAAAGACGGCGGGCCACAGGGAAAGGACCGGGGCGATCAGAAAAGGAACGATCGCTTCGATCTCACGGAGAAAGCGGAAAGCGAACAGCGCCCATCCCATTCCCCAGACCCATCCGTAAAAAAATGCCGCTTTTGTTCCCGCCCGGTGAAGGACAAAAAGGAGCGGCACCAGACAGAAAGCGGCAAGACATGTCAGATTGAACGGCGGCAGCGCTGCGGCGTAGAGACAGCCGCCGGCAAAGCAGAGGAGCGTTTTGAAACAAAAGTCGATTTTCCTGCGGCGGGACGCCGGAAGGGAGGAAAAGGCTGGCAACTTCATTTTTTATCGGACAACTCCTGCTTTTTTTGTATGCTTTGTTCCCGACAAGGGTCGATGGTATCGCGGGGAGGGGGCCGAACGTCGGCTCCGTTATCTTTCTTTTCGCGGGAAAAGAGGTTTTTCCCCTCCCCCGCACCCCACCCCTTTTCGAGAAAAGCGAAGTATTTTTTAGTTTTTATCATTTATCTACCCGTATCGGGAACAGAACTTTTTTGTAAGTATTCTTGTTGTTAAACTTGAAAAAAACATGCTTTCAGTGTAATTTACATCACAAGCGGCCTCAAATCAAATGAGAGCTGTTAATTTTAACGCTTGTTTTTACGGATTTTTTATTATGGCTGAAAATAATGAAGTGCTGCATTTTGACCATATTGTGATCGGCAGCGGTCTTGCGGGGCTTTCCAGCGCACTGCATTTGGCGCGCTGCGGGCGGAGTGTGGCGGTGGTGACCAAGCGTGAGATTGATGAGTGCAACAGCCGTTTGGCTCAAGGCGGCGTGGCCTGCGTCATGGATGCGCTGGATACCTTTGATGAACATGTTCAGGATACGCTGGTCGCAGGTGCCGGTCTCTGCAATGAAAAAGCTGTTCGTGCGATCGTGGAAGCGGGGCCTGAGGCTATCCGGGAGCTGATCGAACTGGGCGCGAAGTTCACCACCCGGGGCGATTTGGGCTACAAAGAGGAAAAGAACGATTACGATCTGGGCCGCGAAGGCGGACATCACAAGCGCCGGATTCTCCATGCCGGGGATATTACCGGCGCTGAACTGGAACGGGTGATGGTCGAAGCCGTGACGGCAATGCCCAACATCAGAATATTCGAGTACCATATCGCCATCGACCTTGTGATGAGCGCCCGTCCCACGGAAAAGACGCCGGGACGGTGTTCCGGCGCGTATGTGCTGGATATCAAACAGGGCAAAGTCATCACCATGCTGGCACCTGCAACGGTCATCGCCTGCGGCGGTGCCGGGAAGGTCTATCTTTACACCAGCAATCCCGATGTGGCCTGCGGTTCCGGTGTGGCAATGGCCTACCGCGCGGGAGCGAAGATCTCCAATATGGAGTTTATCCAGTTCCATCCCACGATCCTGCACCATCCGGAAATCCGCTCTTTTCTCATCAGCGAGGCTCTGCGGGGCGAGGGCGCTGTCCTCAAGGCCCGTAACAGTAAAAATGCCGAACCTGAAGAGTTCATGCACAAATATCACCCCATGAAAAGTCTGGCGCCCCGCGACGTGGTGGCCCGCGCCATCGACAGCGAGATGAAACGGACCGGGGAGGAGTGTGTGTTTCTGGATATTCGCCATCTTTCCGAGGAGCGTCTCAAACTGCGCTTCCCCCATATTTTTGCCAAATGTCTGGAAGCGGGGGTCAATATGGCTTATGATCTGATCCCCGTGGTGCCTGCGGCGCACTTTTCCTGCGGCGGCATCACGACGGATATCAACGGCGCCTCCAGCATCATCGGTCTTTATGCCGCCGGAGAAAGCGCCTGTACGGGATTGCACGGCGCCAACCGTCTGGCCAGCAACAGTCTGCTGGAAGCGCTGGTGGTTTCCCGTTTCCTGGCCCGGGATATCGACGAGAAATTTGAAGAGCTTTCCCGGAACAAACCGGAGGAATCTGCACCGATGCACTGGTCCAACGGCAATGCCACGGACTCCGATGAGCAGGTGGTGATCTCCCACAACTGGGAGGAGATCCGCCGTTTCATGTGGGACTATGTGGGGATCTACCGCACCAACAAGCGTCTGGAACGCGCCCGGAACCGTATCCGTCTTATCCAGAAGGAGATCGACAAATACTACCGTGACTTCATCGTCACAGCGGATCTGATCGAACTGCGCAATATCGCCACGGTGGCAGAATTGATCATCACCTGTTCTCTCAAACGGCATGAAAGCCGCGGACTGCATTTCAACGCAGATTATCCGGAACCGGATCCCCGTCTGGCCTGTGTGGATACTGTGATCTTCAAGAAGCTGGAGAAATGACATGAGAAAAGATCTGCCGGTATCTTCCCATGCCCGTTCCGTTGTCCTCCAGCTTCAGAAAGCGGGTTTTGAAACTTACATCGTGGGGGGCGCCATCCGTGATATGCTCATGGGACGGGAGCCTAAAGACTTCGATATATCCACTGCCGCCACGCCGGAGGAGGTGCGTCATGTTTTCGGACGCCGTTCCAGCCGCATTATCGGCAAGCGTTTCCGTCTGGCGCACGTTTACTGCGGCAGGGAGCTGTTTGAAGTGGCCACTTTCCGCAAGGCGCCGGCCGTTACGGGACAGGATGGACGCAAATCTCCCGACGGCGGCGGCATGCCCGAAAACCTCATTATCTCCGACAACGCTTTCGGAACCAGTCAGGAGGATGCCGCCCGCAGGGATTTTACGGTCAATGCCCTCTTTTATGATCCTGAAAAAAAGGAGATCAAAGATTTTACAGGCAAGGGCCTCGAAGATATCGAGCGTGGACTTGTCCGTGCCATCGGAGAGCCTGCGCTGCGTTTTGAAGAGGATCCTGTCCGTATGCTCCGGGCCTTGAAACTGGTGGGACAGTATGAATTTGTCCTTGATAACGCCACGGAAAATGCGCTTTTCGCCAAGCTGCCCCTGTTTGATCTGGTCAGTCCCAGCCGCCGGGCTCTGGAGCTTGAAAAGATCCTTCAATCCGCTTACGGGGACCGGCAGCTTGAGGCTTTTCATGACTACGGTCTGCTGGCCCGTTTTCTGCCCCGTCTGGAGGAAAAATGGGACACCGCCGCCGGTCAATACGCCCTTGAACTTCTTTTTGAACGCAACTGCCGTATGGAAGAGGGATATTTCCGCAACAGCATCTCTCTTGCCATGGCGGCGCTGGCACTTCCCTTTGTGGAGGAAGCTCTGGGCAGCGCGCCCGGAGAATTGTGGCAGCCGGGACAGGAGTCAGAGGAGGTTGTCAGCTCCGTTATCGACCAGCTGTTTTATCCTCAAAATATGATGGTCCGCATGCGCGAAGCGGCCTGCCGTCTGCTGAATCTTCTGCCGTTGATGGAGCTTCGTGAAAACCACATGCTCCGCCGGATCTATTCCAGCCGCAGTTACGGTCATGCCCGCGAACTGCTGTTCATCCGTCTGGCCGTTGCGGGGAAATCGCTTGAAGAGTGCGAAGCACTGTGGCCTGACAGCGTGCCTGAAAGAGGTCCCCGTGTCCGCAGAAACCGTGGACGGCGCTGAGATGAAAATGGCTGCTATCGCTCTTGCTGCATCTCTTGCCGGTGTGACATCAGCCCGTGAGTTCCGCGGCGTCTGGGTGGCCACCGTGGGAAATATGGATTTCCCCCGCAGCGCTTCAGCTCAGGTGTTCCGTAAAAATTTCAGCACCCTCGCCGGAAAACTGGCCCGGAGGGGATGTAATGCCATGATCTTTCAGGTACGCTCCAACTGCGATGCCTTTTATCCGGGGAAACACGCGCCCTATTCTGTTTTTCTGGCGGGGCGGGAAGGCCGGGGCTTTCCCGGTTTCGATCCGCTCAAATATATGATCGCAGAGAGCCGCCGTCAGGGGATGGAGTTTCATGCCTGGTTCAATCCCTACCGCGTGGTGCGGGAGACCCGTTTGAGCAAAGCGGCTTATCTGGCAACTCTTGCGCCCTCCAATTTCGCCCGCAAAAATCCGCATCTTGTGCTGGCTGTTCCTCTTGGAAACAAACGCATCAGTCTGATGCTCAATCCGGGAGAGCCTGAAGTCATCCGTCATGTGGTCGATACCGTCAGCGATGTGGCTCTGCGTTATGCACCTGATGCCATTCATTTTGACGATTATTTTTATCCTTACGACGGGCAGGGGATCCCGGACGGAGCCGCTTACAAAAAGTACAACAAAAGCAAACTCTCTCTGGATGCCTGGCGCAGAAACAATGTCGATCAGCTGATCCAGCGGGTGCGGCGTGCGCTGGATAAGATCAATGCCCGGGGAGGGCGCCGGGTCGCTTTCGGGATCAGTCCCTTCGGGATCTGGGGCAATTACAGCGCCCGCTGTCCCCAGGGCTCCCGGACAAAGGGGAAAGAGTCTTATTTTCAGTTGAGGGCTGACAGCCGTCTCTGGGTCAGAAAAAGATGGGTGGATTACATCGTTCCCCAGCTTTACTGGCACAGGACCCATCCTCAAGCCTCTTTTACTGTTCTGCTTGACTGGTGGTGCCGGACTGTGAAGGGGACGGGCGTGAAACTTTACATCGGCCATGCTCTTTACCGTTTCGGAGAAAAGGAGTGGGGAACAGATGAGCTGCGTTCCCAGCTGTATCTGGTGCGGTCCCGGGCGGAGGCATCCGGATCTGTTTTGTTTTCCTGCCGCCATCTGCTTTCACCTCCCACGGCGGCCATCCGTGCGGGGACGGCAAAGATTTGGCGGTGAATACTTGAAAAAATTTGAAATATGATGTATTTTTAACCATTTGAAAATGGCATTGTTCCTGACACGGGCAGACAAATGATAAAAAATCAAAAAAGACGCTGCCTGTTTTGAAAAGAGTATAAAAGTTTTTCCGGAGAGTTTATGGATTGGTCATCGGCGCGTTGGATATGGCTTGAAAACGGAGGGGATTCATACGGTCAGTATGTGGTTTTTCAGCGGGATTTCCGTCTGGATTCTTTGCCGGATCAGGCTCTTCTTGCGCTGACGGCGGATTCCTCCTACCGTCTGCGCGTCAACGGCCAGTGGTGTGCCGACGGTCCGGCGCGGGGATATCCGGAACACTGGTTTTATGATACAGTGGATTGTTCCCACCTGTTGCGCAGCGGTCTCAACCGTATTGAAGTCGAGGTCCATTATTTCGGTTGCGGCACCTACAAGAGCCTCTGCCAGCGGGGCGGTTTTCTGGCCTGTCTTGAGCTTTGCCGCGGGGAGGATAAAGAGTATATCTGTACCGACACCTCCTGGCGTGCTGCCGTCATCCCCCAGTGCTGCAGCCGGACAGTCAAGCGTTCCAATCAGCTGGAACAGGTGGAGTTGTACGACAACTCCCTGACGGATGCGCCGGCGTTTGCTCCGGCGGCGGTTGTCTGCGACCCCGAAGCCGGTCCCTGGAAAAATCTCACCCCCCGCCGGACGCCCATGCTTACCCGCCGGGAGGCGCTCATCCACCGGGTGACGGCGGCATGTCTTGTGGAAAAGGAATATGATACGCTGATGCTTGATCCCCATTGGATCCTTTTCCCCGGGAGCAACGCCATCAATTACTGTGATACAGCCGTTGTCATTTGTGCTGTGGAGTTTACGGCTTCTGAAAGTTTTGAAACGCTCTTTGTTCTCAACCGTGCTTTTGCGTCACTCAACGGCGTGCCGCTGGTTCGCGGAGAACGGGTGAAAGTGCCCGCCGGAGAAAACTTTCTTGTTTTCGGTCCGGAAAATTTCAGCAGCCACGGAGCCAATGCCTTCGGTGTCGGTTTTCCGAAAACGGAAAAATTCTCTTTCGGACGGAAGGTCAAGGCCTCTGTTCCTGAACTGTCCGTCAGAATACCGGATATGCCCTATGTCTGGTCCAATAAAGAGTTTCTGGCACTGGTCCCCGCTTTTGACGCGCTGAAAGAAAAAACTCTTGCGCTCCGGTGCATGAGAGCGTTTTTTACGCTTTTCCCGCAGACGGATGAATGGTCTCCCGGGGAGATCTTCAGTGATGCCGGCTGTATGAGTTTCCAGAACCGTATTCCTCATCCGCTGCCGCCCGGAAGCGTGGAAAATCTTCAGGCTCTGATCTATCCCGATGACCGCTGTGCCGTGCTGCATCCTGTTGACGGATATGATATTGAGCTTTGTTGTGATCTGGGGGCCCAGAATGTCGGTTACTGGAATTTTGTCATCCATGCCCCTGCGGGAACGGTTATTGACCTGTACGCCGTGGAGTATATGGACGGTGCAGGGAAGATCCAGCACACGGGGGAGGCCTGTTTCAACGGTATGCGTTACATCTGCCGCGAAGGCTGGAACCGTTTCACCAGCAGGGCCCGCCGCAGCGGAAGATACATATTTATAACAGTCCGCAATATGACAGCCGAGGTCAGGATCCAGTCTCTGCGCCTTGTGGAATCCACTTATCCCGTTGTTCCCTGTGGCCGTTTCCAGTCGTCGGATGACATTCTGAACAGGATCTACACCATTTCCGAACGGGCGCTCAAGCTGTGCATGGAGGATACGTTCGTGGATTGTCCGCTTTACGAACAGACCTTCTGGACCGGAGATGCCCGCAATGAGGCTCTTTTCTGTCTTTCCGCCTTCGGGGCGCCGGATCTGGTCAAGCACTGTCACGCGCTGGCAGGAGACTCTCTGGAACACTTCCCCCTGACGGGGTGTCAGGTTCCTTCCGGATGGAGCTGCCTGATCCCCGCCTTCAGCTTTCTCTGGGTCCTCTATCTGCGGGATATCCTGCATGAACTGGATGATGTTGAGTATGTGCGTCAAATGTATCCCAAAGTCCTTCAGCTGCTTGACAATGCGGAAAAGATGCTTGATCCTGATACGGGACTTCTCAAGAGTTATCACTGGAACTTTTTTGAATGGAGCAGGATCGACTGTTCGCATCCGGTCATGCTGTATAACACCATGCTGTTCAAAGGGGCGCTGGATGCCGCTTGCGAGCTGGCTTCTCCTGCCGGGGCCGGAACGGAAACGCAAGAGCGCCTTGCCGCTCTGGCAGAAAAACTCAAAGAGGCGGTCAATGCCCGGTGGGATGAGAGAAATCTGGCCTATTTTGAAGCGCTGGATGAAGAGGGAACGCCGGTGGCGGCATTTTCCATGCACACCAGTATATTGTCGATCCTTTTTGACATTGTTCCGGAAAAATGGCGGGCGTCGGCCTGCGCCAATACCATTGCACCCCGCAGCGGACTTGCCGGCGTCGTGACGCCCTTTGCTGCGGCCTTTTGGTACGAAGCTCTTGAAAAACTCAACTGTCAGGAGCAGATTTTGGAACATATCCGCAGCGGCTACAAGCAGATGCTTGATTACGGCGCCGATACGGTTTGGGAAAATTTCCCCGGCGCCCGGGAGCTGAACGGACTGCTGACGCGCAGTCACTGTCACGCCTGGTCGGCATTGCCTCTGAGCTTTTTCCCCCGGATCATTCTGGGGATCTATCCGGCGCAGGGGGGCCGCCTGCTTGAGATCAGTCCCTTCATCCAGACGCTTGAATTTGCTTCCGGGACCCGCTGGACGGTTCCCGGCCCCGTCAGCGTCAGCTGGAAAAAGCATGAAGATAAGACAGTGACCGTTGATGTTCAGGCGCCTGCGGGGACAGAGGTCCGTTTCCGCAGCAACGTTTCTCTGCGGGATCATGAGGTGAAATTCAATGTAACTTATTCAACAGGAGTTTGAAATGGTTGTTACTGGAGCTTTCTGGCCGGCGGCTTTTGCTTTTGTTGCAGTGACTCTTGCCATGCTGGTTTTGATCGATTTCGGAACTTACGTGGCCTCCCGTTACCGGGAGCGTTATCTGGAAGAGGCTAAAACGGAGCTGGATGATGTTCTGATCCAGATCCCGCCGGGGCGTATTTTGGATCTTTCCATCGCGGCCAGTGCCGTCGGCGGGATCATCACCATCATCATCATGCTGCTTCAGCTGGACTCCTTTTCCTGGCAGTGGGGTATCCCCGTGGCCCTTGCAGTGGCGGCGCTGCTTTTTCCGGCGCCCCGCTTTGCGCTGAAATATATCCGCAAAAAGCGTCTTGCCAAGTTCAACTTTCAGCTTGAAGATGCACTGGGAATGATGTCCGGCGCGCTGAAAGCGGGGTTCAGTATCAATCAGGCGCTGGAAGAGGTGGCTGCCTGTGATCTTCATCCGGTGTCCGTGGAGTTCCGCCTGCTGCTTCAGGAGATCCGTCTGGGAGTCCCCCTGGATCAGGCTCTGGAAAATATGAGCGGCCGTCTGGGGTCTGATGACTTTGATCTGGTGGTGACAGCCATCGTTACCGCCCGTCAGACAGGCGGTGAACTGACGGGAACGCTGGAACGTGTGGCCATGCTCATCCGCGAACGTGTCCGTATATCCCAGCGCGTGATGGCTCTGACGGCTATGGGACGTTTGCAGGCAGCGATGATCGGCGCCATGCCCTTTCTGCTGATGGTGGGTCTGCATTATGTAAGTCCTGAGATGATGTCGGCCTTTACCCACAGTGCCGTCGGAGTCATCGCCATTGCCGCGGTCGTTCTTCTTGTCGCCTGCGGTTTTATCGCTATCCGTAAAATCACCAACATCGAGGTCTGAGCATGCTGTCTTTGTTTTCCGGTATCTGTGCAGGGATCTCCTGCGGGTGTATCGTCTTTTTTCTCGGCCGTGTCCTGTCGGGGGTGGAGTTTGAGAAAAAGGAGGGGGCGTTTACCAACCGGCGTGTACCGCTTGTTTTTATGGTGGCCATGCCTTTTTTGAAGATCATCCAGCCGCTTGTGCGTTTGTTTTGCACACGTGTGGTGATCTCCAACCAGCAGGTCAAGCTCAATATGGCCGGCTATTCCGAGATGTTTACGGCTGAAAAATTCATTGGTATCCGTGTGTTTTTTCTTCTGGTTGCGCTGGGCATTTTGAGTTTGGGAGTGCTTTCCGGGCGGTTGATGATCCCTTTTCTGATGAGTATTTTGATCGCGGTCTATCCCGGTGTGTGGCTTTCGTCCACCATCAAGGCCCGGCATTTGAGCATTATGAAGGCACTGCCCAACCTGCTGGACGTGCTGACGCTTTCAGTTGAATCCGGCCGTGATCTTCTTTCCAGCATGCGGGATATTCTGGCGCGCCGCAAAGTCGATCCGCTGGGAGAGGAACTGATGATCGCCTTCCGCGAGATCCAGCTGGGCCGCAAACGTGCCGAGGCCTTGAAGGCCATGGCCGACCGTGTGCGGCAGATCGACCTGACAGCCACAGTCAACGCCATTTGTCAGGCTGACGAACTGGGCGTAAGCATCGGACAGCAGCTGCGGATCCAGAGCGATGCGCAGCGGGCCAAACGCTTTGCTCTGGCAGAGAAGCTGGCCAATGAATCGTCTGTAAAGATCATTATTCCCGTGGTGCTTTTTATTCTGCCGGCGGTCTTTATCATTCTGCTGGGGCCTCTGATCCTGCAAACGATAGAAATGTTCAGGTAAGTGTATGATCTGTAATGTCGATACAAAAAAATATCTGGCGGCTTATCCGCTGTGGGCCCGTGATCCCTTCACCCGTTTGCGGGGGATGTTGTGGCGGCGTTTTGTCTGCGGCAAATTTGACGCGCTTGTTTTTGAACATTGCAATTCTGTGCATACCTGTTTTATGGGATATCCGCTGGATCTTGTTTTTATTGACGGTGAAAGAAAAGTTGTATCGGTCTGTAAACGTGTTCCTCCCTGGCGGGTGATCTGCGGCGGCAGGGGAGCCCGTGCGGTGATCGAGCTGCCGCCGGGGGCGATCGAATTTTCAGGGACACTTCCCGGACACACTCTTAATTTGGATTCAACATTGTCCCGAGAGGGTATTGAAAAATTTTCATCGGAAGCTATTTTATTATCAGAGAACTGATTGGCTGTGCATGAAAAGCGTTTTTTATCAAATGTCAGGAAAATAAAAAATCATGAAAATCACATTTCTCAACGGCAGTTCTTCCGGCCAGACGCTGGATTCGGGGGAGTTGCAGGAGATCACTCTGGGGCGTGACAATACCAATATGATCCCTCTGGATATGGAGGGTGTGTCGCGCAATCATGCTGTGCTGCGCTTTGCAGAGAACGGCTGGCTGATCTGTGATCTTGGCAGTACCAACGGAGTCAAGGTCAACGGAACGCTGATTGCCGGAGAGTTTATGCTCAGTGACGGAGATCTGATCGAAATCGGCACGCAGAAACTGGCCGTTTCCGGATTGAGAGGCAAAACGCCTGTGATCTCCTTTGCACCGGCGCAGGGGACCATGGTCGTTGAGTCCGGGGCTGCTCAGGAAGAGGCGCAGGATGAGTTTGACCGCGATAAGCTGATGGCTTCCATCAGTGCGGGAACATTGTTTACAGCCGGAACGCCGGAACAGGTGATGTCTCCGGAGCAGCCTGTTTCAGATGATCGTCAGACGATCCCCTCCATCAAAGTCGGCGGGCGGAAATTTATTTCACCGGTTTTGTTTTATACGATCGTTGTCTGTCTGACTGTGGTTGCGCTGACGGCCTGTCTCAAGTTGTTTTCTCCGGCGAAAAAGGTGTCAGGCAGTACGGCGGCTTCAGTGAGCAATCAGCCTCTTTCCCTCTATTTTGAAAAATTGACCGTATCTCAGGAAAATGTTTTCCGCTTTTCTGTTTCCATCGAAAACCGGAAGGCTGTATTTTATATCGACGACATCCGCAGCCGCCGTCATCCCGAACCTTTCATCGTCGAAAATCCTGCGGGATTGGAGGTGTTGATAAGCCGTTTGAACAATTCCGGTATCTGGAACGTCAGGTCAGCTGCCGTACGGAATGATTCCAGCGGCCTTTACCGCCGTCTGGGCGTTGTTCTCGGGGGAAAGATCGTCAATCTTTCTCTGAGCGGCCACCGCGTGGGGGCTGAGGTGGAGGATATTGAAAGTGCGATCTATGAATTTGCGGAAGGCTGCGGCATGCAGACGGTTTCACTTTCCGGAGACGAGATCCTCAAAATGGCCACCGATAATTTCAATAAAGCTGAAGATCTTTACGCCAACCGGGAATCCGGCGGGGCCAATTTGCGTGACTCCATCGCCCGTTACCGTCTGGTCGTCAATTATCTCAATGAGTTTTCGCCGCCTCAGGCTATCTGGAAAAAGGCAAAGATCCGTTTGACGGAAGCGGAAAGTCTGCTGAAAAACAAATTGGATGAGTTGGAATACCGGCGCGTGACCTTGCAGAATGCCCGTGATTTTACCGCTCTCCGGCGGGTGTTTCTTGAGACGATGGAGTTGACAGAAAGGGATTCCAAAGAATACAATCTTGCGCGTAAGCGTTTGCATATCCTTGACAGTCACCTGAAAAAAAGCAGAGGTTCAAGATGAAGATCCTTTTTAATTGTATGCTCGTTGTTTTTTCCCTGCTGCTCTTTTGCGGCTGCGGCAAAAAGGCGCCTACAACGGGAAAAATCGAGTTTTCGGGTCCTCCGGGACTGGTGGTGTCCTTCCAGGGAAAAGCCTTCCGGAAAACGCCGGTCGTTCTCCGGACACGGCCGGGAGAGTATAATTTCCGTCTTGCAGCGCCCGGATATTATCCGGAGTTCAGACGTGTTGCCGTCCGTGCTGGTGAGGTGAATAAGGTCAAAGTTCAGCTTGAGTCAGTCCGTTCCGCCATTTTGATCGACAGCGAGCCCCGGGGGGCCAAAGTGCGTTTTCAGGGAGAGATCCGGGGCGCGACGCCCCTGATCCTCTCAGATCTTCCTGCCGGAGAACATGCTGTTCAGCTGCTCATGCCCGGTTATTCCGAGGAACAGATCCGCTGGCGCATTACCGATGAGCGTCTCCATCCCCGGATGATTGCCAAACTTAAAATGACTTCCGGCCGGATCGTTGTCAAAACGGTTCCGGATACGGCAACTGTCTTTATCAACGGCAAGCGCGTGGGACTTTCGCCGTACAGCAGTACGCTTGAATCCGGCGTGTATGCCCTGCGTATCGAGAGAGAGGGGTTCAATTCCATTGAGGAGCAGGTCATCGTTCCCCGGGGCGGGACAGTCCGGCGCGATATCCGTCTGGAAACGACTCCCGGAACGATCAAGATCACCAGCAGTCCCTCCGGTGCGGAGGTGTTCCTGAACGATAAAAAAGTGGGCGTGACGCCCTGGACCGTTCCCGGTGTCCAGCCGGGAAATTACCGTATCCGTGCGGCTTTTTCCGGATATGATTTTGTTGAAAAAACAGTCTCCGTCGCTCCTTCACAGACGGAAAATGTCCATCTGACGCTTGCGCGCAGTACCGGCAGTGCAAGTTTTGTGATCCGTCCAGCGGGGGTCCAGTGTCTTGTTGACGGTCGTCTCTGCGGCGTTGTCCAGGCTGTCGGAGATTCTGTTACGGAGACCCGTCCGATCGTTGTTGAGAATCTTTCTCCCGGCAGGCATGTCCTGACTGTGACCCATCCCCGTGCGCTTCCTGTGAAAAAGGAGATCAGTTTCACCATTGCGAAAGGCAAGCGCTATACGGCCAGGGAAAAAATCGAACTGTGGGTTTCCAACTGTGAGATCACTTTCAAGGATGGACGGGTCGAAAGCGGTATGATTTACAGTGAGGATGAAAAATTCATTTATTACAGTCCCACAGTGGGCATCCGCTATCCTGTCCAGCGGAACTATATCCGGACGATCAAATACATTCCTGTAACGGCAAAATAAAGCCGGAAAATGTTTTTTGGAAGGGAAAAAAGTCCGTATTGCGAAAAATTATGAAAAATATCCTGTCTGACGGATTGACATTTTGTGTTATTGGCGCTAAGTTAAATGACGTTGAATTATGTAAATTGGCCATTCAGGGCAGTTTTGTGTATCAAAAGTTAAGGATTTCACCATGAGGAAACGGTGTTTTTGCACACTTTTTGCGGTTTGGGCATGCAGTACCCTGATCGCTGCCGGAAATGAGGCTGTTATTCTGAAATCAGCGGCTTCCTGTTTCAATTTGCCTGCGGGCAGCAAAATGACTTCCCAGGAGGCTGTTGCCCGCTTTGAAAAAGAGGCGGCCAGAGGAAATGCCGCCGCTGCTTCCCATTTGGGACTTTTTTATCTGCGCGGGATCGGCGTGAAAAAGAATCCGGTCCGTGCGTTCAGTCTTTTTACCCGCGCCGCTGCCAAAAATGATGTTTTGGGACATTTCGGCGCCGGATATTGCTATTACAGCGGGAACGGTGTCAAAAGAAACATCAAAGCTGCTGAAACGTCACTCCGCAAAGCCGCGGCGCTGGGCAACAGTGATGCCATGCTGCTTCTGTTCAACATTTACCGCTACGGCTGGAACGGCAAAATGGACCGTGCCGAGGCGTTGAGCATGCTCCGGGGCGCTGTCAGCGCCGGGAATGCCGCCGCGCTCTGCCGTTTGGGTGTCTGTTATCTTAAAGGTGAGCTGGTCGGAAAAGATGAAAAAGAGGCTGTGCGCCTGTTGCAGGCCGCTTCCTTGAAAGGCTCTGCCGATGCGGATGTGCTTCTTGCCCGCTGTTATGCGGAGGGGACCGGGGTCGATGCTGACCGTGAGGTCGCTGAGGCCTATTTGCAGAAAGGCATCAATTCCGGCAAGGCCTCCGCCTATGTTTTGCGCGGTGATCTTCAGCTGAAAGCCGGTGCGGAAAGTGAAGCGCTCAAATCTTACACAGAGGCTGTCAAGCGGGATGCCGCCGCCGGAAATCTGGCGCTGGGCAAATACTATAACGGAAAGAAAAACAAAGCGGCTGAAGCCGACCGGTATCTGCGCCTTGCCGCCAATGCCGGAAGCGTGGAAGCCATGTATATCATCGGCAGCGGCTGTCTTGCCCGCAATAAACAGGTCTCCTACGGCTTGAGCATGCTGAACAAAGCCGCCGCCATCGGAGATGCCCGTTCTCAGCTGGTGCTTGGCAAGTTCTATTTGAAACAGCTTTCCCCCCGTGAAAAGGATAAGGCTTTCAGTTATCTGAAAAAAGCTGTGGAATCCGGTCTCGGAGAGGCCTGGTATTTCCTTTCGCTCTGCTACCGTAACGGCTACGGTACGAAATATAATCCCGGAATGGCTGCCGATGCCGCCAAAAATGCCGCCGATGCCAATGACAGTTACGGACAGCTTCTCTACGGTGTGTACTGCCGTGACGGCATCGGGGTCCAGAAAGATCTTGACAGAGCCAGACGTTACTTTGAAATGTCTGCCGCTCAGAACAACCGTCATGCCCGCGCTGCGCTGGCTGAGCTTGTTATCAATAAAGAGGCAGAAAGCGGCAAAGAGGTGTACGAGGCATCTTCTCTTGCCATGCTTGAAGCTGCCGCCAAAGACGGCAACGTGAATGCCAAATACCTTTTGGGCAAGATCTATACCGAAGGAAAAGGTGTTGCCCGTGATTACAATCTGGGCCGCCGTTATTTGGAAGAGGCCGCCCGCGGCAAACATGCCGCTGCCCTGAATCTGCTGGCTGTTTACCATGCCCGGGGCATTGCCGGAGAAAAGAGTCTGGAAAAAATGCTCAAGTGTTTCCGTGAGGCTGCTGCTTTGGGCAATGCGGAAGCCTATACCAAACTTGGCCGTTGCTATTTTGAAGGATTGGGCGTTTCCAAAAATGTCCGTGAAGCTGTGAAAAACTTCACCCGTGCGGCGGAGCTGGGTTCTCCTGAGGGCGAATTCTGGCTGGGAATGTGCCGCCTGAAAGGGATCGGAACGCCTGTGGATAAGAACGGCGGATTCCGTACGCTTTTCCGTGCTGCCGCCAATGGCTGGGCAGAAGCCTGCTGTTATGTCGGTATGTGCTACAATGACGGAGTCGGTGTGAAAAAAGATGCCCGGAAGGCTTTCAATTTCTTCAAGAAGGGTGCTGAGCTGGGTTCCGGAGATGCTATGTATCAGCTGGGACTGATCTACAACAACGGAACGGCGGATGTGAAACGCGACCGCAAGGCCGCCTTCGAGTGGTTTTCCAAATCCGCCCGTGAAGGCAACTCCTACGGCATGTATTTCCTGGCTCCCTTCTATGAGTACGGAGAGATCGTGAAAAAGGATACGGTCAAAGCGGCCGCGCTTTACCGTCAGAGTGCTTATGCCGGCAACCGCTATGCCCAGTATCTGCTGGGACGCTGTTATGAAAACGGTATCGGTGTGTTTGTTGATGAACGTGAAGCGATGCGCTGGTATCAGAAATCTGCGGAAAATGACTTCCCCCTTGCCGAGGAAGCTATGATAAGGCTGGAAAAAAAGCGGAATGACGCCAAAATGCTTTGACCGTATTGCTCCGTTTTTTCCAAAGGACATAAAAATTAAACAAAAATAAACATATTCAAGAAAGATGGGAGACTTCTCATGATGTCTGTAAGATCAAAAAAACTGGCAGCGTTTGCAATTCTTGCCGCTGTTGTGGCCGGCGGATGTAAACCCGCTCAGGATTACCGTGACGAGCGTGCAGAGTATGCTGTCAAACATTTTGAATTTGCCCGTTATCGCGAGATGATGGAAGGCAAACAGCTTTCTCTGCAGGAATGTATCAAACTTGCCCAGGAAAACAACCTTGAACTCAAAGTGATGGCTATTGAGGAACAGGTCGCCAAGGAGATGCGGACTGCTGAAATGCTGGGAATGCTTCCTGAACTGAATATTTCCGATAACTTTTCCGGCCGCAGCAATACGCCTGCCTCCTCCAGCAGAAAGACTGCTGACGGCGGTTTGACTTACGGATACAGTACCAGTCAGGATAGAAACGTCAATTACTTCAATATTGATCTTGCGCTGAGCGTTGTTGACTTCGGTCTGGCTTATTTCAACACCCAACAGGCCCGTGACCGGGTGATGATCCGCGAGCAGCGGACCCGCCGTGCCGGACAGAATCTGACTTTCGATGTGGTGAAGGCCTATTTCCAGGTGGCCGCCGCCCAGCGTGCCATCAAAATCACCACCGTTCTTCTTGAAGACTGCCGCAGCCGTTATCAGCTGATCGAAAAATTGAGCAAAAAACGCGCCATCATGCCTTTCCGTGCCTTTGACGAGACCAAACGTTTTGTTGAAATGGAAAAGCGTCTGACCAACTATGTCCGCAGTTACGAAAACAGCTGTGTCGAGCTGCGTTCTCTGCTGGGTATGCATCCCGGCGGAAAGATCCTTGTGGATGACTCCTATCTCAACCAGGTGCCGAAGTTTGAATTTCCCGAGATCGAGCTGATGGAGCAGATCGCTCTTCTGGAAAGACCTGAGCTTTACGAGATCGACATGCAGAAGCACGTCAACGTGCTGGAATGCCGCAAAGAGATCGTCAAGATGTTCCCCAACGTCCGTCTGTTCTACGATTTTGTGAACAGCAACAACAGCTTCCTTTACCATGCCAGCTGGTATGAGCTGGGTATCCGTGCGGCCTACAACCTGCTGAAACTGCCTCAGCACATCCAGCAGTACCGCGCTTACAGCGCCCAGGTGGACGCCGAAGAGGCCCGTACCTTCTCTCTGGCCATCGGTATCATGGCGCAGGTGCGTATCGCCCATGCCAATCTGATCTCTGTCAAAGAGCGTTATGAGATCGACAACAAGGTTTACAACGCCTATTCCAAAAACCTCAAATGGGCTATCGCCAGCAAGAAGCTGACCGGAGAGCTCTCCAATCTGGAGCTCGATCACATGCGTTTGGCTACTGCCGAGACGGAGATTGAACGTCTGATGTCTCTGGGCAATATCTATGTTGCCTATTTCCGTATCCTCAACACCATCGGTATCAATAAACTGGATGCCGGAAGTCTCAACGCTTTGCGTGCTGAGCTGCTTGCCGCCAGAAACCGCGCTGCGGAGGAACTCAAGAAGGCCGAAAACGATCACAAGACCAAGCTGGATAAAGCTGCGGCCGATGCCAGGAAAATGGCCGGAGATGATTTCAAGATCGTTGAAAAGCCTGTTTCCGCCTTCGGCGATATCGACTTCATCGCCATCTATGATGCCGACGGAGCCAAGAGCAAAAAATAAGCAAAATGAAAAACGGGTATTTTACCGCCGTCTTAAGCGTCTGCACAACACTGTTGTGCGGCGCTTTTGCGTCTGAGCATCCGGTCAAGGTGGTGCTTTTTCCCTTTCGTGAGGCGACGCTTGTCTCTCAGATCGACGGCACGATCACCAAATATCATTTCAGAGTCGGTCAGCCTTTTACTGCCGGCAGCTGTCTGCTGGAGTTTGATGCGACGCCCTATCGGATCGAATTGGATCGTATGTCTGCGCGGCGGGAGGAGATCCAGGTACAGCTGAAACTGGCACAGGAAACATTTATTTCCCAAAAGCAGCTTTTTGAGCAGGATTTTCAGAGCAAACTTGAAATCGAAAAGCGCAAAGCTGAATTTGAGGCGTTGAAAGCCCGTTTGAAGAGTGCCGCCGCCGATTGCGCTGAAGCGCAGCTGCGTTTGGGCTACTGCAAACGCACAGCACCTTTTGACGGACGTCTGGAACAGATCATGTGCCGGGAGCATGAGACGGTCCGAACCGGGCAGCCGCTGTTCAGGATCATTTACGATAAACAGCTTCTGGCAGTGATGAATATTCCTTTGAGCGAACTCAAACCGGTGGGAACGGAGCTTCAATTTCTTTTCCATGAGGGGCGGACCCGTGTTGCAGGAAAAATCTACGAGATCTCTCCGCAGGCGGATCACCGTTCGGGAACGATCGAGATCAAAGCTGTGATCTCCAATACGGATGGGAAACTCACCTGCGGTATGACAGGGGAACTTCTCCGTACTCCTGCCGGAAAATAGCTTCTTTGTCATGGACCTTTTGACGATTTTGAAAAAGAGATTTACCCGGAAACGGCGGATCGCGGCAGGTATTTTGCTGGCGGCGGCCGTTCTTTTTTTTATTCCCTTCAACTGGCGTCTGTCACTTCCCGGGGAAGTGCGTTATGAAATGCAGAACCGTCTTATTGCAGAAGAAACTGGTTTTATCCGCGTTACTCCCGGAGAGGTCAGCCGTTCTTACTCTAAAGGAGAGACGATTTTTGAACTGAGTGATCCTTTGCTTTTCTTTGCCCGTGAGCGGGTGCAGCACATGCTCCGCTACGACAGTCTGCTGTTTGAACAGCAGCGGATGTCCCGCAAGACCATCGGCGACAGTCTGTTGACGGGGCGCAGGGTCAGCAGTGATATGCAGGCTGCTGCTGAATTGGAACGCAAGATTCGTCAAGGTAAAAAAACGGCTTCAGAAAACCTGATCTTCATTCCAGAAATAGGTCGGGAGTCAAAAGATTTCCGCGTTGTTTCCGGAACCGTTTTGGGAAAACTGTGCGCCGGAAAACTCATTGTGCGGGCTTATGCCGACGATCAGGATATCAAACATATCCGTTCGGGACAAAAGGTGCGTCTGCTTGTCAAAGACCGTCTTGCCGGTGTTTCCGGAAAAGTCAGGAAAGTCTATTATATCCCGGTCGTTCTGCGTGATTCTCCGGCTCTTGCAGCTTACGGCGGAGAAATTCCGGTCGATTTTGATGAAAACGATCCGGAAAAACCCCGTTCCTACCGGCCTGTTTATTTTGTGGATATCCAGCCGGACCGGCCTCTTGTTTTTCAGTGCGGCCGTTTTGTCCGTGCGGAGGTCTCTTACCGCATTACAGCCGCTGCCCGTATCTGGCAGCTGCTTCTTTCCGCTTTCCGCCGCGAGATCTGACCCGTCAGAGGATAAAGATCACACCGGCCAGGAGCAGGATCAATTCTGTGATTTTGCCGCTCAATGTAATCAGATCCGATGTAACAGGCGCGGCGGTCAGAATAAAGTTTTTATGCAGGATCGTCCCCAGCCCTCCCACGATGGCCGCAGCGGCAATGGCGGCGGCGGGAAAGATGAAAAAGGTGGTCAGCGCGATCAGTCCCGGTAGGATCCAGATGGCTTTTTTTCTGTTTTCGGGGATCGGCAGATAGGGGGGCATATTCATTTTACGGGGCAGTGTGGCAAAGAGCATCTGGATCGTGAAGGCGCCTGAAAAGAGGGGGATGCACCACAGGGAGGCCCGGTGAAATGCCAGCAGGGCAAAGCAGATGAATTCCAGAAGAAGGATCAGCATGGCCGAGAGGGTCCCTGCGCTTTTTTCAAGGGAGCGGTCTTCAGCGGAAGCCTCCGTTGCCGCTTCGATCCAATCGTAATCATCCAGTTTGCGGCGGATACAGGAAAGCAGCAGGCGCAATCCCCGTCCGGAGTCTTTGTATTCCGCAAGAAAGACGGCCGCCGCGGCGAAGAGGCCGGACGCCACATAATGATTGAGCCAGCTGATATGGAGGAGGCCGCAGAGAAGAGCCAGCAGCGCTCCTACGGTGATCCCTGTCAACGCAAAGCCTGCGGCGATTTGAAGAGACGTGGGGGAACAGCCCTGAACGCGCGCGGTGAGCCGGCGGGGCAGGGGACGGTCGATGAGCATTTCCCACGCGGTACAGAAACCGCTGAACCATTGTTTGAAACCGGTCATGGATACCTCCTCTTGTTTTGTTTTTTCCGGGGTGAAGATCAGCTTCGGGAGAGGGCGCGGATCCTCCGGTACTCTCCGTCCATCAGGTCATGCATTCTTGACGCGAGAGATTTGCGGTCTTCTCCCGGCAAATGATCTTCCACCTGCATAATATACACGCATGTATGTATTTCTTTCAAGCCTAAAACGCCCCAAACATGAGGTAAAAAGCTGATATCTCCATACCAGGCGGGATCGAAGGACCCTTCCGGGGACTCTTTGTGGGTCACCAGAACGGGCAGCATGGAGACATCTGTGTTCAGGACAGATTCAAACGCTGTGGATTTGAAAGGCAGAAGGCCGTTTTTGCCATCGGTGCTTGTTCCCTCTGGATAAACCAGCATGGAAAGATCGTTTTTCAGCGTATCTGCGATCTCACCGGCTGTTTGCGCAGCCCTGATCCTGTTCTTTCTGTCGATCCAGACGGGACGGGATACGGCCACCAGAGGGCCGAAAAAAGGCCACTTGCGCATTTCCGCTTTGGGGGCGAAGCGCAGGGGAAAGAGTGTTCCCTCTGCGATGATGTCCAGATATCCCAGATGGTTGCTCAAGACCAATTTGCCTGCGGCAGAAGAGGGGTCGCCGCAGACGGTGATCTTCATGTTGAGGATACGGGCCATGCCCCGTGCCCAGAAACGGGCACAGTGGGAGCAGAAGGCTGTTGCTTTCCATTTGTTTCTGCCCAGGCTGAACAGGAAAACGAACACCAGAAGAGAACTGCACCAGAGGGCAGTCAGAATGATTTTTTTCAGACGCCGGAAATTTTTCATCAGGGAACCTTGAAATGCCGGCAGTATTTATCCGGCAGATTGATAAAATCAAACCACACCGGGAAGTCGATGGAACCGAATTCCCGGTCGAACGCAGGCGCGCCGCAGATCTTGGCGCCGATCCTGAGATATCCTTTGAAAAGAGGCGGGAGTGTTTTCAGGAGCCGATCATCCTGATTCCGGGCTGTCTCTCCCGGAGGCAGGCGGAATCCTCTTCTGACGACGGCCCGGGGAGCCTCTGTGACCAGACCTTTTTCTGTCATTTTGCGGAAAAGGGCCCGTGCCAGGGGAAAATCATTGTGTTCCAGACTGGCGCAGCCGAGCATGTAATTGAACTTCATTCTTTTATGGCACTCTGCCAGACCTGTCCAGAGCAGGGCGGCGGCAGAGCCGTTGCGGAATTCCGGAGCCACGCAGGAGCGGCCCAGCTCCACTGTTTTTTCCACGTAAGGCTCCAGTCCTGAAAAGCGGTATTCCCTTGCGGAATAGAATCCCTCTTTTTTCCGGATACAGGAACCGGCCCGCAGGCGGCATGTTCCCACAACGGAGCCGTCTTTTCTGTCAACGATAAGGATATGGGCGCAAGTGGCGTCGAAAACATCGCTTTCGCAGTCATCTCCTGTCAGGGCGTCCAGGCGTCCCTGTTCCTCTTTGAACACACGGAAACGCAGACGCTGAGCCTGACGGATCTCTGCCGGATTTTCGGCGGATTTGACCAAAAAACGTTCTCCTTCTGTCAGGACGGCGGGACCGGGGATCTCGGTCGTTTGAAATACCTCTGAAATCATTTGCAATTTTCCTCCAGCTTCCTCTCTCTTCTCCGGGACAAAAAGTCCCGGTGTTATTATAGCCTTTTTGTACGTTTTTGCAAGAAAAAATCTGGTAATTTCCGGGAAATTGTGCTATATTATTCCTGATTTGACTTGATAGATCATTCAAAAGCCGGGGATCCGGCAAAATATGCAGGAAGTTTTATGCGAAAGTTATTTTATCTGACAGTTGCCGGTTTTCTGCCGGTCCTTTTGTTGTTTTCCGGTTGTTCCAAAACGCCGGCGGAGCCCTGCCGTGTCAAGGTGACATCCGGCGCAGAGCAGCGGGCTTTCGGCGGAGAAAAGTATAAAATGCCGATCCGGGCCATGATCGAAGGAGAGGTGAAAAATCTGCTGGGTCAGAAAAAACATGTTCCCTGTCCCGGCGTGAAGGTCCGTGTCCGTCCGGCGGCAGGATCTGATCTTGTTGTGGAGCAGCGCGAATTTGTTTCCGATGCCGGCGGCGAGATCTCTGTGGCGGTTTCTGCCGGAAAAAAATCAGGAGACCAGTTCCTTGAGATCATTCCCGAAAACCGCCATGCCAAACCGGCTGTTGTCCGTCTGGTGACAGGTGTGGGCATTGAAGGAGACAATTCCGAGACCATCGCAGGAGAGGTCGCCGATAAGCCTCTCTGCGTCAAAATCATGCGCGAAGGCAAACCCGTCAGCGGCGTTCCGGTGCGTTTTGAACTGCGGGCCTCCTCTGAAGGCATGAAAAGCACAGCTCAGATCCTCAAGCCCTCCGTCGTTACCAATAAGGAGGGCGTGGCCAGCACCCGGGTCAAGGTCGGGGAAAAAACCGGTATTTATCAGGTGGGGGTTGAGATCCAGAGTCCTGAAAAGGGACTGGTTTACCGCGGCATGTCTGTCAATCTCTTCGGATTCAACCTGATCCATGTGCTGGTCAGCGTCTTCGGCGGACTGGCCCTCTTCGTGTTCGGTATGAATCTGATGAGTGACGGTATCAAAAATATCGCCGGGGAAAACATGAAAAAGATCATCCGTTTCTTCGCGGCAAGAAGCGTGATCGCTGTTCTGGCGGGGGCATTGGTCACGGCCGTTTTGCAGTCCAGCAGTTCCTCGACGGTCATGGTCATCGGATTTATCAACGCAGGTTTGCTCAACTTGACCCAGGCGATCGGCTTGATTATGGGAGCCAATATCGGTTCAACGGTGACGGCTCAGCTGATCGCGTTCAATCTTTCCGGGATCGCCATGCCGGCGATCATTCTGGGATTTCTCATGTCTCTCAACCGTCCCCGGCATCCCATGCACTGGTGGGGCATCGGTATCCTGGGATTCGGTTTCCTCTTTTACGGTATGACCATGATGTCCAGCGAATTGAAGGTGCTGGGCAGCATGCCTTCCTTCAAGGCCTTCTTTCAGCTCTTTGACTGTACGCCCCTTGTCAAAGGCGGCTTCATGCCCATCGGCGCTGTCATGGGGGCTATCGGTATCGGTGTGGCGGCAACAGTTCTTGTCCAGTCCAGTGCGGCTGTGACCGGTCTGGTGCTGGCTCTGGCGGCGGGCGGACTGGTCAACTTCTATACGGCTGTTCCTTTGATCCTCGGCTCCAATATCGGAACGACGATCACGGCGCAGCTGGCGGCCATCACTGCCAACAGAGTGGCCAAGCAGGCGGCGCTGGCTCATACGCTCTTCAATGTGATCGGCGTGCTGATCATGCTGGTTTTTCTCTACATTCCCTGGGGCGCGGAAAGAACGCCGCTCTTTCTGGCCATGGTCAACAGCATGACGCCCGGTGACGCGCTGGCGGAGATCCCCCAGAATATCGCCCGTCATATTGCCATGGCCCACACCATTTTCAACGTTGTCGTGACCATTATCCTGCTGCCGGCCGTGGGGCTGCTTGCCCGGATCTGCAACTGGGTGATCCCCATTCACGATCAGGTCAAAGTCACCATGCTGGAACCCGGTTTGCTCAGTACGCCCTCGGTGGCTTTGAAACAGTCCTCCGCTGCGATACGGATGATGGTGGAAGATGCCTGGAAAATGGTTGCCATTGCTGTCAATGAGCATTTTCTCAAGGCGGAGAACGATCCTGAAAGCGTCAAACACCTTGAGGAGGAAGAAGCCAAGATCGACGAAATGCAGAGTGAGGTCACGGCTTACCTTGTCCGTCTGACCCGCCGTCAGCTTTCCGTTCCCCAGTCTGAGCTTGTGCCGCTGCTGATGCACTGTACCAACGATGCGGAACGTATTGCCGACCATGTGGAAGTCATCCTCAATCTGACCTCCCGTCTGCGGGAGTCGGAGCGCAAACTTTCCGACGCGGCCGTGGCGGATCTGAAAAACTTGTGGGGTATTCTGGACGATCAGGCGAAAAACGTGATCGCAGGTCTGGGAGATACCAAACTCATTCAGGTCAAAACCGCCCTCAAAGAGGAAGCGAAAGTGGCCAAACTGGCTGAAGAGTTTGAAAACGATCATATCAAGCGTCTGCGGGAGGGCAACTGCTCCGCAGATATGGGCATCATCTTCATTGAGATGCTGGGAGAGTTGAACAAGATCGGCGACCGTTTGGGCAACATTTCCGAACGTACGCCGGAAATCCAGAAACATTATATCGGTCTTTGACCGGGGGGAACTGCCATGAGCAGAACGATCAAATTTGAACAGGTTGTGGAAGCAGCGGCTTCCCTCTGCGGCCGGGCGGCCTGTTTTCTGCCGCAGGACGTGAAGGAGAGTCTGCTTGCCGCAGGCAAAAAGGAAACGGGAGAGCTGGGAAAGGATTTCTTCCGTCAGTATGAGGAAAACTTCAAAATCGCCGAGGCCGATCATCTGCCCCTCTGTCAGGATACCGGTTTTGCCGTCTGGTTCGTGGAGTACGGCACAGATCTCAAATTGGATAAAGGCGATATTTATGCGGCTCTCAACGAGGGAACAAGGCAGGGATATACGGCTCATTTTTTGAGAAAATCCATTGTGACGGATCCTCTTTTTGACCGTAAAAACACCAAAGACAATACGCCCTGCATCATCCACCTGACGCTGGTGGAGGGGGATCAGCTCAAACTGACGCTGGCGCCCAAAGGCGGCGGTTCTGAAAATATGAGTGCCCTCAAGATGCTCAAGCCCTCCGACGGACGGGCCGGTGTGGTCAAATTCATTGTGGATACCGTTGTTGCGGCGGGGGGCAATCCCTGTCCGCCCACGGTTGTCGGAGTCGGTATCGGCGGCACGATGGAAAAGGCCGCCCTTCTGGCCAAGACCGCGCTTTTGCGGGATATCGGCAAACCCAGTGCCGATCCCAGATATGCGGAACTGGAAAAGGAGATCCTTGAAAAGATCAATGCGTCCGGCGTTGGACCTCAGGGACTTGGCGGAGATATTACCAGTCTGGCTGTCCATATCGAATGGCATCCCTGTCATCTGGCCAGTCTGCCTGTGGCTGTCAACATCAACTGTCACGCCGCGCGTCACGCGCAGGTGATCCTGTAAGGAGGCCTTGGGAAATGACGAAGAAACTTGTTGCGCCTTTTGATGCGGAAACCGTAAAAAGTCTCCATGCAGGGGATAGAGTCCTGCTTTCCGGCAAGATCTGGACAGGCCGGGACGCCGCCCATAAACGCCTTTGCGCGCTTCTGGATGAGGGAAAAGAACTGCCTGTGGCTCTTGAAAATGAATTGATCTATTTTGTTGGTCCCTGTCCGGCGCCTCCGGGGTTTGCCATCGGCAGTGCCGGCCCCACCACCAGCGGACGTATGGATGCCTATTCTCCGCGTCTGATCGACGCCTGCGGTCTGGCCGGAATGATCGGCAAGGGATTCCGTTCTGCGGAGGTCATTGCGGCCATGCAGCGGGGACCGGCTGTGTACTTTGCCGCCACCGGCGGGGCAGGAGCTTTGATTTCCCGCTGTATCAAAAAAGCGGAGGTGGCCGCCTTTGAGGATCTGGGTCCCGAAGCCATCTACCGTTTGGAGATCGAAGATCTGCCTCTTGTGGTCGCTATTGACTGTTACGGCAAATCCTTATATTGAGCGCTCGGGAGACGGAGGTACTTATGAGCCGTTTTTTTCTTTCCGCCTGGGGCGAAAATGAAGCTGCCGGGATCTATACGTTTGATCTCAAAGAAAATGGATATCCTGAAAAAGAGGCCTTCATCCCCTTTTTTCATGCCGGATATCTTGCATGGAACAGGACCCGGCGTTTTCTGTACGCCACGGGCGGTCTGAATGAAAACACTGACTGCGTGGGGGCTTTTGCTGTTTCAGACGATGGAAAGCTGACATTGCTCAATAAGGAGGCCAGCTGCGGATGCTCCTGCTGTCACCTGTGTGTGGCTCCGGATGACTGTTTTGTGTATGCCGCCAATTATACGACGGGGAATTTTACGGAATTTTCTCTCCGTTCCGACGGTTCTCTTTCTCCGGCTGTCAGGACTTTTCAGCACGAAGGGAAGGGACCTCATCCGGAACGTCAGCGTTCAGCGCATACGCACTTTTGCTCCTTTACGCCTGACGGAAAGTATCTTCTGGTGATCGATCTGGGGATAGATGCTGTTATGGCTTATCCCTATGTTCCCGGAAAGGGCATTGAGCCGGAAAAAGTCATCCGTACGGATGTTGCTCCCGGCCGGGGGCCCCGGCATCTGATTTTCGACCGGTCCGGAAAAATCGCTTATCTGATAACGGAGCTGGGCAATACGGTTATGAGTTTTGCCTGTGACAACGGCCGATTTGCCCTTCTGCATGAGGTTTCCACCTTGCCCTGCCGTATTGATTATCCCACCAAGGCTTCAGCCATCCGTCTTTCTGCGGACGAACGTTTTCTGATTGCCACCAACCGGGGATTTGATACGGTCGCCGTTTTTTCTCTTGACGGCGCAGGCGGTATGGTGCTGGCGGATCTGACGCTTTCCGGCGGAAAAAGTCCCAGAGATGTGAATTTTCTCGGAAACGGCAGATTTTTTGCTGCCGGAAATGAATTTTCCGATGACGTTTATTTCTTTGACTTCAACCGTGAAACGGGAAAACTCACCCCCAACGGCCACAAACTTGCTCTTCCCCGGCCCCTCTGTTTTTGCGAGTAACTCCGTAAGACGCCGCCTCCGGTATCCGGCACTGCTGAAATACCCCCATGGTGCAGAATGATGATTGCGCCATGGGGTATCGTTTTTTTCAGGATGTCAAACGGTTCAGTACCGTTTGAAGGCAACGTTCCGCACATAAGGAGAGTGGGCTTCCTTGAAGCCGGGGATGCCTTTGAAGAAGCTGAACTTGAAGTGGAACTCATCCAACCGGGAGGCCAGTTTGATGACCAGACGCTGCTTTTTGCCGGTCAGCGTCACCTGGGGAGATCCGCCGTAAAGGGAGTTCATTTTACTGTGGATCTCTGCCGACTTGATCAGCTTGCCGTCCAGATAACACTCAAAGGGACAGTCCGCAAAGAAGGAAAATGAAACATCTTCGATCACCCCGTCGGACTGGAATTCCCTGACCAGATAACAGCAGGAGGCCCCGTCAAATGAATAAAGATCGCTGCGGGAAAATTTATCCACGGCCTTTTCAACGACAAAAGGCCATTCTCCGGGAAGTTCCCCCTCAAGAAGCGCCTTTTCATCCAGATAGGCGAACTTGGGACGGATATGGCAGTTGACGGCATCGCAGGAATACTGCGGCAGATTGCCGGGATTGCAGGTCAATTCGTCATTCTGGTAAGGACAGATTTCAAGAGCATCCTTATCCCACATATCCCAGTAGGGGCCGTAAACCAGGTACTGGGCGGCGCTGTGGAGACCGAAGGTATCTTCCAGAACGGTGGTTTTGTCCGCCTTTTTGAGAACTGTGCTGAAGAGGCTCTTTTCAGGAATCATGCTGACATCATCCGCCAGGCGGATATGGATTTGGACACAAGCCGAGGTCCCGGCAGGGATTTCAACGGCAAAATCAGATTTTTCCAGACAGGTCCAGGCAGGTCCTGAAATCTCAAGAGTGCCGCAGAAAGGCTCCGCAAAGGGATTGGTGATCTCAAGGGTCACAACTGTCTCTTTATTTGTCCAGAGGACAGGTTCATTGTTTCCATAGCTGTAAGTGATCTCAAAGGCAGGTTCCGGCAGAGGACGGACGGTGATTTCCGGCGCATCCGTGATGAGGACCTCTTTGTTGAGGACTTGCGCCACTTCAAGACCAATGGCGGCTGTTTCTGCGGCAAAGTCAGTGAGGGGCGCGTTTTTATGGTCGATATCGCAGGCGCAGACGAGGGTTTTGCCCATTCTGTCACACCAATCCTGCGGCAGAGCTTTGCTGCCGTGGAGTGCACCCCATAAGGCACCGGCGGTGGCACAGGAACAATCCACATCCCAACCAATCTGAACACACAGACGCATGATCTCTTTGAAATCGTTGCCGCCGCGGAAAAGCGCCATCATGGCAAAGGCGTTGTTGATCAGTGCATTCGTAGAATCGGACACGCCGTAACGCCTGACGATCTGAAGCCACAGCTCCTTTTCGTCCTGATATTTTTCACAAAGTTCTCTGACACCGAAATACAGCTGCCGTCCGATATTGTCTGCGGGAACGACAGCGCAGCATTTTTCAAAAAGTTCGACAGGATCATTTTCAAAGAAAGCCAGAGAGGCGGCCGCAGCAAGGAACTGTTCCAGTTCAATACTTATTTTGCCATGATCCAGACAGCCGTCTTTGGCGGCGTATTCCATGGCCAGCTGCGGATTGCCGGGAGAGATGAAACCCCAGATCTCACTGCGGATGGGACAGCCTTCCGAGTGTTTGAAAAAATCATTGTCCCACAATCCCGACAGCGGCGGATAGATCCCGTGTTCGATATTGTCGATGAATACACCGTATTCGCAGCAGACGTAAAAGCAGTTTTTCTGCCAGAATTCCGCCAGCTGACGGGAGCTGGGGCGGATGCCGATTTTCTGAAGTGCCTCAAGCCAGACGACCTGAATATCCAGATCGTCATTGGGATACAGTTTGGCGGGCCATAAATTGTCGTATTCCGCCTTGTTGAACTGTTTGTGACACTCATAGGGGGCACCGACGATCCCGCCCAGAGATTTGCCGATCCAACCGCCAAGGATGCGGTCAAGATAAGTTGCGTAATCAATTGTTTTTTTCATTTTTTTTTCCGTTGAAGTAAATAATTGTATTTTTATTGAAAATGTCCGAAGGACATTATTTTGCTTTCAGCAGGAGTACTGCTTCATCAGTCAGGGTATCCTCTTTGCGCCACTGGTACTGCCAGCGGCCGCCGTTGAGACTGCAGGGATAATTACGGTCCCGGCTGAGCGAGGCGATTGCACGGGGGGCCTGAAGGGTCACTTCAGCCTCTTTCCCTGCAAGGGTGAGCTGCCGGGGAACATCCCAAAAACGGATTTTTTTATTGCCGGAAAGAACAAAATTTTCCGTTTTTCCTCCGGCGGAAAGTGTTGTGAAGGGATTGGTGTAGTACCAGACCAGGCGGAGTCCTGAGTTGATCGTGCAAATCGTTTCCTTTGTTTTCCGGTAAGTGATCCTGAGCCTGACGGCGGAAGAATTTTTTTCAAATTCGTAACGGCAAGTGACTTTCACTCCCTGAAGCGGGGTTATGACCGGAGAACTGTTGCGGAAAAATCCGCCCGTCCGTTCAATGATAAAGTGCGTTTTGTCGTTTCTGATGATCTGTGTTTCCGCCCGGCGTTCTTCGTACAATGCGTAAGTTTTGCCGTCCTTGCCTGTGGCCGTATCGCGGAAAAGGATGATACCGGGCGTCTTGCCGTTGGAAAAACGGAATTCTCCCGGAAACATGCTGCCTTCCAGAAAAGTACAGGCAAAGTGATCTGTTTTCACATGCCAGTTGCCGGAAACGCTGTCAAATCTGCCGAGGGCAGCGGCATGGATGTGGAAAACAGCTGTCAGAGAGAGGAAAAAGAGCAGATATTTCATTTGGCATCTCCCGGAATATAGCGCCAGTTGCGGAAGTTGCAGACTGAACCGCCGTTGAGTTTGAAAAAGATTTTATGTTTGCCGCCGATGGGCATCAGCGCTGGAATACGGTACTTGCGGTAATCGTTCCAGGTCTCTGTCAGGACATTTTTGCGGTCGAGAATCATTTTGGCGACCTGCGTACCGGAGTCGGGATGGCCTGTCATAATCTGGATATTGCCGCCGCCGCTGTAACTGGGAGCGGAAACTTCCACTTCAAAATATCCGCGGGACGGGGAACCGAAATCGCCAGTTCCTGCAAAAAAGACACAGTAGAAAACGTTATCCAGCACCATCTGTTCTTTGTTGACTCTGGCTCCCAGAACGAGGGGGGAGGCCGCCGCCTGCTGCCATTGGGCGGCGTCGAATACCGG
The DNA here is from genome assembly GCA_017508555.1 of Lentisphaeria bacterium. GTDB lineage: Bacteria > Verrucomicrobiota > Lentisphaeria > Victivallales > Victivallaceae > UBA1784. The sequence goes on from JAFVYP010000170.1 coordinate 36,607, forward strand.
CGTTTCAGGAAAAACCATCCTGTCCACGCCGAAGGGATCTTTTTCCGTAAAGGTTTTGCGGATAACTGCAAAGGAACGGTCGATTTTCTGCCGGAGTCCGGCGGAGGGTTTCTTACCATACAGACGCAGTTCACAGCCGTAAGGTTCAAGTGAAAAGAGATTTCCCCGGGCTGTTTTTTGGCCTGACTGCCAGATGCCGCAGGGGGCGTCGGGTTCAGAGGCGATCCTGCCGGTCTGCGTTTTGGCTGTCGTATTGACCAGCAGCAGCAGCCTGCATCCTGCCAGCTCCCAGGCGCCGGAAATGACCGGCAAAGTCCCCACATTTTTTGTGCCGTGGTTTCCCCAGCGGGTATAGATCTTTTTGCCCAGACCTTCCAGACGGGGCGGACGGCTCATCAGACCGCAGTTGAAGAAATCCAGCGCCGCTGTCCGCAGATGGAGCAGACGTTTGAGATAGCGCCGGAAAACGCCTTTGGCGGGAGAGGTGAGCTCCACCGTTCCGAAGTGTCCCATTTGTTCTCCCTGGACCAGCTGGACAGCGGTTTTGACAAAGGGGGCCTCCAGATCTGCCCCCACCGGATCGCGGCTGGTGTATTGTGTTCTGCCCGCGTAAACAAGGGTATGGAGCGGGATCTGATGATCGTGCATCCAGCGCCAGGGAGCCAGGGCATCCATCAGACCGACGCAGTGTTCGGAGTTATCTTCGGTAATGGTGATGGCGTCGATATCGTGTTTTTTCCAATAAGCGCGGACAGGCATGAAGGCTTTTCTGTGACCATTGACATTCCAGCTGGCAGGATCATTGGCCGGATGGCCGTGCGCGGGGATCTGGCAGAGGATGGGGCGGGCTGCGCCCAGCTGATCGACGAAACAGCCGGCGACCCCCTGCGCCGTCAGACGGGTCATCATGTCATACATGGCTTTCCGGTAAACAGGAGAGGCCGGACAAAGCACCGCACAGGGGACGCCGTAGGGTTCCAGCTGGATACTGCCGTCAGCTTTTCTGACAGCGGCGGCTTTGCCGAGCGTATTGTAGAGCGTGGCCTTGCCCCGCTCGTCCCGTGTGGACCACAGACGGCCGTTCGTATAGCTGATGACGCGGATATCGTGCTGTCTCATCAGCTTGGCGTAAGCAATATATTCGGTATTGGCACGGGGAATGGGACAAAGATGATGTCCCGGTCCCCGTTCCCACCAGTACCAGTGCTGAATGGTATATCCCTGACCCATATATTCCCGCAGTTTGATGCTGTCGGCAGCATCCGGAATATGGAATACAAGCAGATTGAGACCATTTTTTCTGAACCATTCGGGCGTATCGGTGTTGGGCAGATCTTTCCGCCACCACAGGGCGTTGATCCGTTCCAGCTCCTGACGGTAAAGGAGTCCGGTATCGTACCAGTCGCCTTCAAAGCTTTGGATGGAAGCGGCTCCGGGCAGGGAGGAAAAACTGTTGCTTTTTGTCCGGGAACTCCGGGGAACAGGCCGGTCGATCCTGACTTCAAGACCATCCGTGTCGATGCGGAAGGAGTAGTTCATCATCCGGGCATGGGGATCGCCCGGGGAAAAGTAAACGCCCCCTTTGCTGTCATAGAGGGCACCGAACTGCATGGATGTCAGCATCCGGGGATAGATGCCGGTGTAAGTCACCTTCCGGGCAGCTGCATTTTTATAGAGCAGACCGCCTGCTTCCGGAACAACAAGAGAGCTCTTCTTTTCATCCAATGGCGCGAGGACCAGAGAGGGCAGGGTCACTCTGTCAAGGATCGCTGCGTAGGTTTCTGACCGGGCTTCCAGGGTGTAATCCAGGCGGCTGCCGTCAAAGGTCCAGCAGGATCTTCCGCTGACGGCCGGAAACTCTTTTCTTGCATGACTG
>JAFVYP010000171.1 GCA_017508555.1 Lentisphaeria bacterium
CCCGGAAAGAGCCGATCACCATGTTTTCATCCGGCAAAGCTTTTGTGCTGGCACTCAACACCTATTCCGGCAGACTGTATCTTTCCGGCAACGCCCCCGGAACGATCAATTCCTGGGGCATGTCCCTGGAAACAGGAAAATTCAATATGGCCTCTGCCCTTTTTGACGGAGCTGAACAAAAACTTATTTTCAACGGAATAACCTTTTCAGGCAAATCCCGGGCACTCTTTCCGGCAGGAAAAAACCGCTGGACACTGGGATTTGACAAATGCGATTTTACAGTCACTTCCATCAGAATTGCCAATTTGACAAAATAGGAGACATATACCATGAAACAGCATTTCCACGCAACGCATGCAGCTTCTCAGGAACAACACCCCAATACCCCGCTTTTCTTTGAAAGTGAAAGGGGGTTTGGGGGAAAGCGAAAACCTTCTTTTCTCGTGAAAAGAAAGTTTTCGCTGTCCCCCAAGCTCTCCCCCTTTACTCTCATAGAACTGCTGGTTGTGATTGCCATTATCGCCATATTGGCGGCGATGCTGATGCCCGCGCTTCAGCAGGCCCGGGAGCGGGGACGCAGCGCCAGCTGCATGAATCAGCAGAAACAGCTCAGTTCAGCATTCGGCATGTATCAGGCGGCATCCAGAGATTTTTTCCCGCCCTCCAATGAACAGTCCTATTCCTCAAGCGGCAACTGGGAATATGAATCCTGGTGTTCCATCTTTTACCGTCAGGGGATGATTACGGCCAATATCGCCATGTGTCCCACGCTTGTCGGACAATACACCCATATATTAAACAAAGAATTTATCCCCCAGGCCCAAAAATATAATCAGTATCCTTATTCGAACTGGAGTTATTTCGGCTATGCCTACAACGGTTTTTTCGGCGGCAATGCCAATGGTTTCATAGGAAAAATCAATTTTCTGCCCAAGGCGGGCAATATCCGCCATGCCTCAAGAAAATTTGTGACCATGGAATCCATCGGGGTATGGGCTGGTGATACTCTGCGCGGATATGCTCATTTCGATGCCGTCAACAACAACGGCAGCGGCGGCACATGGAACAAAGACTGCCGCTGGACCCGTATCGCTTCTCCTCACGGAACCAGCAGCTCCGGTACGCTCGCCGACGGTTATGCCAATGTTCTCTGGGCAGATGGACATGTTTCTTCGCTCAAAGATGCGAATTTCCAGCCCTCTGTCTTCAAAACGAAAAATTACTTCAAACCGGATACAAACGATCACTACTGATCGTTTTTCCGGCAGCGGCCGACGGAGGCACCAGCCACCTGGATCGGCGGCAGAACGATGTCGGACACCGGAGTCCCTTCTCCGATCTGACATTGGAGCATGCTGACCGCGTGGCGGGCCAAAGCAGAAAAGTCCTGTATAACGCCGGATACGGGCGGATACATCAAATGCGCCCCCTGATGTGTTATCCAGCTCATAACGGAAACATCCTCAGGTATCCTGACGCCCAGAACATGCAAAGCTGTCACCAGTTCCATTCCTGATGACTCGCCATTGCCGATGATCGCCGTGCATCCCCGGTCAAGAAGCGATTTGACAAGCATCACGCTTTCTTTGGGATCCCTGCGGGCGGCACACAGATCATCCGGCAAACCATGTTCGCGCATCACCTGAGAAAAGGCTTCCAGGCGTTTCAGATAATAGAATGACTCCGGCAGAAGCTCCCGTTCAAGGCTTTCGCCGTAAATACCGATCTTTTCATGTCCGAGCCTTATCAATGACTCTGCCATATAACGGCTGCCGGCGGCATCGTCGGTTTGAACGGAATAAATGTTGTGCAGATGAAGTGCGAAGCTGTTGATGCAGACAAGCGGGATATCCTGATGCTTGCCCCAATACTTTTCGATGCCTTTGCGCAAAAGTGAAACGGCCCCCCTGAAGTTCCTGTCAAGCACATGGGGGACATCCCGTTTGGCAATAAATTCAGCACAAAAACCGACACGGTACAGCTCATCGGCCAGCGGGCCGAGCATCTCTTCGTAATACATGGAGGGCGCCAGCATCTCTCCGATCACAAGTACCCGGGAAGCCCCTGACACATAACCGATCCGGCGGGCCGCAAGAAGGATCTTTTTCCGGACTTCATCGCGCACATTTTCCGCATTGGCCAATGCGCGGGAAACGGTCGCGGTGGAGTAACCGGTCATTTCAGAAATCGTTTTCAGAGAGCGTTTCATAGACAAGGCTTTCTCCTGTTTTTGAGTGTTAATATATCTCCTCTGAAAATTTTTTCAAGAGCCCCTTGCAACGCCGTTGCAATTCTTGCATATTTTTTCATAAAAAAATAAAAAGCCCTGTTTGTTTTTATTGCGGGAACGTGTATATTTACTCATATCCAACATGAGGAATAGAAAAATGATCCATCAACTTTTTGAAGAATTAAAGCCGTTTGTCTCTCTTGAACGCATTGAAAAATACACAAGAGAAATCCATCGTCTGGAAGGTAATCAGTCTTTCAAAAATTATAAAGCCTCTACGGATCTTTGTCTGGAATTGATGAAGGAATCCGGTTTTGAAGAAGTCACACGTTATGCGCTTTCCGCCGACGGAAAGACCACCTATTTTGACTGCACGCTTCCTCAGGCGTGGAATACGACAGGACGCTCTTTTCTGCGTCTGGATGTACCGGAGATCCCCGAGGATCAGCGCATTATTTCCGACAGTAACGTGTGTTCATTCGTTCCCGGCGTCTGGTGCGGACCGACGCCGGAAGAAGGCGTTGACTGCCTGATCCTTTCCAAAGAAGAGGCCGCAGCCCATCCTGAACGCATTGCCGGAAACATGGTCTATATGCCTGCTTTTGACAGAAGTTTTTATAAATTCACCGGCGAACTGGGCGGCGTCGGCATCATTATGACCTATCCCCCCATTGCGGAAGAGTTTCCCGATCATCTGCGCTGGAACAACGGCCTGAGCTTCTGCGGCTGGTATCACACTGCCGGAGAAAAACGCATCAGCGTCTTTTCCCTCACCCCCCGTCAGGCCGCGCTGGTGGAAAAACACCTGACGAAGGAGGGGATCCCCGCTCACGCCGAAGTCAGGACCTCCATCCAGGATGGCGAGGTCTATACCCTGACCGGCATCATGCCCGGAAAAAGCCGTGAAGAACTGACCTTCGTGGCCCACATGTACGAACCTTTTCTGCCCGATGATGCCGCAGGCGGCGTCATTATCTGTGAATTCTGCCGCGCCCTGAAAGAGTTGGTCAAAGAGGGCAAACTCCCGGCCTTTGAAAAGACTTTGCGCATCGTTCTTTCCTTTGAACGGTACGGTTTTTCAGAGTTTTATCAGGATAGAGAGCGCAACGCAAGAACGCTGACCGTGTTCAGTCTGGACAGTGCCTGTCATTTCCCCGGCAGCGACACCTCTCCGGAAACGAAAATGCGGCTTTCCTCCATCATCCGTCCCTCCTTCCTCGACCTGCTGACGCCGCAGCTCTACCGGGAACTGCTCTCTCACAGACGCCTGGTGCTGGAAAAGGGCAATCTTTCGGATGACACCTTCTGTTCCGATGACTGGATCGGCATCCCCTCCCTCTGGTTCCACTCCGCGGACAAGAAATATCATCACTGCACCTGTTACAAATTCATGGAGGCCAACTGGCCTCTGGCGGAAGAGATCGCCCGGTTCACAGGAGCGCTGGCGGGATTTCTCACTTCCGGCAGCCGCGAAGCCTTTGCCGATATCAGTTGCCTCTGTATGCAGCTGGGCCGGGAAAGTCTTGCGGAAAAGATCTGTGCCGTTTCCAATGAAGTCAAAACAGGAGTTCTTGCCGCATGGGAAGGCAAAGAAAAGATCCGTTTCCAGGCAAAGATCATGGCCGAACGGCTTCTTTCCATCAACCGTTTCGCGCCGGATACGGTCACCGCTGAAAGTGTCAGTGTATTTTCCCAACAGGCCGAAGAAGCGGTCAGGACTCTCTTTGCGGATGTCCGCCGTCCGGCGCTTTCCGGAGAGGCTCTGGAAGCCTCTCAAATGGTCGTCAAACGGCTTTGCCCCAATACGCTGATGTCCCTGGCCAAAGCCCCTCTGAATGACCGGAAAATGAACATCATCCCGGATACCCTCTATATCCTGATGGATGGCAAACGTTCGGTCTTTGATGCTGTCAAACTGTATGAATATGAGTTTGATGAGGATAAATACACAGAAGAAAAACTCCGGAAGCTGATGGATTACCTGCGCTATCTGGAAAAATACGGTTATATAGAAATCACTGCACTTTGAGGTCCATATGAAAATCCGTTTTATCGGCACCGGCGCCGCAGACCACGACTGGTCAAGATACGGTTCTCCGGATGTTCTCGGCAGCGCAGCAACGCTGATTGATGACCATATCCTGATCGACTGCGGTCCGACGGTCGCCGCCGCGTTGAAGCGCTTCGACGTTGACACAGAAAAGATCACAGATATTCTGATAACACACAACCACAGCGATCACTTCGATCTCCGTGTGCTCAAAGAACTCACAGCCGGCCGCAAAGTCTGGCTTCACGGATCTCCGCAGGTCTGTCAGGCGGCCTGTGCCTTCTGTCAGGTCCATACGCTGCACTGGGGCGTCAAATTCAGAGCAGGCGTTTATGAGATCCTGCCGATGGAGTCCAATCACGCCGTAGATGATCCGACTGAAGAGACATACTGCTATCTGTTTTCAGGAGAAGGAAAAAATCTGCTTTACGCGCTGGATACAGCCTGGTTTCCATCCCGCGCCTGCAAAATGCTGGGAAAAACCCGTCTGGATGCCGTTGTCTGGGATGCCACCATGTCCGAACCCGGCGACTGGCGGATCTTTGACCACAGCGACGGCTTGATGTTCAATATCCAGCGCCAGGTATTCATCCGCCGCGGCAATATGGATGAAAATACCAAAATCTTTTTCGATCACAGAGCCCGCACCCTCTGGCCCGCCGATCCGGAAGAGCAGGAAAAGATCGCCAGAAGAGAAAATGTCCTGCTGGCTCACGAAGGAGAAACTGTCATTATCTGACGTATCCTCTGTTCAAAACACAACGTTTTTGTTGCGGGATAAAATATCATAAAAATTAAACGGGCGGAAGATGAGATCCATCTTCCGCCCGTTTATGTGTTCAAACAAAGCTGATCTTATTTGGCAGCCATCGCCTGAGCCACAGCAACAGCCACGTCAACGGAGGCGCCGACCATGGGGTTGTTGCCCATACCGATCAAGCCCATCATTTCCACGTGGGCGGGAACGCTGGAGGAACCGGCGAACTGAGCGTCGGAGTGCATGCGTCCCATGGTGTCAGTCATACCGTAGCTGGCAGGACCGGCAGCCATGTTATCGGGATGAAGGGTACGTCCGGTACCGCCGCCGGAAGCGACGGAGAAGAAGGGCTTGCCCTTTTCGATACGTTCCTTCTTGTAGGTTCCCATCACAGGATGCTGGAAACGGGTGGGGTTGGTGGAGTTGCCGGTGATGGCAATGTCAACACCCTCGAGCCACATAATGGCAACGCCCTCACGGACGTCATCGGCACCGTAGCAGCGGACAGCGGCACGCTCACCCTTGGAGTAAGCCGTCTCGCTCAGAACTTTGACTTCGCCGGTGGCATAGTCAAATTCAGTCTCAACACCGGTGAAACCGTTGATGCGGCTGATGATCTGGGCAGCGTCTTTGCCAAGTCCGTTGAGGATGACGCGCAGGGGTTCTTTACGGGCCTTGTTGGCGCTGCGGGCAAGACCGATGGCGCCTTCAGCAGCGGCAAAGGACTCGTGACCGGCGCAGAAAGCAAAGCATTTGGTCTCGTCGCGCAGAAGCATGGAGGCCAGATTGCCGTGTCCGAGACCGACTTTACGGTCATCGGCAACAGAGCCGGGGATACAGAAGGACTGAAGTCCTTCGCCCAGGGTCTTGGCAATGTCGCTGGCAACAGTCTGTCCGCGTTTGATGGCCACAGCGGCACCCACGAGATAAGCCCAGCAGGCGTTCTCAAAGCAGATGGGCTGGATGTCCTTCACGCGCTTGTAAATATCAAGTCCCTTGGACTTGGTGATCTCTTCGGCCTCTTCAATGGAGGCAATTCCGTTGGCATTGAGGAACGCATTGATCTGATCGATCCGGCGCTCATAGCTTTCAAACAGAGCCATAATACAAGCCTCCTCTTATTCGTGACGGGGGTTGATGGTACGGGCGGCATCGGCGAAACGGCCGTAGGTACCGGTGAATTTCTGCATGGCCTCGTTGGCATCCATGCCCTTGTTGATGGCATCCAGCATGGGTCCTAGCTTGATGAACTGGTAACCGATGACTTTATCCTCATCATC
>JAFVYP010000172.1 GCA_017508555.1 Lentisphaeria bacterium
GATACGGGTAGATAAATGATAAAAACTAAAAAATACTTCGCTTTTCTCGAAAAGGGGTGGGGTGCGGGGAGGGGAAAAACCTCTTTTCCCGCGAAAAGAGGTTTTTCCCCTCCCCGCGATACCATCGACCCTTGTCGGGAACAAAGCCAAGAAAAAATGGCAACGCTCAATCCCTATGCCAACTGGCGGCAGAACCTTACTGTCGTCTGGATCTCACAATTTCTCGCCATGATCGGGTTCGGCTGCTGTATGCCCTTTATCCCCCTGCTCCTGCGCGAAAATCTCCATGTGGACAGTGAAAAAATACGGGGACTCTATGTTTCCCTTTATTATCTCGCAGGCATGTCCAGCCTCTGCGTCGCCAATGTGGTCTGGGGCATCCTCGCCGACCGCTTCGGACGCAAGATCATGCTGCTCCGCGCAAGCTACGCCGCTGCTCTCTTTTATCCGCTGCTTTCCCTGGCTCCCAATTTCTGGATACTTGTCCTCATCCGTTTTATCTGCTCCTTTTTTTCTGGAACCGTTGTCCCTGCCCAAACGCTCCTTGTGTCCACCACGCCCCCGGAAAAGCATGGTTTCGTCCTCGGCGCTATCAGTACCTCCATCTGGAGCGGCAATATGGCCGGATATCTCGCCGGCGGCCTCATCGTTGAATACGCCGGATTCAAAACCGCTTTCTTTACCTGCGGTGTTATTTATCTTATCAGCGGTATTCTGGTACATGTTTTTGTGAAAGAGAATTTTGATTATTCTCCCGAAAAAAAGGAAAAAGTCAAGTTTTCTTTCAAATATCTTTCCTCCCCCACCATTCTCTGGCTTCTGGTCATGTTCCTGATTATGGGCGTCGCACGCCGCATCGAACAGCCCTTTATCGCTATGCAGGTTGAACTCGTTCATCCCCAACGCGCCGCTTTTTTTACTGGTATCATCAGCGCCGCAGCCGCCCTGGGGGGCGTCCTTTCAGGCGTCGCCGTCGGATGGATCTGTGACCGATGCAACCCTCAGAAATTGATTACCCCCATCCTGATTTCCAGCGCCGCATTCACTCTGGCTCAGGCCTATTCTGTCAATATCGAGATGTTGACCGTTTCACGCTTCCTGACATATTTCGCCGCAGGTGGACTTCAACCCGTCCTTCAGATCATTCTTGCCAAAACCACCTCCCCCGAACTGCGCGGAACCTTCTTCGGCTGGTCCGGTGGAATCAATACCGCCGGAGGTATCGTCTGCTCTTTCATCAGCGGCAGTCTCGCCCTTATGGCCGGCGTCCGCAGCATCTTTGTCGCCGGCGCCATCCTCTTCCTCCTCATCTTCCCCCCTTACTTTCTTTTCGCGAGAAAAGAAAGTAAGCAAAGAAAAGCGCAATAGCGGGGGTGATGCTGCGCATCGACCAACCCGCTCAAGGGGGCGGCGCCCCCTTGAGAATCCCCCGTAATTTCGGCCCGCACGTCTCTTTGGTTTATTTGCAGCAGGGCACGCAGACTGGGTTTGAGACAAATGCTTTTTCGCCCATGGTAATTTCGGCCCGCACGTCTCACAGGCCCAATTCGCCAAGAGTAACTGCCAACCCAGCCCCTCTGCGCGGCGCACCAAGCGTCCGACTTGTCAGACTTGTCCGACAGGTCCGACAACCGTGTTTTTGCCCGTGGTAATGCAGGGCTGGGCAAGACACACCGGCTTCATTCGCCACAGTAACCGCTAACAAAGCCTGTTTGCAGTTCTGTCATGCCCCAACGAGGGCATGACAGTTATACCGGAGCCGACGTTCGGCCGCCGCCGCAGCCATCCAGAGTTTGTGTTGCGGCGGTCTTGCTCAAAGTTTTTCTGGATTAAGCGGTGCGGGCGGTTGACTTTTCTGAAAGAAAAGCTATATTGTGCTGAAAGGAAATATTTTGCTATGGGAAGTCTTTATATCGTCAGTACGCCGATCGGTAATATGGAGGATTTGACGCTCCGGGCATTGCGTATCCTCAAGGAGTGTGACATCATTGCCGCCGAGGATGCCCGTCATACCCGGCAGTTGTTGAGTCACTTTGAGATCCACGGCAAGCAGCTGGTCAGCTGTCATGCCTTCAATGAACATGGAAAAGTGGCTGAATTGGTGGAACAGGTCAAAAACGGTTCCTCTGTTGCGCTTGTTTCGGATGCGGGTACGCCGTCCGTGGCTGATCCGGGATTCCTGCTGGTGAGGACGGCTGTTGAGCAGGGGGTGGAGCCTGTGGTGATCCCCGGGGTATCGGCGTTGACCTTTGCTGTGACAGCCTCTGCGCTTCCGGTGGATAAATTTGCGTTCCGTGCTTTTGCGCCTGTCAAGTCCGGACAGAAGGATAAATTTCTGCGTGAAATGCTCAACTCCGGCATGACCAATTTCTTTTTTGAGTCTCCTTACCGGATTTCTAAAACTCTGGAAGCCATTGCACAGATCGCGCCGGAAAGCCGCGTAGCGCTGATCCGTGAAGCCACCAAGTTCCACGAAGAGATCATTCGGGGGACCGCTCAGGAATTGGCCGCGCTCAAAAGAGAGTGGAAAGGGGAGTTTGTCATCGGTTTGTTCAACGGTAAAGCCGCAAGTTTGCCGGAGGATGAGACCCGATGAGAGATCCGGAGGCCCTTGTCGGAGAAGTTATTGCAGATTACCAGCTGATCCGTCTGCTGGGCAGCGGCGGCAACGGCGTCGTGTATCAGGCGCGGCATAAGGTCATCAACAAGATCACTGCCTGTAAGATCCTGCATGCGGAGCTGGCAGAAAATCCTGTTTACGTCAGAAATTTTGTCCGAGAGGCCCGTATGGCCGCCCGTTTGGAGCATCCTCATATCATCCAGGCGCTGGATGTGGGCAGCTGTGACGGGCTTTATTATTTTATCATGGAGTATGTCGAGGGGATCTCCCTTGAAAAGATGCGCACAAGTTCTCCTGAAAAGATCACGCTGCCCTTTTTGCTTGAGACGGCCATCGCGCTGGCGGAGGCATTGGATTTTGCCTGGCAGAAATTTCATGTGATCCACGGGGACATCAAGCCGGATAATCTGATGATCCGGTCGCATGACGGCGCTCTCAAACTGGCCGACTTGGGACTGGCCAAGGTGGCCGGAACAGATGATCCTGCCGGAGAGATCATGGCGACGCCCCTTTATGCCGCTCCTGAGGTCGCCATGGGAAATCTGGCCAGTGTCGGTGTCAAAAGCGATATTTACAGCTTCGGCATTATGCTTTACGAACTGCTTTCGGGCGCGGCTCCCTTCCAGGGATCTGTGGAGCTTGTTCTGCAAATGCATGTGGATGTCGTTCCTCCTCCTCTGATCAAAGCTGCGCCCTTTGTAGAGCCTGCGCTGGCGGCTTTTGTGGATAAAATGATTGCCAAAGCGCCTGCCGACCGTCCGGCGGACTGGGGCGAGATCAAGGTCATTTTAAGCGGGATCCTGAAAAAGATCACTGACGGGGATGTTAAGAGAAGGACATGGAAAAACGATCCGGGCGGACTGGTTCCCGTCATTTTGCTTTTTCTGGTCATTGCGTTGGGAATAACCGCTGTTGTGTTGTTTTGCCGCTGGATTTTTACTGTCTGACGGCAGTTTGTGCAAATGGCAGGGGCAGGGAGCGGTTCCAAATCGTGAAGTGTTTGCAGCATCGGTTTCAGCCGGATTTTTTTATGATTTTTTCAAAACGGCAGCGGGCAATGCTGTTGAAAAGTCGGGAATATATGCTATTGTAAGGTATCGTTCAGGATTTCCGGGAAAAACGTGAAGGATCCGGGCTTTTTTGCACATGACCAGGCCGGGATCATTCCGATCAAATCCGGAAATTTTTACCGGAAAGAAGTAATATCGATCTGGAAAATTCCTGTATATCCTGCGGTTCGGAAAATTTATTTCATCTGCCGCAGGCGTGGATTTGCCGATCGTAAAATCTGCCGGGATGACGGTTTGACAATCTACGGAGAAAAGGACTTCAAATGAAAATAACCCGCATAGAACCCGTTTTGGTGGGAGCGCCGACCCCGGGTGTCGGTCTGCTTTCCAATCGCAACTACTTCTTTGTTAAAGTCCATACCGATGAGGGGATCACCGGACTTGGTGAAGCAACCCTCGAAAGTCACGACAACAGTGTGCTGGGCGCTCTTAAAGATATCGAATGTCTGGTGCTGGGTGAAGATCCCACCAGAATAGAATACCTGACCCAGAAGATGGTCAAGCAGCTTTTCTGGAAGGGCGGCGTCATCAAGGGCAGTGCCATTTCCGGCGTCGAACTCGCCCTCTGGGATATTCTTGGCAAGAGCCTCAATATGCCGGTTTACAAACTGATCGGCGGTGCGTGCCGTACTAAGATCAGAGCGTATGTCAATGGTTGGAGCGGCGGCTCTCTTGATCCGGCTGTGGTAAGAGACAAGGCCCAGGTGGCAATGGCGGCCGGATACAATGCTTTCAAATTCAGTCTGGCACTTCCCTGCTGGCAGGTCAATGATCCGGAAAGTTTCAAAAAAATCCGTCTGATATCTGAAACCATCCGCGATACAGTCGGCAGTGAGGCTCTGGTCATGTACGATGGCCACGGCAGATATGATGCAGATATGGCCATCAAAATCGGCCGGATGTTTGAAGAACTGGATTTCTTCTTCTTTGAGGAACCCTGTCAGCCGGAAGATGAAGAGGGGCTTGCCAAAGTCGCTTCCCGTCTGGATATTCCTGTGGCAACCGGGGAACGGCTCTCTTTCCTTCCTGAATTCAAACGGCTTATGACCGGAAAGTGCGCCAGTATCATTCAGCCGGATATCGGACACAGCTGCGGTTTCGGAACAGCCCTCAAAGCCGCTCATCTGGCAGAGGCTTTCAACGTGTTTGTTGCTCCTCACGGTCCCATGAGTCCGGTGGTGACGACTGTTTCGATGCACCTGGATGCGGTGATACCGAATTTTCTGATCCAGGAAAGACTCTTCCTCAACGATTGGCGCAATAATGTCATCACAGAGCCCATCGTGGTCAAAGACGGCTACATTGAACTCAACGAGAAGCCCGGATGGGGAATCGAACTTGATGAAGAGTTGTGCAAGGCCCATCCGCCCATTCCCTCCTATACACCGCAGCTTATCCGTCCGGATGGCGCCGTCTGTGATTGGTGATGGAGGATGAATGATGGACAGCTTTGAAAATAAAAAAGTGTTGGTCACCGGAGGCTCCCGCGGTCTTGGTGAGGCGATCTGCCGCCGTTTTGCTTCTGCCGGCTGTCAGGTGATCGTCAACTGCGCTCATGGTATCGAAGTGGCGGAAAAGGTTGCGGCCGGGATCAACGGAATAGCTTATGCTTGCGATATATCCGACGAAAAGGCTGTGGCCCGGATGTTTTCCGATGTCGGTCCGGTCGATATTCTGGTGAACAATGCCCGGATAGATCCCTACAAGCGCGGGGCGGATATGACCGATGGCGACTGGTGGGATGCGGTGATGAGCGTCAATCTGAAAGGCGCCTATCTCTGCGGAAAATTTGCCTTTGAGGACATGAAAAAGCGTCAATGGGGCAGAATGATCCATATTTCGAGTTTGTGGGCGTATCAACCGGCAAATGAGCGTATGCTTTCCTATGCGGCGGCCAAATCTGCCATGCACGCGCTTTCCCGCGGGTTCGCCAATTTGGGGGCAACGCATGGTATCACCAGCAACGTTCTTGCGCCCGGATTGATTATGACCGATCTGATTATGACGCGGCTTACTCCTGAGCAGCTTGAAAAGGAGATGGCGGGCATTCCGCTGGGGCGCGGCGCTTCCACGGACGAGGTTGCGGAAGCTGTTTTCAAGATCGCAGATACACCGTTTCTGACCGGAGAGATCATCAATCTCAACGGCGGTGCTTTTATGAGAGCTTGAATGAGAGAACTGGTTTTTGGCAGCTGGACTGTGACCGCAGCTCCGGAGTGCGGGGGCAACCTGTCGCAGGTGAAATACAGCGGTGTTGACATCATGCGGGGATATACGGAACTTTCCCGATGGATCGAAGCGCCGACAAATTTCGGCTTTGCCGTGCTTTTTCCTCCGAATCGCATAGACGGCGGAAAATTCATGTTCAACGGGAAAAAGTATCAGCTTCCGGTCAACGAACCTGCGCGCGGCAACCATCTGCACGGTATTGCTTTGCGCGAAAAGTGGTTTTTGGATGAGGTCACAGAAAATTCACTTTCAATGAGTTGGATTTTTGATGAAAACGCTCCGATGCACGAGGGATATCCCTTTGATTGTATTTTGCGTGTGACATATACATTCACAGAAAAAGCGTTGATACAGGAATTCACTGTCAGGAACTGTTCATCGGATGTCATTCCCTGTGCGCTGGGATTCCACTCGGCATTTCCTGCTCCTGCGCGGATGCTGGTCAGCGGCAAAGGCGGACGTTTTGAACTGCCGCCGCCGCGTTATCTCATGTCCGGCAGGGAAACCCTCTGGCAGGAGGGGTTCCAACCGGATACCTGGTGTGATCCGGCGCAGGTCTGGCCATTCGGCCACTTCCGCATGGATGAGTCAAACCGTACAGCAGTGCTTGATTACGGCAGTTTTTCACTCCGCTACACTGTGGATGAAAAATTCAATCACTGGATGGTCTGGCGTCCCGAATCGGATACATCTTTTATCTGTATCGAACCTATGAACATAAGAGTCGGGACCTTTGAAAATGCGCCCGGGGCTTTGCCGGTGCTTCAAGCTGAAGAAAGTACAAAGTTCACAAGTAAAATTGAAATTATGGATATGCCGCAATAAACAGTTGTTGTCCTGAATTTTGCGAAGGCTCTGTTCCTGAGCGTAACTTGTCTCATCGCAAATGGGGGGAGATGACTGACGGATAAATACAAAGAGGTAGGAATGAAAAAATTCACTGTTTTATGGAGTGTTCTGTTTTTTTGCTGTTTGGGGGCCGGGGAGCTGGATTTAAGTTCCGCCCGTTTGAGAAATACCCAAGGGACCTGGGTGCCGCCCCGGATCGAGGCGGTCAAACCCGGCCGGTCGGCGGAGCTTTATTTTGCATTTCCTGAAAAAAAAGATATATCCCCGTATAATTGTATTGTTGTTGAGATCACGCCGCTTCAGGGAAAATTCATCCAGCGGAATCTGATGACTGGCCTGTTTGCCGGAAAAGAGTTTGCCCGGGTCCGTCCGGATCATGCTCCGGCGGGAAAATTGCTGGAACTCAATAAGAAAATAACGCTGTACTACAATATTTCCCGGCCGAAGCACAAGCAGCTGACCGGACTGCGTTTTTTCTTCAACCGTCTTGAAGGAGATGAAAAAAATCCTGAAGTCAAACTGTTGTTCCATAAAATCAGTTTTGTCAACCGTTTTGTTCCCCGGGATCACCGGCAGTTTGCTTACAGGGTCTCCACGCCGACCTGTGTGCTGTTGAAGTCTTCCGACCGCGGGTTGACGCCCCGGGAGGCCTGTTATGATGACCACGGTCCCCGTTTGAAACACCGTCCCACGCCCATTGCCAAACTGCTGCCGCCGGAGAAAGTTGCGGGGAAGGGATCGGCTGAGAAGGAAAGTATCTCTGTTGACATCCTCAACGAAAGTGCTTTGGCCCGTACGACTGAGGTGCGTTTCGGGGTTCCGTTTGCTCAGAAAAAGCTGTTTTCTGTGGAAAACATCCGGTTGTGCGATGAAAAAGGCCGTCCTGTTCCGGCGCAGTACTCCGTTCTCTCCCGTTATGGAGACAAATCTCTGCGGCATCTGTTTGTGACAGCTCCTGTTTCTCTTGCTCCCCATGCCCGCAAAAACTGGCAGCTTCTTTTCGGCAATCAGGTCAAAGCCGCTCCGGTCAGGCAGGGGATCCGGCACACCTTTTCCGGCGGCGTGTTTTCTGTGGATACCGGCAGACTCAAAGGAGTCATCAGAAAAAAGGGATTCAAACTGGTTGAAGATTTGACAGTTGACGGCCGTCCTGCCGGAAAATTTCTTCCGGTGGAAATCGTTATGGCCGACGGCAAAAAATTTACGCTCGGAGATCCTGACAGTTTTGAGATCATCGAGTCCGGTCCTTTGCGTCTTACCCTGCGCGCGGCAGGCAGATATACCGGAAATGCCGGTTCCTACATCTGCCGTTTTACCTTTCTGTATAATCAAGCGGCATTTTCTCTTGAATATACCCATATCAACTCCGTCCTTGACTGGGAGTTCACTGATTTCAAATCACTTGCGATCCCCTTTGTTCCCGCCGGCAAGATCCGCCGTCAGGAAAGACTTTTTCAGGAGACCGATGCCTTTTATTCCCGTAACGGCGGTCCGAGGATCAGGGGCCGTCTTTCCGGTGCTTTTGCCCTGACGGATAAATTCGGTGTGGCGCTGGCCGATTTTTATCAGCGTTATCCCAAGGCGGTGACGGCCAAGGGAAATAAGGCCGTTATTGAGCTTCTTCCCCGTCAGCCCCATAAAAAATTCAATATGGATCTTCCGCTCAAATTGAGCTATCTCTATACCGACGGCAATTACCGCATGAAATGGGGCATGAGTTTTTCCGAACGGATGACTTTCGACTTTGCGGGGACTCCGGAAGAAGTTCTGAAAGCGGAACGTGATTTGCCTGTGACGGGTGTTTTGCCTTTTGCCTATTACCGCAAAGCGGGATTTGCTCCGGACGACGATCATCTTGCGCCTGTCAACGCCAAGGCTGAAGAGGCCTTCAAACGTTATCTGGCCCGTCAGGAAAGTGAACGGGAATATGGATTTTTCAACTACGGTGACTCCTTTGGAGAACGGGGTCACAGCTGGACCAACAATGAATATGATCCTGTCCACGGCGTGCTGGAAACCTATCTGCGGACAGGGGATCGGGCCATGCTCCGCTATGCTGTTGCTTCCGCCAGACATCAGGCGGATGTGGATACCTGTCACGCATATCCCAATGCGTATTTTATCGGCGCCAATTTGCAGCATGCCGTGGGACATTCCGGCGTCGGACGGCGCTGGAGTGCGAAATACAACCGCTACACAGCCGCCGGCAACGGCCACAGCTGGGTGAGAGGACGGCTCCTTGTCTGGCTCCTGACGGGAGATACAACGGTCATGGATTCTGCTTACATGTTCGGAGATCATGCCGCTTTTGCCGCCGTTCCCAATTACAAAACGATTCTGGGCAAAGCTCCCCGCGAAACCGGCTGGATGCTCCGGGCGCTTTCTGCTCTCTGGAGCGTTACAGGAGATCCGGCCTATTTCAAAGTGGCAAAGACCATGGCAGATCTGGCTGTCCGTGAGTGTGCCTATGAGAAAGGGGCCTGGCCCCGCGTTGTCCGGCGCCTTCATTCCGGATACGGTGTAGGTGTCATGGGCAACAACAATTTTCAGGTGGCTGTGATGATAAAGGGATTGTGTGATTATTACAAAATTTTTCCGGATCCTCAAGTCAAACGGGCGATCGTTTCCTCCGCCCGCTGGCTGGTCAAAGGGTTCAATCCCGGCAACGGCGCCGGTTTCAATTATGATATCGACAGCAACGGGAGAGGGTTGAACTGGCCGGTCAGTCAGCTGAACAGCCTGATCGCACCGGCTCTGGCGGAGGCCGCTGTTCTGGCGGATGATCCGGCATTGTTTGCCGTTGCCCGCCGTGCTTTTGCTCCGGTCGTTCTGGGGATCGCGGCTGTGGATCACAAACATTTTGCCATCATCTGGACATTTTTTGCAGATTATCTCCGTGCTGAAGCCCAATGGAATAAAAAACACGGTCTCCGTTCAGATTATTCCCGGAAAGCCCAGCAGAAAGTTTTATACGGCGGGGTTTATCCTGAATGGCGTGTACGCGGTTCGAGCCGGTGGGAGATCCTTTCTCTGGCGGACGATGCTTCCATCACTCTGCGGCGCTGGATACGCAGCGGCACCCCCCGGACGCCTGTGACCTTCACGCTGCGCAGTGCCGACGGGAAGATCCTGACAACGGAAAAGGCCGCGCCCGGTATTTTGCGTCAGGATTTTTCCCTGACCCTGCCCGGCAAAAAAGGAAGCCGTTTTTATCTGGATATTTCTGACAGCTTCAATGCCGACTGGATGATGGCGGGAACTCCCGGGGCCTGTTACGGCGTTTTTATGAAACCGGAAGGTCTGGCCTCTTCTCAAAACGGCTTGCGGCGTTTCTTTATCCGTATTCCGGCAGGGAAATCCGCAGAAGTGCGCTACTCCGGCAGTCACCTGGGCTTCTGGGGCATCACGATCGAAGATCAGGGAAGGGTCTGGACCCGGCAAGGCTGTACTGAAAAAATCTCTCTTGACAAAGTCAGAGCCGACGGCGCCCGCTTCACGCTTCCGGCCGCTCCCGAAGCCCGGATCGTTCAGCTGGATTGTTTTGCCGCAACCGATGCCCGGATCGCGGTCAAGGGTGTGGCACATCTGACAGCCGACCGCCGTTTTCTGGAAGCTCAGAAAGAGAAATGAAAATGATCCTGCCGGAATTTAAGAAACTGCGTAAGATCGCCGGAGAAACCATTGTCCGTTACCGGATGATCTCCGAAGGAGACCGTATCCTCTGCGGTCTGTCGGGAGGGAAAGACAGTTTTGTCCTTGTGGAACTGCTGCATCAGCTGCAAAAAGCCGCTCCGGTCCGTTTTGAGATCGCCGCTGTGACCTTTGATCCCGGTTTTCCCGGCTTCAATACAGGGGCTGTCAGCGGATATTGCCGCGAAAAGGGCTGGGAACATCATATCATCAAAATGCAGATCGCTGATATCATCGAGGAAAAATCCTTTGAACATGCCCCCTGTGTCCTGTGTTCCCGGCTGAGGCGCGGGAAACTTTACGGACTGGCCAAAGAGCTGAAATGCAATAAGCTGGCTCTTGGACATCATCTGGACGATATTATTGTTTCTTTTATTATGAGTCTCTGCCGGGGGCAGGGAGTAACCACCATGGCTCCCGTTGTGCCGCAGAAGGGGGAGGGGAGTGTCACTGTGATCCGGCCTATGGCGCTGGTCCCGGAAAAACTCATTGCCGCCTGTGCGGAAAGTATGCAGATCCCCCGCGCGGGACTTTGCCGCTACAAGGAGCAGCTGGATGATGGAGACAGAAGATATTTTGCCCAGACGGTAGCCGAATGGGAAAAGCGTATCCCCGATCTTCGTTCCAATATAGCCCGTTCTCTGGCGCATCCGGAAGTGGAACATTTGCTTTGCCCGCCAGAGAACAATTAAAGAATATTTTTCAGCAAAAATATAATGTACGCGCGTGCGCCCGCGCGAGGCAGAAAAAACACGAAAAAAACAAATTTTTGCTTGACAAAGTAAAAACTGCTGATATATTATGTCTCTGTTTTGCGACCTCCGGCCGAGATGGCGGGCAAGTAAAACGAAGCTGATAAAGAAATCGAAAAAAAGTTTGAAAAACGATTTGACAAACTGAAATTCGGTGATATATTAGACAACGTTTTGCGCTTCTTGTTCGATCAAGGTGTTGCAAAAAGGCTGATAAGAAAAATTCATAAAATTTTCAAAACGTCACTTGACAAAGTTTGAAAGCCGTGATATATTATAAGACGCTTTACTCTTCGGTGTTAAAACGCTGAACAAAGCGAGCTGATAAAAAATCGCAAAATCTTCAGAATGTCACTTGACAAAAGAAAATTCTGTGATATATTAAGCAACGTTCAATTTCTCCTTGATGAGAAAGAAAACGATGCTGATAAAAAACTCAAAAAAATCTTCAAACTCCGCTTGACAAGCGCGAGATTGAGTGATACATTATGAGACGCTGCAAAAAAGCAGCAGCTGATTGAAAATTGAATAGTGCGATGTAACCTTGAAAATTCAATTTGAGACATCTTGAAAAAGATGTA
>JAFVYP010000173.1 GCA_017508555.1 Lentisphaeria bacterium
CATTACAGAACGCGAATAGGAGCAAGACAAAAGCACACCTTTTTTGAATCATCTTTTGCTGATTATCTCAGATATTTTACGATTTTTTTGCAAATATAACTTGACAAATAGTCTCTCATAGGAGAAAAGCGAAGTATTTTTCAGTTTTTATCATTTATCTACCCGTATCGGGAACAGAACTTCTTGAAAAGGGCGTTTTGAAAATTTTTTGAGAGAATATTTTTGCAGCGCTGTCACGGCCTCCCCGGAAAGGCTGTGACAGTTGTTCTGCCGTCTTAACAATCCGTAAAGATCCTGCCGTTTTGGAAAAGCCGCTGAATTTCTTCCTGGCTGCGGCATGTTCCAGTCAGACGGGGAGCTGTATAAATGCCCCGGCTTTCAAGACGTCTGGACTTGCAGTCATCAGCAAAGTGACAATCGAGTATATTTTTCAGTGCATTTTGAAGCTCCGGCCGGGTGACAGGAAAAAGAATCTCCACCCGGCGGTCAAGGTTGCGGGTCATCCAGTCGGCAGAACTCAAATAAAAGAGATCTTTTCCGCCGTTGCCGAAATGAAAGATCCGGCTGTGTTCCAGAAAACGATCGACGATGCTGATGATACGGACATTTTCCCTGCCCGGCTGAGGTCTGAAACAGCAGATCCCTCTGACCAACAGCTGCAATTCCACACCGGCATCTGCGGCTTTGTGCAGCAGGCGGATCATTTTTTTATCTGAGAGGCTGTTCATTTTGGCCCGGATCAGTCCCCTTTTTCCGGATTCAGCCAGAGCGATCTCCCGTTCGATCAGTTCTGAAAAGGTCTGCCGCAGATCAAAGGGAGCCACGCGGATCTGCTGCCAATCCCCGCTGCGGGCGGTGTAACAGGTGACGGTATTGAAAAATTTTTCCACATCCAGAGCCAGATCTTTTTCGATGCTCAAGAGGCCGATATCCGTATAGATCCGGGCGGTTTTATCGTTGTAATTGCCTGTGGCAAGATGCACATATCTCTGCAAAGCGCCCCCCTCTTCGCGGCGGACGATCAGCAGGGCTTTTCCATGGATCTTCAAGCCGGGGATACCATAGACCACATGGGCGCCTGATTCCTCAAGGGCCCGGGCCCAGGCGATGTTGTTTTTTTCATCAAAGCGGGCCTTGAGTTCCACAACGACCGTGACCTGTTTGCCGTTTTCCGCCGCCCGCTGAAGAGCGTGGACGACCGGAGAATTGCCGCTGACGCGGTAAAGGGTCTGTTTGACAGCCAACACCTGCGGATCGGCTGCGGCCTCTTCCAGCAGTCTCACCACGGGGGAAAAACTTTGATAAGGCGGCGCGATCATAACAGTCCGGGATTTTTTTAACGCCTCAAAAACCGGCAGATGCTCCGGCAGGCCCGGGATCGGCGCGGGTTTTCCCGGCTGTCCGGTGCGGTCTGTCAGCAGGGCTGAACACAGGAAGTTTTTCAAATTGAGAAATCCCTCCGTCTCATAGATAAAAAGCGTTTCCAGCTCCAACTGGCGGCAGAGCCGAAAGAAAAGCTCTCCCCTCTTTGCACCGGAGATCTCCAGCCGGATGGCGCCTCTTTTCTGCCGCAGTTCCAGCTGATGAGAGATGCTTTCCAGAAGATCCTCCACACTGTCATCAACGATGGAAAAATCCATATCCCGCGTTATCCTGAAAAGGAAAAAGTCGGAGATCCGGCAGGCGGGGAAAAGCATATCCAGACAGCCGCAGATGATCTCTTCCAGGGGAATAAAAAACGTTCCTGTTTTTCCGCCGGAAAATTTCTGAAATCTGTCAAGGACCTCCGGCACCTCTACCAGGGCCTGTTTTTTGCTGCCGTCAGCCAGTTCCAGCTCGCAGGCGATCTCAAGGGCGCCGCCGGCCAGCAGGGGGAAGGGATGAGCGTCATCGACCACAAGAGGCGTCAGGACTGGTTTGATACGTTCCTCAAAAAACTGCGCGATCATTTTCTGCTGATCTGCGGAAAGGGTCCTGAAAGCGGCCAGGCGGATGCCCTGTTTTTCCAGTTCAGGCAGGATCTCTTCTTCGAGACATCTGCGTCTGCGCGCCGTGAAATCCAGAACCATCCGGCGGACCTTTTCAAGCTGGACGGAGGGCCGCAGACCGGCCGGATCCGGAAAATCATGTCCCGCCTGAAGCAGTTTGCGCAGACCGGCCACCCGCACCATGAAAAACTCATCCAGATTATTTTCCGTGATAACGAGGAATTTCAGGCGTTCGGCAGCGCTTTTGGAATGGTCACAGGCCTCTTCCAGCACACGGTCATTGAATTGCAGCCAGGAAAGTTCCCGGCTGATAAACAATTCACGGTCAGTAATCATTTCCGCCGAAGAGACTTGAGAACCAGGAACTTGTATCCGGATTATAATGGATGTAATTCTTTTTGGCGAACTTGACGATGCCTCTGGCGGTGTAATGATCGACACCGGCACGGAGTGTGACCCAGTTATCCTGTCTGCCGTCATCTGCGGGCAGTTCCGGAATGAATTTGCCGGCATAGCGGCTGTCCACCACCAGCACCACGGGGATCTCGCGGTTGTTGCCCGCCAGCATCTGCCACAGGATCTTGCCCTGACGGTCGAGACGGAACTGGAGATCACAGATATCCGGGTTGCCCGGACGGGGGATCACACGCACTTCACGCAGATTTTTACTGCTGAAATTCTGATTGGTATTGATCCAGACAGTCCTGCCGTTGGGCATAGGCAGCTCCTTTTCAAGATCGCTTGCCCGGGGATACTCCACAACGGAAAACACCCCGACGACAAAGCGGGGACGGTAGGTCTCGCTGTTGGGATCATCATAAGTTGCCCCGCCATCTTCCAGCGCTTCGCGGAATTCTTCACAGCCGCTTCCGGCAAACAGCACCGTCAACAGCAGCATTGCTGACAGAACGTTAAAAATATTTTTCATTTTTTTGACCTTTCCTTCCGGATTTTTTTTGCGATTTATATGATATGAATGTATATTACACCGTTTTTGAAAATATTCCAGTCATTTCAAGTGAAAAATATGATAAAATATACAGTTATCGGCGATCCGGTGTCCCACAGCCGTTCTCCCGGGATGCAGAACGCGGCTTTTGAACAGGCGGGATTGGGCCGTCCCTACGGCAGACGGCATGTGACAAAAGAGGAACTTTCCACCTTTGTCAAAGAGGCCCGGCAGAAACTGCTGGGCGTCAATATCACCGTTCCCCACAAAGAGGCCGTCATCCCCTTTCTGGATGAGATCGATCCTGCGGCGCTGCTCTGCAGTTCCGTCAACACCCTTGATATCCGCAACGGGCGCGTCAGAGGATATTCCACAGATGGTTACGGTCTGGAATACGCGTTGAGAGAAAATTTTCAAATCTCTCCCCGGGGCAGCCGTTTTGTTTTTACCGGCTGCGGCGGTGCCTGCCGTGCCGCCGCCATCCATCTGGCAGCGGAGGGGGCAGAAAAGATCTTTCTCATTAACCGGACTCTGGCCAAAGCGGAGGATATTGCCCGGATCATTGCGGAAAATTTCCCTTCCTGTCAGGCGGAAGTTATTTCTCTTGCCGATAACAGAAAGATCGGAGAGGCCTTTGCCGATTCCCAGGTTCTGATCCAATCCACCAGTCTGGGGCTCAAAGCGGATGATCCCGTTCCTTTTGATCCGGCACTGCTTGAAGTCAACAGAGAGCTGGCTGTTTTCGATACGATCTACAAAAATACCCCCCTTCTCCAAAGGGCGGCGGCCCTGGGGATGCGCTGTGCCGGCGGGCGGGCCATGCTGATCCATCAGGGCGCGCAAAGTTTCCGCATCTGGACGGGACTTGAGCCGGATATAAAAGCAATGGAGCAGGGATTTGATATCACACCTGTAACAGACGCAGATGCTCAGGAGGAGTGACCCCGATGTTCTTTTTCCAAAATATGCCGCTCTGTCCTTATGACTGGTGGTTCCGGGCGGGATTTGAATACACTGCCTGTCTCACCTTTGCCCTGATCGCCATTTTCATCTTCGGCAGCTGCTGGGGCAGTTTTATGAATGTCTGCATCTGGCGCATGCCCCGGCGGGAATCGGTGGTGACAGCTCCCAGCCACTGTACCAGCTGCGGTGCAGATATCCGCTGGTACGACAATCTGCCGATCGTAAGTTATCTGGTGCTGCGGGGACGCTGCCGCGCCTGCCGTACACCTTATTCCTGCCGCTATTTTATCGTTGAGCTGGTCATGGGACTGCTTTTCTGCGCCTTTTTCATCAAAGCAGGACTTTCCCGTCAGGAGCCGGGCGTCCTTGCCTCCGGCTGGGTGATGCTGCTGTTCGCTCTGGCGGCGGCATGGATCGACGCACAGCACAGGATCATTCCCGATGCCCTCAATTATCCGGCGATGCTTCTGGGACTGCTGTTTGCGGGACTTCTGCCGGAGGTCTGGGGAACACCGGTCTGGCACAAAGCCCTGCTGATGTCCTTTCTTTCAGGCGTGATCCCCGGGATTTTTCTGGCGGTCTTTGCCGTCGGCGGAGAAAAACTCACTAAAAAAGAGGTGCTGGGCTGGGGCGATGTGAAATTCATCATGGCCTGCGGCATGCTTCTCGGCCTGCCCGGAGCATTTTTCATTCTGTGCGCCGGTTCACTGGCCGGCAGTATCGGGGGAACGCTTGCGGCCATCGCCGGACGCAGAACTCTGAAAAACGCCTCCATTGCCTTCGGTCCCTATCTTGCGGGAGCGGCGATCCTCTGGCTCTTTGCCGGAAATTTTCTTCTGAACGGCTTGAAATAAAAGCCGGAACATGTTATCTTAATGGCTGTAAGGAGAGGTATATGGCCAGTAAAATCAAAACTTTTGTGCTGGATACCAACGTACTGCTCCACAGTGCGTTGAGTATAGAGTCCTTTCACGACAACGATGTTGTGATCCCCATGGCGGTCGTCGAAGAGCTGGATAAATTCAAAAAGAACTCCGACGAACTGGGACGCAATGCCCGTGCCGTCATCCGCAAACTGGATCAGCTCCGCGAGCTTGAACCGGGAAAACCGGGACGGCTTTGCAACGGCATTTCCCTCAAAGCGGTCTCCGCCGCAGCCACCGGCAAACTTTATGTCATCACCTCCAAACCCGGAGAAAACCGCGCAGATGATGTGTTCGGCAACGACCTTGATCTGGGCTCTCCGGATAACCGCATACTCCGCGTGGCCTGTTCTTTGCAGGATGAGGGACGCTTTGTGGTCTTTATCAGCAAAGACATCAACCTGCGCCTCAAGGCCGATGCCCTGGGTCTGCGGGTCATGGATTTTGAAAAAGGAAAGGTCAACAGCTCCTCTCTTTACAGAGGTTTTATCAGCAAAAGCGTCTCCCGCGGAGAGATCGACCGGATCTATCAGGGGAACGGTGATCTTTCAGGCATGGCCAAAGAGCTGATCCCCAACGGATTTGCCATGCTTCAGGCCGAGGATAACCCCAAAAAGAGCGTCCTGCTGCGGCGGACTTCCGGCGGAGAAATGCGGATCATCGAACGGAAAGAACCGGTATGGAATCTTTTTCCGCGCAACAAGGAACAGCGGATGGCCCTGGATCTGCTGCTGGATCCGGAAGTCAAACTGGTGACATTGGTCGGCGGAGCGGGAACTGGAAAAACACTGCTGGCTCTGGCGGCAGGGCTGCACTGTGTCCTCAACAGCGCACTTTATGACAGGATCCTTGTTTCGCGTCCCATCATCCCTCTGGGCAATGATATCGGCTATCTCCCCGGCAGCAAAGATGCCAAACTTTCCGGCTGGATGCAGCCCATTTTCGACAATCTGGATTTTCTTCTGGGCGGAGAAGCTGAGCGCAAACCCAAAAGCAGCCAGCGCTTTTCCGTGGAAGGGCTGATGAACTCCCACAAGCTGGAACTGGAAGCCCTGACTTATATCCGCGGACGCAGTATCCCCCGGCAGTTTGTGATCGTTGATGAGGCGCAGAACCTGACGCCCCACGAAGTCAAAACCATTATCAGCCGCTGCGGAGATGATACCAAAATGGTTTTGACAGGCGATCCCCGTCAGATCGACAACCCCTATCTGGATGCCTCCGGCAATGGTTTGAGTTACGCCGTGGAACGTCTGAAGGGACAGGATGTTTTCGGACATGTGACTCTGGCGAAAAGTGAACGCGGCAAATTATCCGCCCTCGCCGCTGATCTGCTCTGAAAAACGCTCCGGAACAGGGCGGGGCTGTGCCGCACACGCCGGAAGCGCGCCGTCACCACTTGAGCAAAGTCAGAGATTCAAAGTGGGCCGTTGAGGGAAACATGTCAAAAAGCTGTGAAGAGACCACCCGGGCCCCGCTCTTGACCAGCTTTCTGATATCCCGCTGCAAGGTATCCGGACCGCAGGAAACATAGATCATTGTTTCCGGAGGATTACGCATGATGGCGGCAAGCAGCTGTCCATCCAGTCCAGCGCGGGGCGGATCGACCAGAAGCAGCGGCACCTGTTTCTGTTTCCGGTAAAAACGGGCGGCATCGCTGCAGGTGAAACGGCATCTGCCGGAGATCTTGAAAAGTTTGGCTCCCCGCTTGGCACATTCAATGGAGCCAGCCGTGATCTCCGCGCCGCAGGTCGTCAGCCCGCTGATCTTTGCCGCGGCGCAGAGAGAAAACATCCCCGCGCCGCAGTGCAGCTCCACAAGGCTCCCCGCGCCGGAAGAACGGATGAGACGGATCACTTCATCCACCAGAAGTGCCGCCACCTGCGGATTGGTTTGAAAAAAGGCTCCGGCAGGCACAGGCAGATCGCCGTACCCCGGCAGGGTATCAAAAATCACCTCTTTTCTGTTGTGTTCATCCAGACGGATGACGCCGGAAGCCGGTGTGCGGCGCAATTCAAGAAAATCCTCTTTTCCGGGAACAGCCGTTTTCAGAACGCTGTTGATCTCCGGATGGACGAGCAGACAGCTTTCCACGGGAACGAGGGAAACATTATCCGTTCCTCTGTAACCGAAGCGTCCCTTCTCTGCCGTCAGGCGGATCTTGTTGCGCCAGCCGTACCGTTCCGGCGCCGGACAGGGAGGACGGATGGCTGTCGGCTCCACCGCCTCCGTTCCCAGCAGAAAACGCTCAAAAGCCGCCTGTTTGCAGGCCAATTCCTCCTGATATGTCACATGTCCGAAAGAGCAGCCGGGACAATCGGCGGCATGGGGACAGAGGGGCTTGATGCGGCTGGGAGAACTTTTATTGACCCGGATCAGACGGGCACGGACAAAACGGGCATGTTCAGAAATGATCTCTACCGTCACATTTTCTCCGGGAGCAGCCCCCCGGACAAAACAGCCTTTTCCCGACGGAAGCACGCCGTAGGCCTCTCCTCCGAAGGCGATGTTGCGGATCTCTATATCAAACTGTTCCATAAATATCAGAAAAATTTGCCCGCCAGCTGCCAGACCTGGATGAGCAGAAGAATGATGATGATGATGAACAAATAATTTCTGTTGATGAAAAGTTTGGACTTTTTAAGCGTGCAGGCTTTTTCCGCCTTGGGTGCAAATCCCGCCGAAAAGGCCAGAATATCATCCTTGAGGGCCTTGACGTTGGGGTAACGGTTAGCCGGATGAGGTGCCATGGCTTTGAGTGCAATGGCCTCCAGAGAGGCGGGGACATGCCAGAAATCCGGTGCTTTTTCCGAGGGTTTGGGAATCGTTCCCGAAGCGGTCATGGCCATGATCTCTTCAACAGAGCAGCCCGAACAGGGCGCTTCGAGGGCCAGTATGGAGTAGAGGATCGCTCCCAGAGCAAAAATATCGCTGCGGACATCCAGAGGCAGCCCCGTTCTGAGGTCAAACTGCTCCGGCGGCATATAGCCCGGCGTTCCCCGGACACCCAGTTCGGCCGCAGAAAAACAGCCTTTTTCATCCAGTTTCCGGGCCAGTCCCCAGTCGATGACGAAGGTCTCTCCGAAGTCGCTGATATTGATGTTGGCCGGTTTCAGGTCAAAGTGACAGATCCCCCGGGCGTGGGCAAAGCCCGCAGCGTTGCAGATCCGGTGAAAGATCAGAAGCAGACGCTGAAGAGAATATTCTCTGGCCTCCGGCGTATCTCCCTTGCGCAGACGCTGAAGCAGCGTTTCCAGAGAAAGTCCCCGCAGGTATTTCATGGTGAAATAAGGAGACCCCGAATTGTCGATACCGATATCGTAGATCGGAACGATGTTGGGATGTTCCAATTTGGCTGTCAGATAGGCTTCACCGGCAAAACGGGCCAGCTCCCCTGTCGTGCGGTCGCGGAAATCCGGCATGATCGCCATAGCCATCTCGCGGTCGGTATCCCGGTCATGGACAAGGAGGACCCCCTTCATGCCGCCGAAACCGATACTGCGGATAAACTTGTAGCGCTCCTGAGGCTTGACGGGGAGACATGAAAGAAATTTGTCTGCTCCGATCTCCTCAGGGGCCGCATCGGCAGAGGCCATTATCATAGTCTTGCCGTCAAATGCCGGAGAGGTTTTACTCATTGTTTCCTGGCGGGTTTCACAACCGCTTCTTTAAGTCCTTTGACCGTATCAGCGTCGATCTTGCAGGTGCCGCCCTGACTTTCGGGGGCATCATACATCACATTGAGCATGAGACTTTCCATAATGGACCGCAGCCCGCGGGCACCGGTCCCCCGGGCAATGGCCTGGTCGGCCAGAGCCAGAAGAGCATCATCCGTAAAATTCAGCTTGACGTTTTCCATGGCCAGAAGGCGCTGATACTGTTTGATAAGGGCGTTTTTGGGTTCCACAAGCACACGGGCAAGATCATCTCTGTCCAGAGGAGCCAGAGAGGCCAGAACAGGCATACGCCCGATCAGTTCGGGGATCAGGCCGAAGTGGATCATATCTTCCGGCTCACAGCGGTCCAGAGGGTTTTTGGCCAGGGCTTCATTGGCCTCTTCGACCTGACTGCCCTCTTCATCCACCAGACGTTTGAAACCCAGAACCTGTTTGCCGCAGCGGCGCTGAATGACTTTATCCAGTCCCACAAAGGCACCGCCACAGATAAAGAGGATATTGGTGGTGTCGATGTGCAGACATTCCTGCTGGGGATGTTTGCGTCCGCCCTGAGGAGGAACATTGGCAACGGTTCCCTCGATGATCTTCAAAAGCGCCTGCTGCACGCCTTCACCGGAAACATCGCGGGTGATGGAGGCGTTCTCACTTTTGCGGGCGATCTTGTCGATCTCATCAATATAGATAATGCCGATCTGCGTGCGTTCGATATCCCCGTCAGCGGCCTGATAGAGACGCAGCAGGATATTTTCCACATCTTCGCCCACATATCCGGCTTCAGTGATGGTCGTGGCATCGCTGATGGCAAAGGGGACATCCAGCATTTTGGCCAGAGTCCGGGCCAGAAGGGTCTTGCCGCTGCCGGTGGGACCAAGAAGCAGCACGTTGCTCTTGTCAAGCTCCACCTCTTCAAAGGGATCGGCAGGCGCCTCCTTTTTGCCGGAGGACTTTTTCTGCACAGCAGCTTTGGTCTTGATGCGCTTGTAATGGTTATGGACGGCGACGGCCAGTGTTTTTTTGGCAGCATCCTGACCGATGACATATTTATCCAGCTCGGCATTGATGGCGGCAGGCGTGGGGACTTCCAGATCAAAAACAGCCTTTTTACCGGTTCTGTCCTGTTCTGCCTCGCTCATGATTTCCGAAATTTTGCGCGAACACTCAGAGCAGATGGCCAGACCCTCGTACATGCTGGGGATATAAAGCTCTTTGCTCTGTTTGGAATTGCGTCCGCAAAAGGCGCAGATAAACTGATTTTTCTTGTCAGCCATAATTACAAAACCACCGTCCCTGAAAAATTACTTTTTGGCATCGCCGGGTTTGCTGACCACGGCATCGACCAGACCGTATTTGACAGCCTCATCGGCGCTCATGAAAAAGTCGCGCTCGGTATCTTTTTCGATCTTTTTGATGGGCTGTCCGGAATGGGAAGAAAGGATGCCGTTGAGCATCCCTTTCAAACGCAGGATCTCTTTGGCCTGGATGTCGATATCAGCCGCTGTTCCCTGAGCACCGCCCCAGGGCTGGTGGATCATGATGCGGCTGTTGGGAAGCGCAAAACGTTTTCCGGCGGAACCGGCCGCAAGCAGCACAGCTCCCATACTGGCACACTGTCCCAGACAGTAGGTCTTGACATCGCAGGAAAGGATCTGCATGGTATCATAAATAGCCAGTCCGGCGGTCACAGAACCGCCGGGACTGTTGATATAAAGGTCGATATCCTTTTTGGGATCTTCGGCCTGAAGGAACAGCAGCTGGGCAATGATCAGGTTGGCCACATCATCATCAATGGGGGTACCCAGAAGGATGATGCGGTCTTTGAGCAAACGGCTGTAAATGTCGAATGCGCGTTCTCCCTGTCCGGTCTGTTCAACGACCATGGGGACCATGTAAGATTTTGCTTTCATCGCTGTTCCTCCTCTGCTTGTCAACGATTACTTGAGAGCCATGCCGACGAGTTTGTCAAGGACTTTGGCATTGGCCATATCGGCGCGGAATTCGTCGATAGCACCGTTTTTCTCCATCATATCCTTGAGTTCCTTGGCCTTGTAGCCGTACTGATAGCTCATCATGGCCAGCTGGGCATCCAGCTCGGCATCCTCAACGGTGATCTCTTCCAGGCGGGCGGCCTTGCGGAGGATCAGGGTGCGGCGCAGAGCAGCTTTGGCGGCCACTTCAGCTTCGGCGCGTTTGGCATCCAGCTCTTCTTTGAACTTGTTGGCATCTTCTTCGCTCTTGACCTGCTCGCGGGCGATCTTCTGAAGTTCCTTGTTGGTCTCTTCAGCGAGAAGAGCCGGGGGCAGTTCAAACTCACCGGCCATCTCATCCAGACGCTTGTAAACAGCGTCGGCAGCCTTGGTGCGGCGGGCCTGCTCGTTATCGTTTTCCATGGCTTTGCGGAGACGGTCACGGAGTTCATCCATGGATTTGAGCTGGAGCTTTTCAAGCAGGGCGGCATCTTCCAGCTTGGTACGGCGCTGGATATCTTTGACGGTGACTTTGTAGGTCACGGTCTTGCCGGCCAGAGCGGCTTCGCGGTAATCGGCAGGATATTCGGATTTGAATTCATATTCCCTGCCTTTTTCGGCACCGGTCAGCGCAGCGATGACGCCGGGCATGGTTTCGGGCTCGTTGAGCCAGATGAAGCTGTCGGAAGCGGCGGCCTGACGTTTGACGCTGGCAGAGGCATCCTCGGCGGGAACAAAGTCGCTGGTGTAATCGACTTTGAGCATATCTTCGGCCTTGGCGGCCTCTTCCACGGCGGCGTAGGAGCCGTACATGCCGCGGTAGAAATCGATCCGTTCGTCAAGAGCGCTCTCTTCGATGGCATCCTGGGGGATCTCGACGGTGATGGATTTGTAATCGCCCAGATTGATCTCGGGAGCCACATTGGCTTCAAAGACGAATTCCAGATCGGCATTGATGTCGATTTCGCCGACGGGCTTCTTGAAAACGAGGGTCATCACATCCAGATCCTTGTTTTCGCCCACTTTTTCAAAGGCGGCGGAAATAACGCGGTTGCGCAGTTCATCGGCAATTTCAGCGGCATACTTGCTCTTGACGAGAGCCAGCGGAGCCTTGCCGGCACGGAAACCGGGGATCTGGACCATACCGGCGAAAGCGGTGCTGACACGGTCGGATTCGGCTTTGAGCTGATCGGCGCTCACTTTGAATTCAAAATCACGCACACAGGCTGCGGAGGCTTTGATCTCAAGATCAATTGAAAGTTTCTTGGCCATTTTGGTTTGTACCTTTCTCTATTTTTAAGGAATAACTTTATTTATAATAAAGAACTTTACTATTCAGAATCGATAATATAGCACCAAAAACCTTTTTTTACAAGGTCTTTGCTTCAAATAAACTCTGTAAATCCCTCCTTTTTCTCTCCTTCCGGAAAAGAGGGTCATGCTTTTTCCAGGGGAAGATCGAAAAAGTCGATGGCGTTGTTGCGGCAGATCTTTTTCCAGACATCATCGGGAAGCATACCGGAGTTATGCAGTTCATCAAACCAGAGTTTGATCTGGAAATTGGCCTCCACTTCACTGTTGCAGCAGTCGGTCCCGAAAAAGAGTCTGTCCTGAAACTCGATGAAAAAGTTGACGGCAAACTCCTCGTTGCCCCGCAGGATCCAGTGGGCATCGGAAAGCTCTCCGTAGAGGTTGGGGAAATCCCGCATCAGCTCCTGAGCCACGCCCTCTCTGGTGAATTTCTGCACACGCTTGGGGGTTCCGTGCTGGAAACCGTCCACGCCGAAAATGGCTTTGCATTGGGCCGGACGTTTCCTTTCGGTGATCTCAGCCCAGAATACGGGACCGTGAGCGATGAATTTCAGATTCGGGAACTGCTGGAGGGTATGTTCCAGTCCGGGGAGACCGGGGGCATCGCACAGACCGAAATCGGCAAAGGGACGGTCGGAACCGTCAGTGGTCACAGGCAATCCCACTTTTTCCGCACAGCGGAAAAGGTTCTGCACGCGGTCATCCATAAACTCCATGTTGGGCATGATCTCACCGATCCCCTTGCAGCCCAGATCTTTATAATACTGCAAAACCGTATCCAGCGGCGCATCGGAACGGTTGATGAGGGCCCGGGGATCCAGATTGCAGAAGGGGAAGAAACGGTCGGGATGGTTTTCGACCATTTCCAGAATATCCTCATTGGCCTGGGGCAGATAAATCTCGGAATTGACCACAGGCAGAAGTGCTCCCATTTCGATACCGTAACGGTCATAACGCTCCAGCAACTCTGCCGGAGAACAGAAACGGGTCACAAAAGGAAGCGGTTTGCGGTAAGCGTGCGCATGAGCATCTACGTATTTCATTTTTTTCACCTTTTTTTGTGTTGGAAAAATTACGCGCTGTTCCCGACAAGGGTCGATGGTATCGCGGGGAGGGGGCCGAACGTCGGCTCCGTTATCTTTCTTTTCGCGGGAAAAGAGGTTTTTCCCCTCCCCACACCCCACCCCTTTTCGAGAAAAGCGAAGTATTTTTAG
>JAFVYP010000174.1 GCA_017508555.1 Lentisphaeria bacterium
AAAAACGGACAAAAACGGACAAAAACGGACAAAAACGGATATCGGTGCGCCGCAGAATACGGCTGGTTTCGCCCAACAACAAAATACCCCGCTTTTTTTGAAAGAAAAGGGGAGCGCGAGGGGAAAAGAAAACTTTTTTTCTCGTGAAAAAAAGTTGTCTTTTCCCCTCGCATCAAGCCCCTTTACTCTCATAGAACTGCTGGTGGTGATTGCCATTATTGCCATATTGGCGGCGATGCTGATGCCGGCGCTTCAGCAGGCGCGGGAGCGTGCGAGAAGTTCCAACTGTCTATCCAATCTGAAGCAGCTGGGTTCAGCGGGCCAGATGTACGGCAATGACAACGACGGCTACTTCTATCACCGCCGGGGTGCATTCAATGAATACTACATGGATACACAGGGAATTTTTTCCGGATATGTATTGCTTTCCCAGTATGCGGGCGGTCCCACCTTTGAACAGATCAAAGCAGAAACCAATATGTGGACGCGTTCCAAAATGTTTCCGAAGGTGTTCCGCTGCCCCTCCATGGAGTCTGTGCGGGTCAAAGCGGGAGAAGAGGTGCGCCGGGTGGATCTGAACACAGCCTATGCCATGTCAAGCGCAAACAAGCCGGTCAATGCGTATGCATTTCCGGCTTACAAGATCATGCGTGACAGCGAAGGGAACCGGGTCGCTGCCAGCAAGGTGGTCAACGCAGCGGACACGCTCTGCAAAGCCCGGAACAATGACTCGACGATCTT
Organism: Lentisphaeria bacterium; assembly: GCA_017508555.1. GTDB lineage: Bacteria > Verrucomicrobiota > Lentisphaeria > Victivallales > Victivallaceae > UBA1784. The sequence continues at coordinate 742 of JAFVYP010000174.1, forward strand.
GTACGCCAGCGATTCGACCGGGACAAATGTGGATATCCTCGGCATCCCCCATGAACGTCATAACGGACGGGTCAATCTTGTCTTTTTCGATGGCCATGCCACGGCACTGTCGGGTGAGGCCATGCTCAATACGCCTGACGTAATGGTCTTTTCCACCCTTTACGCCTCAAAGTTCCACGCCTATTTCACAAAAGAAATGGTCGCCGTCATCCGCTGAGGAAGAGACGGCATTTCAAGGAGAAAAAAATGTCATTCAAAACCAAAGCAGTCCTGTTGCTCTCTTTTCTGGGAAGTGTGTTCCTTTTCGGCGCACCCTGGAGCAGCAACAGTCTTTTCAAACAGACAGAACCTTCCGGACGCAATGAAGCGTTGAAAAAAAACCTGGTCTCCCGGGGGATCGTTTATACGGGGGAGAATCTGCCTCTGCGGTGGAGCTTTGCTTTTTACGGCAGAAAACAGCAGCAGACGATTGCCGTCCGTTTCCAACCGGGAAAACTGGATATCGACACAGGGAAAAATGCGCTGACGCTGCATAACCAGCGTCAGTTGAGCTTAGCCACCTTCAAAAAACTTTCCGGCCAGCGTTTTTTTGCCGCCGGAACGGGAAAACTGTTCATCCAATGCGGTTTCACCCTCTATGACAAAAACGGCCAATATCTGGGTTCTGCCCGGGCCGGTCATCTGCGTCTCAATGCAAAGACGCCCCGGGCGGAAGTGAAAGTCAACGTTGCGGAACTCAAATTCCCCGCCGGTACGGCAAAACTCATTGCCTCTTTCGATCTGACCGGCCAGGGAACAGTGACAGAACTGGGGATCAGTGCAGCGGAAAAGCTGTCGGTCAATCGCCAGGTGTTTCCGGAAAAACCGATTTATACCGGACCTGCCCACAAACGTCTCTTCCCGGAGATCCTCCTGACCTGTCAGGGACAGTGCTATGCGATCACCGAACGGGAACACGGCTATCTCAACCGCTGGAACGATCAGCCCCTGCTGCTGGATACCTCTCTTGCCTGGGGCGGCCGCAATAAAAGCACCTGGACTCAGGAACAGTTTGACCGCAGCATCAAAGAGATGCTCGATTACGGCTTTGACGGTTTCACCAATTTTCCGGAGACCTATAACCGTCTTGGAACAATGGCTCTTGCAGCAAAAAGTAAAGTTCCCGGAGCCAAGGTTTTTCCGGTCATAGGATATTATTTCTACCCCTATTCAGAAAAAGAAGTCATGCCCCTTGTCATGAAAACCTCCGGTTTCAAGTACAAGGGAAGTCCGGTCATCTTTGCCTACAAGACGGCAAAAAGCAACCGGACTCCGGCAGAACTGGCAAAAAAACTGGCCAGACTGCGCAAAACTTACGGTCATTTTCTGGTCATGTGCGATCTTGATTTCCTGACCCGTCTCCAGAACCCCTACAATGCGGGCTCGGCCCCGTCCCCCCAAATGCTGGACGAATTCCGCGAACAGATTCGTTCCTGGCTGCGGGTGGCAGATGGCATCTACTTCGGAGAACTCCACATGCTCATCAAAGCTGAAGGAGAGGAACGTAATTTCAACACTAAATTTTATAAAAACTGCATCATCCCGCTGATGAAATCCGTTCTGAATGAACCGGAATTCAAAGGCCGGAAATTCTTTGGTCTCTGCGCGATCAACGGCCATGAAAACAATTATCAGTGGGGATATTATGTCAGCCATAACGGCACCCGCACCCTCCGTGAGTCTTTTTTGGCAGCCCTTGCGGCCAATCCGGATTATATCAACTTTGCCGAATGGGATGAGTGGAACGAAAACACCTCCATTGCCCCGACATTCCGCAGCGCCTACGCCACGAAGCGTATTCTGCGTTACCTGTTTGCCGGAGCCAAAAACAAAAAATACACAGCCCTGCCCCAGGATGACTTGAGCATCCCCAATCTGATCATCAGCTGCCGTAGCACGCTGGCGCTGGGCGAAAAACTGCGTTTTGAAGTTTTGAATGTTCCCGATCCGGGCATTTCCGGCAAAACAACGTTTGAACTGACTCTCAAAAGCATTGACGGCAAAATCCTGCACCGCTTCCCCAAAAAGAGTCTGGATCAATCCAAACTGGCGGATATCGAGTTGACGTATCCCACCGAAAAACTTGCCGGAGAACGGGCCGTTCTTCTCTCGTTGAAAACGCATTACAAAGGCAAAACCCAGGTTTGGGAAGAGGGACTTCCCTTTGTGGAACTGCGTCCGGCCAACAACTGGCAGTACCGCTGGAATAAAATCCCTCTCCGCGACCTGCTGAAACTGGACAAAGCGGAACTCAAACTGACGGAACGGACAGCCGACGGCAGACAGAAATTCAAAGTCACCTTTTCCGGCAAAGAAAAAATCGCCTATGCCGTCACGCTGGCGGATAACGATGCCGTCCAGGTCTATGATCCCAGCGGTTTTGAAGAATATTGGCGTGAGGGCGATGACAATCTGCTGTTCGGCATCTCCTTTGCCTCTCCCCGGGATATCCGTACGAATGGAACGATCAAAGCTTCCGGCGTCCGGGAACCGGAGTGGCGGCATGTCACCTCAGTCAAAAAGGGAGCGGAATACCCCCTCGTCCGTATCAGCGACTTCTGCCGCAATACCCTGCTGCGGGTCAAGCGCACGGATATGAAAGACGCCCGTCTGGAATTCAACTCGCCTCAATTCAAAGCCGTCGTTCCTCTGGATACTGTTATGAAAAAGGGGATCTACTCCGTCACAGGAGAATACGGCAGAAACGTCACCGTGCGCCGTCTGGCCTATCAGTCCTACTATCCCCGCACCCGTCTGAACAAAACGGCCGCCTCTTATGAAAGCTCTGTTCTGCTTCACTCGCCCCAGACCATTCTGCACACCTTTATTGTCAGCACCTCCGGCAGAGTTTACCGGACCAGGCCCGTCTGCACAGCGGCGGAGAAGGGAAAAACTGCCGGAACGGTCGTTCTTTCCATCACGCAGAAAAAGGCTGTAAAGCTCACGCTGCCTGCTTGCCAGCTGCCCCGTCTGGAATACGATTTCTCTCCGGTGGCCGGTTCTCTTTTGAGCAACCGCGCCAATGACTGCCGCCGGTATGGTATTCTGGGAGCACCGGCATCGCTGGTCACGTTCCTCAACCGGGGAGCCGGTCTCTACGGCTATCCCTTCCGTTTTGAACGCAGTCTCCGGGATGTCCGTCACACGGCGCCGGCACGCCTTCAGGAAGAGGGCAAGTATTTTCTGCGGTTCACGCCGGGTTCCTGCGTCGTCTTCCCCCAGGGCGTCCTTCCCCGGACAAGCGGCTACAACATCGAACTGGAGATCCGTCCTCAAAAAATCGCCGGCAGACAGGTGTTCTTCTCTCACCGTCACGGCGGCTCCACGCCGGGATCTTTGTGGCTGACCATCACCCCCGACGGAAAACTCCGCGGAGATTTTGCCGGTCTGAGTTATGTCCACACCGGCATTGAAACGAATCTGAAGATCACGCCCGGAAAATGGAACAACGTCAAGGTTTTCCACCGGGTGGATTCGATCGAGTTCGAGGTCAACGGCAAAAAGAGCGGCCGCTATTCCTGCGTCTCGCCCGGAAGGTATGAAACAGCTCTGATGCTGGGCGGTTTCCCGGGACAGTGGTTCCATGGTGATCTCCGGAAACTTGTGATCGACTGCCGTCTCTGAAGAGGGAATATATCCGGCCGCTGCTGAATAAAACACAAAACTTTCAGGGCGAAGTCAATACCGGATATATCCGTAAAGAATACGATCGAGCAGGAGGCTGTCCATTATTTGGACAGCCGTCCTCTCACACCACCGTACGTGCCGTCCGGCATACGGCGGTTCAGTAACTTGAGTGCAGTTCATTATACCGGATGAAGATATCGTCATATCCCATCTGAATAATGTGTTTGTCTGTCAGGGTTCTGCTTAATATCCAGCTATTGGATATGTGCCAGTACCCCTTGCGGGTGTTTGCCTCTGACTATGATATCCTCGGTCCGATCATCGCGGATGTGTACGAGTCCTTCGGCCGTGACCGGCGCTTCCACTCCTACTGGCAGCCCGGCAGCGGGATCACTCCCGTTGTCAGGCATGACCGCTTTGTTTACGGAGCTCATTCCGCTCCGGGAAAGCTGCTGGTTATCATGCTGAATGATACGGATGAAGAGAGAACCAACGGGATCGTGATAGATCCCGCCGTCATCCCGGTTCCGGCAGCTGACGGCAGAGAGGTGTTTTCCGGCAAAAAATTCCGGCTGAAAAACAACAAACTGGAACTCAGGCTTCCTCCCCGGGAATCCCGGTTCATCCTTTTTGAGGCGGCTCCGGATGGAAAGCGGAATTGATTCCGTCATATTGGAAAAAATCCAACAATCTTTCACTTTATGTCAGAAAAAAAGGTTGATTTTTTGACGGAAAAAGGTTACTTTTCAGCATGCACAGCAGGACAGTGCGCAGTCTGTTTCATTATTGAGATGAAATTATATATTTTTGGGACTTTCAAATATTCTCGTTTTCAAAAATTTTTGGTATATTATCAGATAACAGTAGAACATACATTTCAACACAAGGAGATAATAGATCGCCCGAAACAGCGGTTTCGGGAAAATATCCGCAAACGTGTGATTGATTACGGCATCTGACGGGATTTTTATCCGGGAGGGTGTTTGCCGCCAAAACGGTCAAGGAGAAAAAATTCATGCTGTTGAACAAGACGCAGTTGTTTTTGGGCGAAGTCAATACCGGGCACATCCGGGAAGAATACGGAAAACAATGGGTGTGCAAATACGGCTTGGGAGATCTGCTCCTGTGTACCCGGGGGACAGTGCGGCTTTCCGCCAACGGGCAGAGCGCGGACATCGGTCCCGGAACACTTGTTCTGGTCATGCCGATGCCGGCCTTCTCCTTCTACATAACCTCTCCGGAAGGATGGGAGGCCCACTGGACCCATTTCAAATTGGACGGACACCTTGAATCCCGTCCGACCTGGCCCTCGCCCATACCGGGATTTTACAGCCTCAAGCTCTCCCCCGGAGAAAATGCGCAAAGATTTTACGATGATTTCGCGGAACTTGCCGCTCTTGACAACAATCGCGATCCCGGTTGGTATCGTCTCTTTTACGGTATTCTGGATGTGATGATCCTGCGGGGCAATATGCTTTCGTCACACCAGGTCATGGATCAGCGTATGGTGGCGGCCGGAGAAATGCTGAAGGCCGGCGTTTCCATCGCGGAGTGCGCCCGCAGAAGCAGCATGTCCCGTTCCTCATTTTTCCGGAGTTTTCAGCAGGCTTTCGGCATGCCGCCGCGGCTTTTCTGTGAAAGGGCCGCCTTCAAGCGCGCCTGTATGCTTTTGCAGAATTCAAGCAAAACCATCGCCGAGATCGCGGAGGAGTGCGGCTTCAGCAGTTCTTTTTATTTTTCCACCCGATTCCGGAAATTTTACGGTTGTTCCCCCAGAACTTTCCGCAAAGAATTTCAAAATGGAAAATCAACGTCTCAAATTCAATAAAAAATTTTTTCAGGAGAATCAGCGATGACATCTCAAACAAATTCCGGCCTGCATTTTCAGGCACTGCTCAATGAATCAGAACGTCCCGAGTGGCGCCAGTGGCGTGATATTCTGCGTCACTGTGCCCTGCTGCACGAGATCTCCCTTCAGCCGGCCATGCCGCCTGCTCTTTACGAAGTGGAAACGCTGGGCGCAGGATACTGCTTCGGCTCGGCTTTCGGCCACTGGGATCTGATCTACTCCCTGCTGGACAGCTGTCCTGTCATGCCGGAACACACCCGCAAACAGCTGCTCAATCAGTTTGCCTTCGTCCGTCCCGACGGCTTTATGGGGGGCGTGATCGGCCGCAGCTATGATCTCGTCATCACGATCCCCGGAGAAGGCTTTCCGCCCATCTGGCCCGCCGCAGTTGACTGTTACTACGAAACGACTGCCGATGCGGAACTGCTGGAAAAATGTCTCCAGGTCGCAATCAACCAGATCTCCTGGTTTGAAAACAACCGCCGGGCCGACAAAGGCGGCTTTTTCTACTGCGACGTCCTGAACGGACGTTGGGAAAGCGGCGTGGATCAGAGCATCCGGGTCGAAAAAGTGACGGAAAAGGGCAAATTCACCTGTGTTGACGCCACCAGTCATGTCCGGCTGCTCTGCGACGCCGCCCGCCGCTGGACGAGACTGCTGAACAAAGAGGGCGCCGAAATCTACGATGAAAAATGCGCGGAACTGGATCAGTTCATTCAGGAAAAATGTTTCTTCCCGGAAACAGGATTTTTCCACGATCCCTATCTCGTTGAGCGGGGCTTCAAATACCGTTCTCTCAACGGCTGCTGGCCTCTTTTCTGCGAAGCAGCCACGCAGGAACAGGCGGCAAGCGTCCACAAACATCTGATGACCCCCGGACGCTTTCTGGATAAGCATCCCCTGCCCTATATTGCCATGGATGAAGAGGTCTATGAACTGCGTATGTGGCGGGGACCGGCCTGGAACAGCATTACCCTCATGGTCCTGCTGGGCCTGGAACGCTACGGACAATATTCTTCAGCGGCCCGTCTGGCGGAAATGGCACTCAACGACACGGCGCTGCAGCATCTGCGTACCGGCGCCCTGTGGGAATTTTACGATCCGGCCTCTGGTCATCAGCATAAAGTTTTCCGCAAAGAGGGCCCCTTCCGGGTCCCCTGCCGCGAATATCTGGGACACAATCCTCTTTTCGCCCTGGCGCGCCTGTGGAGCAGATGCCGCCTGAAGAACAACGGCTGAAAAAAATACGCGCTGTTCCCGACAAGGGTCGATGGTATCGCGGGGAGGGGGCCGAACGTCGGCTCCGTTATCTTTCTTTTCGCGGGAAAAGAGGTTTTTCCCCTCCCCACACCCCACCCCTTTTCGAGAAAAGCGAAGTATTTTTA
>JAFVYP010000175.1 GCA_017508555.1 Lentisphaeria bacterium
AAAAGAACTGTCATCCCTGACTGCTCCGCCGGAATACGATATATCAGATTTGTTACCTGCACTGCTGGAATCCGCTTCTGCCTGGTCTGCGCAAATAACTGCCGGCACAGCGACCACCGCGACAAAGAAAAATTTAATCATGTCAATGGTTGATGATCTACGCTGCACTTCCCGCATCGGCGACCAAATAGAATTTCAAATGTCGGTGATTATGAATAGTAGTAAAAAATGGTGGGCGATGACGGACTCGAACCGCCGACATTCACGGTGTAAACGTGACGCTCTAACCAACTGAGCTAATCGCCCCTGAAAGATGTATTCCCCTTAATGTAGCAGTGTTTGGAGAAATTGTCAAGAAAAACAGTCTTTTTTTATCCGATATTCCTGTTTTTTCTGCGGTGATCGGGCAAAATGCAGTTGATTTTGGAGCGGCAAGGCAATATACTGTCTGGTACAACCACTTGGAGGAGCGTTGGATATGGAAGAAGAAATGTTTTGTTATCAATGTCAGGAAACCTGCCGCAATACCGGATGCACCATGGTCGGGATGTGCGGAAAAAAGCCGGAGACCGCCCGTTTGATGGATCAACTTCTCCGTCAGCTGAAGCTGATCGCCCTTTCCGGAAAAAATGATCCGCAGCTGGGGCGGTTTGTGATCCGGTCACTGTTTATGACGGTTACCAATACCAATTTTGATAACGCTGTGCTGCAGGAACAGCTTGACCGGGCGATTGCTTTGACCGGAAATTCGGCGTTCGATCTTCCCGCTGGGGTCTTGTCTTGTGAGGATCAGAATGTCCGTTCTTTGCGGGAACTTTTGACATCGCCTGGTATGAGCAGAAAGCGGTCGCCGTCCTGCTGGCGCTGCTTTCTCTCGGGTTCAGGAATATCCGTCTCGGACCGTCATTGCCTGCGTTTTTGTCTCCGGATATCGCCGCAAGACTGATCGGGACCTTTGATATAAAGGCAATAACTGATCCGCAGCAGGATATCGCCTCTATGCTTAAAGGAAAATAAAAAATCCCCCTTTTTTGCTGTTTTTTCCATGTCCGGCGGCCGCTGTCCGGGGGGGACTGGGCCGTCTCTTGATGGGAACGCTGGCTGCTGTTGCCGGATCATCTCCGGAAAAAATATGTTTTCTGAGCAGATTTTTTGTAAAACTGATTGACTATTTTCCTTTTTTGTGATATATTAAGTTGGTATAGTTTAATCAATTATACAAAGTAAGGAATGACTTGAAATGCGTTATATCGACGAATTTATGGCCGCGTTCCCCTACGAGGGGCTGACTTTTGATGACATTTCCCTGGTTACACAGTATGCTGACTTTCTGCCGCATGATACCGATGTGACCACCCATTTTTCCCGGAATGTCAAACTGAATATTCCTCTGGTGAGCGCCGCCATGGATACCGTTACCGAAAGCAAAATGGCTATTGCCATGGCTCAGCTGGGCGGTATCGGTGTGATCCACAAGAATCTTGATCCCGAAGCCCAGGCTGAGGAGGTTTACAAGGTCAAGAATTATCTCAATGGACTGATCTCCAAGCCCGTTACTTTCAATATGAATCAGACCGTTGCTGAAATGATGGATGAAAAACGCCGCAAAAAGTATTCCTTCAGCGGTTTCCCCATCGTTGACGATCAGAACCGTCTGGTGGGCATCATCACCAGCCGCGATATCAAATTTCTGACGGACTACAATATCAAGATCAGCGATGTGATGACCCGCAATCCTGTTGCCGCCGCTGCCGGTGTTACCATGCAGGATGCCTACCGCACCATGATCGAAAACAAAGTCGGCAAGCTGCCCATGATCGACAAAGAGGGACATCTTCAGGGACTTTTCTCCTTCCTGGATGTGCGCACTCTCATTGAACGTGATGAACCTGATTACAACCGCGATTCCCGTCACCGTCTGCGCGCCGCTGCCGCCGTGGGTCCCTATGATGAGGCCCGTGCCGAAGCGCTGGTCAATGCCGGCGTGGATGTGATGGTCATTGATACCGCCCACGGCGACAGCAAGGGCGTGATCGAAACGGTTGCTCTCTTCAAAAAGACCTATGGCGACAAGGTGGATATCGTTGCCGGCAACATCGCCACGGCCGAAGCCGCCCGCGCGCTGGCCGATGCCGGTGCTGACGGTATCAAAGTCGGTATCGGACCCGGTTCCATCTGTACCACCCGCGTTGTGGCCGGTGTGGGCGTGCCGCAGGTTTCCGCTATCTATGCCGCTGCCAATGCCATTCCCTCTGACGTGCCTGTGATCGCCGACGGCGGTATCAAGCAGTCCGGAGATATTGCCAAGGCCATCGCCGCCGGTGCTTCCAGCGTGATGATGGGCAGCGTCCTTGCCGGAACCAGTGAATGTAACGGAGATGTTGTTCTCCACCAGGGCAGAAGCTATGTCGCCTACCGCGGCATGGGATCTCTGGGCGCCATGAAGGATAACGCCGGCAGCCGTGAACGCTACGGACAGGATGATGTGGATGACGATTCCCGTCTGGTTCCCCAGGGCATCGAAGCCATGGTTCCCTTCCGCGGACCTGTGCGCGGCGTGATCCATCAGTTTGTTGGCGGTCTGCGTTACAGTCTGGGTTATTGCGGAACCCGCACGATCCCCGAACTTCAGCAGAGAGCCAAAATGGTCCGCGTCACCTCCGCCGGACTGCGTGAGGCCCATCCCCACGATGTGGTCATCACCAAGGATGCTCCCAACTACACCGCCAATTAAGGTGACATATATGAGCTGTTTGCGGAAATTTTCCATTCTGCTGCTCCTGGTGTTTTCCGTCTGCTGCTTTGCAGGCAATGCCGCCCGGATCGCTGTTGTGGATCTTGAAAGGGTTTTCAAAGAGTACTACAAGAGCAAGATCGCAGAGGAGATGATCCGCAAACAGGCAGATGCCTACCGCAAATATCTTATCCGGCTCAATGAGGAAATGCGCCGTCTTTCCGAGGCGGCCAGAACTGCCCGGAGCAATGCGCTCAATATTGCCCTCTCTCCTGCTGAAAAGGCAAAGGCTGAGCAGGAACTGCAGAACCGGAACAATGCCGTCAAAGAGAAAGAGGCGGAGATCAAACTCTTTGTCAATGAACGCTCTGCCGATATGCGCCGTCTGGAAAACAGCAAACGGGCGGAGATCATGAAAGAGATCCGGGCCCAGATCAGCAAACAGGCTGCGGCCGGCGGTTTCCACTTTGTTTTTGACAGTGCGGGCAGGACCATGAACGACCAGCCTGCGATTTTGTATTTTCCTGAAAAATGCGATATAACATCAGCCGTGATCCGGGAGCTGAACCGCACCCGGACCCAGGTCAAAAAATAATCATGTAAGGATATATTATGAAGAACTTAACGCTCACTGCCGCCAAGATCGCTGAAATCGTCAAAGGCGAGATCGTTGGAGATCCCGAACGTATTATTACCGGCGTTTCCGGCATCCGCGATGCCAAAGAAACTGATTTGAGTTTTGTGGGCAAAAAGACCTATGAAAAACAGCTGAGTGAAACGGCTGCGGGCATTGTTCTTGTCTGCGCTGATCTGGCCAAGGCGCCTGCGGAAAACCGCACACTGATCGTTTGCGGCAACGTGGACTATGCCTTCAGTGTGATCGTGGCCATGTTTGCCGAAGAACCGCCCCGGTGGCCTGTGGGGATCCATCCCAGCGCTGTTGTTTCTGAGAAAGCTGTTCTCGGACAGGGCGTTTCCATCAACGCCAATGCTGTCATCGAGGACGGTGCTGAGATCGGTGACGGCGCCGTGATCGGTGCCGGATGTTATATCGGACATGATGCCAAAATCGGAGCCGGAACGCTCCTTTATCCTAATGTGACTGTTATGTACCGCTGTACGGTCGGCCGTAAATGTATCATCCATCCCGGCGTGGTCATCGGCGGTGACGGTTTCGGCTTCATTCCCGGTCCTCAGGGACTTGTGAAAGTTCCCCAGACGGGTATCGTGCGTATCGACGACGATGTGGAAATCGGTGCCAATACCACCATCGACAGAGCCCGTTTCGGTAAGACCTGGATCAAGAGCAATGTCAAGATCGACAATCAGGTGATGGTCGCGCACAACGTCGTTGTTGGAGAAAGCTCCATTCTGGTCGCCCAGTGCGGTATCGCCGGCAGTGCCGAACTCGGCCGCGGCGTCGTTCTGGCCGCCAAAGCCGGTATCAACGGCCATATCACCATCGGTGACGGTGTTCAGGTGGCCGGAACCAGCAGTGTTGTCAAAAGCCTGCCCGCTGGCGCCATCGCCCTGGGAACTCCTGCTGAACCCCAGCGGGACTTCATGGCCCGTCTTTCTCTGCCCTCCCGCTTTGAAAAACTCAAAGCCAAAGTGGCCGCTCTGGAAGCTGAACTGAAAAAACTTTCACAGAACTGAATTTGAAAACTTCAGCCTTTTGCAAGAAAAGCGAAGTGTTTCATCAAGTCATGTGTCATTTGTCAGCCCATGCAGGGAATGCCCGGATTTTTTATAAGGGTTTGTTTTTTCTGTTCCTTCTGCCGTACCTTGCTGCGGCAAAGGAACAGTTTTCTGATCCGCTGCATCAGGCGGCGGAAAAGGGCGATGCCGCCAGTCAGCTGAAATTGGCTGACGCCTTTTTTTTCGGCAGGAACCGCCGTATCAATCCGGCTCTTGCGGCTTACTGGTACAGAAAAGCTGCTCTTCAGGGCAATGCCCAGGCCTTGCACAATCTGGGTGCCTGTTATGAATTCGGCTGGGGCGTCAAGCGCAGTCTGACAGCTGCTTTTGACTGGTATGCCCGGGCGGCGGCACAGGGATTGGAACGGGCTGTGCTGCGTTATGCAGAATTGCTTTATGCCGGAGTGCCGGATGAAGATGACGGCACCAATAAGCTGCCCGGAGTACCGCCGGATCCGGAAAAAGCTCTGGCCTCTTTGCGGCGGTTGAAAAACTCTCCGGCGGCGTGGCAGACGCTGGCAGCTCTTTTGATGCGAGATAAAAAAAATCTTTCCCGTAATGCGGCTGAGATCAGGACTTTGCTGGAAAAATCCGTCCGTATCCCTGCGCCGGATACCGAAAGTTTTCTGTTGCTGGCTTCGTGCCTTGAGTACGGCATCGGCGGTGTTCCTGACCAGAAACGGGCTGCGGATCTTCTGGAAAAAGCCGCGTTGAAAAAACATCCGGAGGGTCTCGTCCGTTACGGGAAAGTATTGGAGCATGGTTTCGGCCGCCGGGTGGATGTGGAAAACGCGCTGAAGCTTTATCAGCAGGCAGTCAAAGCCGGTTCCTCCCGGGGGATGTATGAATTGGCCAGCCATTTGAAATCCGGCTTTTATCTTCCCCAGGATCTTGCAGACGCTTTCCGTCTCTATCAGCAGGCCGCAGAAAAGGGTTTTGTTCCCGCGTTTGCCCCGCTGGGAGATTGTTACCGGGAGGGCTACGGAACGGAACGCTCAGTGGACCGGGCCTTTGATTGTTATATGCGTGGAGCCCGTGCGGGAGATCCGCTGGCACAGGTCCGGGCAGGAGAGTCTTACCGTGACGGAAAAGGCGTTCCCTCAGATCCGGCGGGGGCTGTTTATTGGTTTCAGCGGGCCTCTGCGGCGGAATTGCCGGAAGGCATGCGTCATTTTGCTCTGGCTCTGCTGACGGGATACGGTATAAAAAAAGATCAGCCCGCAGGCGTTGAGCTGCTGCGCCGTGCCGCCGGTATGGGAGATAAAGAGGCTGAGCAGCTGCTGTTGAAATGGAGTTATTGAAAATGTCAGAGATCCCCGGATTGGGAGTTGTGATCGTTTGCGGCGGCAGTTCCCGCCGTTACGGAAAAAACAAGTTGTTTGAGCTTTTGGCCGGAGTGCCGGTATTCTGTCACAGCTTGAAAAATTTTTCTCCCCTGGTTGGAGAGGGAAAACTGGTGGTCGTTGTGCCAGAAAAGGAGATCGCGCAGTTCCGGGAACTGGCCCGTCTTTCCGGTTGCAGGGCCGTTTTTACTGCCGGCGGAGAAAACCGTGGGGACTCTGTCCGGCGCGGCCTTGCTGCATTGCCGGAAGATACCCGGATCGCTGCCATCCACGACGGCGCCCGTCCGTTGGCCTCCGGAAAATTGCTGCGGCGTCTGGTGGAAACGGTTTTGGAAAAAAACTGCGGGGTGATCGCCGCTGAAAAAATGATCGATTCCGTCTGCCGTGCGGAAGGGGAGGGGATGATTTCAGGAAATGTTCCCCGTGAAGACTTGTGGCGCATCCAGACCCCGCAGGTTTTCTGGTATCGTGATATTGTGAAAGCCTATTCTGAAAACGGGTGTGTTCTCACCGATGATTCCGCCGTGGCCCGCTCCTGCGGCTATCCAGTCATGGTACTGGAGAACCCGGAACCCAATATGAAACTGACTTTACCGGGAGATTTATCCCTGTTGGAATATCTTTTTCAAAGAAAAAACGCTCTTTCTGATAGGCTGTGTTCCCGATACGGGTAGATACAATGATATAAAACTAAAAATACTTCGCTTTTCTC
>JAFVYP010000176.1 GCA_017508555.1 Lentisphaeria bacterium
CCTTTACTCTCATAGAACTGCTGGTCGTCATTGCCATTATTGCGATTTTGGCGGCGATGCTGATGCCGGCGTTGAGTTCAGCAAGGGAAAGGGCGAATACGACGTACTGTGTCAACAATCTGAAACAGTTATATATGGCAGCGCACAGTTATTGCGACAGTTTTGGTACCAGGAGAGTTCCGCATGGGACACCTTTTACCATTCTCGATCACGCCACCGCCGGCAACAATGTTTACAATGTCTTATTGATTATGACCGGATTTATTCCGCCGGCCAAAGGCTATCAGGCTTCGGATAAGCAGCCCATGGGGACGCCCTCCATGCTGCTGTGCAGATCTTACAAAGGCAAACGCGGCTGGGGATACAATAAAGCAACCGATTACGGCATCAATGATTATCTTGCCGGAACCAGCGCTTCTGATTATCTCCCCAAAGAAGAATTGAAATATCCGGAAAGGACCATGTATTTCGGAGAGGGAATCGGTGTTGTGGTGATAAGTCCCGTCCATGACTGGGATACAGCATTGATGAAGCGGCATAACACAGCAGCTAATTTCGTCTTTTTGTCCGGCAATGTCAAAACATTGAGCCGCAATCAGATTCCCTTCTGGTACAACAGCAGCATAGGGACATATTCCCAGGCGGCAAACACCTGGTTCTGGAGATACAAACTTTACAACGGCGCGCCGAATCAGTGGAAATCATGGAAATATTGAACGATTTGAACAAATATCGTCAAAAAGGATCTCAATCATGAAAACGAAAATTGCAGCACTTCTGCTGACATCATGTGCCGTCTGTTTCGGAATTTCTCCTTCATTTTACTGCAATTTTAACGACACAGTCACGCCCGTTATTGCCGCAGGGAAAAAGACTTTCAAACTGGAACATGCACCTGAATTCCGCAAAGGACTCAAAGGCAAAGCCCTGCTTATCGGAATGGACGGGAAAAAAATCCGTCACGGCGTCTCTTATCCCCATAAACAAAATCTGGATTGGAAACAGGGGACGATCTCCTTCTGGGTCAATCCCGTCAACTGGAACGGGACGGATACCGGATTTTTCGCCATGTTTTTTTCTGCCTGGGCAGGCAAAAATAATTTCTACATCTACAAGTATCACGTCGGCGAATTTCTTTACTTTATGCGCGGCGAACGGGGATTCTGGCTGTTTTCGCTCTTCCGGCAGGGAGAGTGGAAAGCCGGAGAATGGCACCATGTCGTATGCACCTGGGACCCCGTTCAGCTGTCTATTTACATCGACGGACAGCTGGCGACGGAACGCAGGATCAGTTTCCCCCTGAAAAATTTTGAGCCGAAAACAGATTTCGTGATCGGTGAGAATAAGAAAACAATGAAATTGAAAAACAAAGGCAGGCTGAGCCTGATCGATGAATTCAAAATCTTTGACCGCGTCCTTGCCCGTCAGGAAATAAAATCTCTCTATGAGCAGGATAAACCTGCGGGTATCATCCCCAAAGGACTTGTAACGGTCCCCTACGGAAAAAATACGTTTACGGCTTCGGGATTTATTGACCGTGCAACCGATGAATATGCTGTCGGACAGAATTCATATACGCTTTCTTTTGACGATCAATACTTGTATGTTTCGCTGAAAAAACAGGTCAGTAATGCCCAGGCCGAGCTGACTTCCCCCAATGGGAAAAAACATATTTTCAAGCTGAAAAACGGCAAAGCGTCCATCGCCCTGCAGCCGCTTGGACTGAAACCGGGCGCCAAAGGATGGCTCCTGAATCTGACTGCCGGCAATACCGATTTGCGCGACGGTTTGCGTTTGCGCCTGGACCGCACCATGCCGACAGTCAGTCTGACGCCGCCCTATGATCTGACCCGGAACGCCGTGGATCTCAAAGTCAGCAAAGCGCGGGGATTCAACCTGATCTTTGACAGGGATACAACTTTCCATTACGGATTCAGGCGTCTGAAGGCAAACCTGAACAGATCCTACTCTCTTCAGCAGGATCACATGCCGGACTACCTCAAGATAAATCTGGTCCTCGAAAAGGACGGTACGGAATATTTCCGGAGCAGCGCCAATATCCGCAAAAATCAGCCGCTGGCTGTCAAATTCCTCTATACAAAAATCAGGGAACGGCAGCTTTTTGTTGCGTTTCACGGAAAAAGTTCCGGTTATGCGGTGGCGGATTTCTGCGATTTGAAGGGTAAAGTTCAACAGTCAGAAAAGGTGCAGATCCCTGAAGACAAAACATATTATGATCTGCTGTTTCCCATCCGACTGAAAAGCGGAGATTATCTTATCAAAATCTCCCACCTGGGAAAAAACGGAAAGAAAACCTTTATCTGGGATCAGGAACTCCGTGTGCCGCCGGCAAACGATCCTCTGATCGCCCCCTATACCGATCCGCAAAAGGATCAGCTGCCTCCCGGAGGATGGATCCCCGTTGCCGCGGACAACAATGCTGTTAAAATCTGGGGAAGAACTCTGAAAATGGATAAGGGAGTGATTTTTTCCTCTCTGATCTCTCAGGGGAAAGAACTCCTGGCAGCCCCGGATACCCTCAGCCTCAATGGCAAAAAACTTGTTCCCCGTTCAGTTTCCGTCAAAAAAGTCCATGCAGATATCCTGAACGCAGTGTTTGAAAAAACAGTGGATTACGGAACGCTGAAAGCCCGGATCAAACTCAAAGTGACGTTTGACGGCTATGCCCGGATCGTCCTGAAACTGATCCCGGTCAAACCTTTGAAAATCAAAACGCTTGTGTATGAACTTCCTCTGAAAAATGAGCGTCTGAAACTTGTCCGCGACAGTCAGTCTGTCAGTAAGATCGCAGGTTTGGCCCACGATCAGTTTTCAGTCTCTTTGCTGCCTATTCCGGCGATATGGGTCGGTGATTACGCCACCGGCATCAACTTTACAGCTGAAAATCTGAAAAACTGGCATTACCGTACCATGCGGCATGTTGAAATGAAGCGGGATAAAGAAGCTGCACATTTGCGTTTCCTGTTGGCCTCCGCGCCATTCACCTTTTCAAAGGAACGCGAATTTGTCTTCGGTCTGACGGTCACACCGGTCAAACCCCTGAACCGCAAACTGCTGCGCCAGCGGGACAAAAAAGACTGGCAGCTCTACGACCCCTGGAAACATTTCAATTATCTGCATCCGGATAACATCAAAACAGAAGTCCCATTCCGCAATTTGCAGAATTTTTACAGTCAGCACAGGATGTTCCCTGTATTGTTCTTCTACACCGCTTACAACTTCACCGGACCGTTTTCTCCATTCTGGACCTGGTATGAAGAAGAATGGCGTCAAATCAAGTCCAACCGGAATTACGGAACCTGGACCGGAACCAAGCCCAATGCCTATTGCGAAGGATGTATCAACGGAGCTGATTACCGGAACTTCCGTCTGAACAATCTCCATGATTTTCTGACAAGAAAAAACAATCCGCTGATGATTCCCGGCACAAAGAATCTTTACTTTGACGCCCCGTGGGAGGAGTCCTGTTACAATACCAAACACGGCTGTACTTTGTGGAAGGACTCCACCGGTGCGCTGAGAACTCATATTCTGATCGATGTTTTCAGAGAAAAAGCGCTGAATATCTGGCGGATGATCAAACGGACAAGTCCGGAGTCTCTGGTCACTTACCATGCGGAATGGGGCAAATTCATGCCTTTCCAGAGTTTTACAGACTGCATGTACGGCGGAGAAGGACAGGAAAATGAGGTCGCGGCCAAAGGCGGTTACTATGATATTTTGACGCCGGCCTCATTCAACGCAACTTTTTCACCTTACATCTGGGGAACAAAAACCAGCCTGATTCCGCAGCTTTCCCGCGGACTTCAGCTGCATTACCCTGTCAAATACCGTTCCTATGATCCCCCAAAAGCCCGTCTGGAAAAAGGCGATCCTGCATTACATCGGTCTGGCGGCGGTCCACGATACCGACTTGATGGCTCGTGACCACTGGAGCTTCCTCTGGTGGAAGGCACAGGATGAACTGGGCTGGAACGAAAAGACTGAATTTCATCCCTACTACGCAGATGATCCGGCCTTGAAGGTATTTCCGGTTTCCGAGCGGATCGTCGCCTCGGCATATACCAACGCCGGACGCCTTATGCTGGTGGTTTTGAATGACACAGATAAAACGCAGAAAATCAATGTCCGGCTGGATTTGAAGAAACTGAAAACAAAACCGGGCTTGACAGGACACGATGCCTTTGACCCCGGACTCACATGGCAGCTTGACCACTCATGGCAGGGCGAACTCCCCCCCAGGGGCGTCAGAATGATCGTTTTCAAATAAAACAGGATCATCTGAAACAGAAACTCACACGCGGTTGTCCTTTGTTCAAGGACAACCGCTTTTCTATGCCGATCCCGTCAGTGCAGCATCGGTGTGTAAATATATAACACTTAACAATCGGCAAGTCAAATCAAAGGCCAGACGCCGCGTCCGGATCAAAAGATCATTTCAGCGCAGCCAGATCGGCGGCGATATTGACGGCTTCGTTCAGAACGGTATCGTTGTGCTTATCCTTTTTGTTCATTTCCCGATCTCCGGCGGTCAGACGTTCAGCGGCCTCCTCGAGCTCTTTTTCTGAGCGGTATTCCGCCCAGCGTTTGGATTCCATCAAACTGATCTTTGTCCGGTTTTTGTGGGCCCGGTAATTGGCAATGCGGGAGTTGAGAAATTTGTAATCAGAAGAGGCGGCAATACGCTTTTCTGAGGCTTTTTTGAGCAGTTCGACTTTGCCTTTGATCCCCTTGTCATAGTGACGGCAGGGAACCGCCGGGATCTTGTCCCAGGGCAGATGATTGGGCAGAAACATCTCGCCGTATTTGAGTTCCTCGGTAAACGCAGGCAGCCGGATATCAGGAGAGATCCCCAGCTGCTGAACAGATTCGCCATTGATCCGGTAAAACATGGCCATTTCAAAAGAGACAGAACCGGCGGGGATCTTCCGGGCAAGCCAGCGGAAATGAGGCTCAAGATCCTCCACTTTGAGGATCGTTCCTTTGCCGAAAGTACGGCTGTCTCCCACAACGACAGCCCGGGAGCAATCCTGAAGAGCCGCCGTGAAGATCTCGCTGGCGGAGGCGGAAAGTTTACTGGTGAGGATAACAAGAGGTCCGGAATAGACACACTTGGGATTTCTGTCACGTTCCACCTCTGTCCGCGCATTGGCGGCACGCACCTGGACCACCGGACCTGTGGGAATAAAAAGCCCCGTCATCTCGATCGCTTCCGGCAGACTGCCGCCGCCGTTGTAACGCAGGTCGATCAATACGGAATCGACCTGCTGCGCCTTGAACTTCTTGAGGATCTTTTCAACATCCACACTGCATCTTCTGGCATTGGATTCCCCACGGCGGATGGCGGAAAAGTCATGGTAGAATGCAGGCAGCTCAACCACCCCCACCTTTTTGATGCCGCTGGAAGTCCTGACCTCTTTGACAACGCCCTTGGCGCCGCTGTCAACCAGCTCCACTTTCGACCGGGTGATCACGCAGGGGCGCAGATAGATCCGGCCTCTCCACTCGGGGAAAGCCGGAGACAGATCAGGAAGCCCCGTGAGCAGAGATACATAATTGAGCGCCGTTGCCAGCGTATTGAGTGAAACAGGATTTATTCCCGGCCTGTCCGTCAGAAGTCCCAGACAGAGCTTGCTCTTTTCAGGCCCGCGGATATAACGGACTGCCTGGGATACAGGCATGTCGATCAGATTGGTCGTTTCAAGATTTTCCTGAACAGCCACAGCGATACGGTCCTCCTCCTTGAGCATACCGTGACGGGCTGCCGGTCCGCCGGGAACAATGGCTACGACTTTGATAAATCCGTCATCCGTTGTCAGCGTTGCGCCGATCCCCGTCAGAGAGAGACTCATATTGATATCAAAATCTTCAGAAAGTTTCGGCGCGTAATAATTGGAATGAGGTCCATACACTTGCGCAAGCGTATTGAGATAGATCCCCAATATGTCGATCCGGTCTTTTTTCATCACCTCATTGGAAATATCCCGCAGGCGTTTGAGCAGAGATTTTTCCGGCGTCGCGCCGCCCCACTTCCACGCCGCCGCTGCGGCGGCCTGTTTTTTATCTTTTTTCTCATGTTTGTCTTCATCCATGACCCGATCCAGAAGCCGGTAATAGAGCAGATCGTTTTTGACTCTCAAACGCCACAATTCACGCTGCTCTTTTTCCGCAGCAGGACGGGGAGCCTTATCCCTCTCAAGCTGCCAGTATTCATCGGAAGTAAATGTTACTTTCCGGCGGCACTCTTCCTCGGCAAAAGAGATAAACGCGGCAAGCCGTTCACGGTACAGCGCGTAAAGTTGAAAAGCAAAAGCGTTTTCTCCGCGCTGCAAAGCCTCTCCCAGACGGTAACGGTACATTTCAAAGCGCCGGACATCACCCTGCGTAAAATAGATCCGCTGGGGATCAAGGGTATCCAAATATCTGTCAAAAAAACGGGAAGATAAATTTTTGTCGAATTTCGGCGGACGATAATGATTGCCGTGAAGCAGATACGCCGTCAAACGGGTGATGATGCGCAGTTCTGAATCACTGTATGCACGCTCCTTGGCGGCATGAAGCGGTCCGCAGATGCAAACGGCAGCCGCCAGAAGAAAACAAATATTGAAAAACTTCATTCTTTTTTTCCTGTTTTAAGAAAGATCCTCTCTTTTCCAAAGAAAGAACTTCTGTTTTTATTCCGATCATCCGGCAGTAACTTTCATTACGTCCTGTTCTTCAGAACAAAATATAAACGTTTTTTCTGTTTCAGTCAAGTCCCGGCAAGAAAATGTTTTTCTCTTTTCATACCGGCTGCAGCGGATTTTTGACAAGCATGTTTTCCGCCGTCGCAGTGACGGTCACGATCCGTCCGGCAGGAACGGCATTTTCAGGCATAGTGAACGCCACATAATTGTCACTCCATCCATGGATCATACCATTGGCAGCCGTCTCAAAGATCACCTGCTGTTCCTGACCTGTCAGCGAAGCGGCAAAAGCAGCTTTGCTTTCCTCTCCGGCCTGGCGCAGCTCACGGGAACGGCGGGAGGCGACCGGACCTGAGACCTGTTCCGGCATCACCGCAGCAGGTGTTCCCGGACGGGGAGAATAGGTGAATACATGCAGATTGGCAAACTGCATTTTTTTGACAAATTCCAGTCCGGCAAGATGATCCTCTTCCGTCTCTCCGGGAAATCCTGCGATCACATCGCTGCCCAGATGCAGTCCGGGGATCCTGGCCCGGGCCTCTGCAACAAAATCGGCATACTCCGCTGAACTGTAATGACGGTTCATCAGTTTCAGGATCCTGTCGCACCCGTGCTGAAGGGAAAGATGGAGAAATCGGCAGACTTTTGGGGTCTCCGCCATGACGTCGATCAGTTTACGGTTATTCAAATGAGGCTCTGTGGAGCTTAATCTGATCCTGAATTCGCCGGGGATATCTGCCACGGCCCGGATAAGATCCCCCAGCTCTCTGCCATCATCGGCATAAGCACAGGTATTGACCCCGGTCAGGACAAGTTCAGGATATCCGGCGGCAACCAGCTGACGGCAGTCTGCCAGCACCTCCTCAAACTTGCGGGAACGCTCCCGCCCGCGAACGTAGGGAACGATGCAGTAGGTACAGAAATTATTGCACCCCTCCTGGATCTTGACAAACGCACGGCTGCGGAAAGGAAAGGAGGAATTGACAAATTCATTGAAATTACTGGAAAACTCACCGCTCAAACGGTTAAGCGCCTGTTGTCCGGCAAGAATGGCGGAAAGATCTTTTTTGTCAGGATTGGTCAAAACCCAATCCGCGCCGTCAGCTTTGAATTGCTCTCCGGAAAGCTCTGCGGCACAGCCGGTCACAAGAAACTGACTGCCCGGGTGCTGCTTGCGCAGCTTTCTCAAAACCTGACGGCTTTTACGCACAGCCTCCGCCGTAACAGCGCAGGAATTGATGACTGCAAGGTCAAATTCCTGCGCCTCTTCGGACAGCACAGCGTATCCCGACTCTTTGAGCCGGGATATCAACAAGGCTGTATCTGCGCAGTTGAGACGGCAGCCCAATGTGAAGACAACAGCCTTTTTATCCATAAAACAGAAGCCTTACGCTTTGTTCCGCCAGTCAAGCGCACCGGTGGGACAGGCGTCGATACAGGCACCGCATTCGGCACAGCTGTCGGGGAAACCGCCGTCAAAGGCTGTTCCGACAGAGGTGGAAAATCCGCGCAGTTTCAGACTGAGCAGGGTCTTGTTGACCACCTCTTTACAGATCTTGACGCAGGTTCCGCACTTGATGCACTTGCCGCGGTCCTGAATGATAAGAGGATGACGCGTATCATAAGAGACTGCAAGACGCTCCCCTTTGATCTCTTCGGGATCGCAGTTGTATTCATCCGCGTGCTTGCGCAGTTTGCAGTTCTTTTTATCGGTGCAGCTGCACTCGATACAGCGCTCCCCCGCTGCCATGACCCGCTGCTGCGGC